>CAZKHE010000012.1:0-57659 GCA_964552535.1 uncultured Enterobacteriaceae bacterium | reverse complement strand
ACACGCTGCTGCTCACCACCGACTCCACCATGTCGGTGAACCCGCACCTCTTCGCGAAGCTGCCCTACGACCCGGCCAGGGACTTCGTGCCGATCACGCACCTCATCAACCTGCACCAGCTCCTGCTCGCGCATCCATCGGTGCCGGCGAGCAACCTGAAGGAGCTCGTCGCGTTGGCGAAGCAGAAGCCCGGCACGCTCAACTACGGCTCCTACGGCAATGGCAGCCAGCCGCATCTCGCGATGGAGACCTTCAAGCAGCAGGCGGGCGTGGACATCGTGCACATCCCGTACAAGGGCATCCCGCAGGCGATCCCCGCGGCCATCGCGGGCGAGGTGCAGTTCACCTTCTCCGGCGCCGCCTCGTCGCAGGGGCACATCCAGGGCGGCCGGCTCAAGCCCCTCGCCATCGGCGGCGACAAGCGCCTCGCGCTGCTGCCCGACGTGCCGACGTTCACCGAGCAGGGCTATCCCGGCGTGCCCGCGGGCGCGTGGTTCGGGCTGTTCGCGCCGGCCGGCACGCCGCCCGCGATCGTGAACAAGCTCTCCGCCGAGATCGGGGCGATCATGCGCTCGCCCGACTTCCGCCAGAAGCAGGTCGAGGCGAAGGGCTACGAGCTCATCGCCAACACGCCGGCCGAGTTCGCCGCGTTCCTGAAGGAAGACAGCGCGCGCAGCGCCCGCGCGGTGAAGATCTCCGGCGCCAAGGTGGAATGACCGGCGCTGCGGTCCGATGACCGGCCCCGCGGTCCGATGACCGGCCCCAAGGTCTGGCGCGACCTCGATCAGGCGGCGCTCGACCGGCAGTACGACAGCCGCGGCACGGTTGCCGACTACACCGTGTACACGCGCCAGTACGCGGCGCTGACGCGCGCCGCGAAAGGCGCGCTGGCGTGCATCGAGGGCCTGCGGTATGGCCCGGGCGAGCACGAGACGCTGGATCTCTATCCGCCGCGAGCCGAGCACGCGCCGCTCATGGTGTTCGTGCACGGCGGCAACTGGCAGACGCTGTCGAAGGCGGACAGCGGCTTCGGCGCGCCCGCGTTCGTGCAGGCCGGGGCCGGCTTCGCCGCGCTCGATTTTCCGCTGGTGCCGCAGGCGACCCTGGCGAACATGGCGGCGGCGGTGCAGCGCGCGCTGCGCTGGCTGTTCGAGCACGCCGCGGCGCACGGCTGCGATCCGGCGCGCATCCACGTCGCCGGGCACTCGTCGGGGGCCCAGCTCGTCGGGCAGCTGCTGGTTGCAGCCTGGGACGGGCGCGACGTGGTGAAGAGCGCGACGTTCATGAGCGGACTCGGCGATCTCGAGCCGGTGCGCCTGTCGTTCAGGAACGCCGCGCTGAAGCTCTCCGAGGCGGATGCGGCGCACGGCTCGCTGGTGAAGCGCACGCCGACGGTGCGCTGCCCGCTCATCGTCGCCGTCGGCGAGCGCGAGACGCCCGACTATCACCGCCAGTCGGGTGAAGTCGCCGCGTTCTGGCGCGCGCAGGGCAATCGGGTCGAGCACTTCACGCTCGCCCGACGCAATCACTTTGATGCGGTGCTCGAGTGGGCCGACGCGTCGAGCGCGTTGTTCGCCGCGTGCCGCGCGGCGATGGGGCTTCAGTCCGGGTAGCAGTGCTCGGCCGCCGGGAAGGAACCGTCCTTCACCGCGGTCACGTAACGGCGGATGGCGTCCTCGACGCCGCTCGCGCCGTCCATGAAGTTGCGCACGAACTTCGCCTTCTTGCCGGCCGGCACGTTGAGCATGTCGTGCAGCACCAGCACCTGCCCGGAACACTTCGCCGAGGCGCCGATGCCGATGGTCGGCATCCTGATGGCCGCCGTGACGCGCTCGGCGAGCGACGCGGGAATGGCCTCCAGTACGATCATCTGCGCGCCTGCGGCGTCGAGCGCCTGGGCTTCGGCAAGCAGCCGGTCGCCGGCCGCGCCGCGGCCCTGCACGCGGAAGCCGCCGAGCTGATGCACCGACTGCGGCGTGAGGCCGAGGTGCGCGCACACCGGAATGCCGCGCTCCACCAGGAAGCGCACCGTGTCCACCATCGCCATGCCGCCCTCCACCTTCACCATCTGCGCGCCGGCCGCCATCAGCGCGGCGGCGTTGCGGAAGGCCTGTTGCGGGTCCTCCTGGTACGAGCCGAATGGCATGTCGGCGATGACGAAGCCGCGCGCGCTGCCGCGCACGACGCAGGCGGTGTGGTAGGCGATGTCCTGCAGCGTGACCGCGAGCGTCGAGTCGCGGCCCTGCACCACCATGCCCAGCGAGTCGCCGATCAGCAGGACGTCGACGCCCGCGGCGTCGCAGACGCGCGCGAAGCCCGCGTCGTAGCAGGTGAGCATGGCGATGCGCTCGCCCGCGGCCTGCATGCGGGCGATGTCGGTGAGCGTGAGGCGTCGTTCCACGTGCGTTCGCCCGTACGTTGCGGGCGCCGTCGTTGCAGGGACGGGCATTGTACGCCGCGCCCGCTGCATCGCCGCAATGGGAAAGACCTTCTAACGCAGAAGGATTTCGGCGCGGACCGTCCCGGCGCGGTCGTGACGCGCGACGACTTTCAACGCGCTGCCGGACCGTGCGCGGACCACCCACTCCACCTTCGCGCGGTCCGCGGTCGCGTCGCCGCCCCAGCCCGCCCAGCTCGTCGGCATGACGGGCTGATACGCGCGGCCTTCGAGCTGCCCCACGTCCTCGCGCAGTGCGCCGGTGACGAGCGCCGCCCCGTCGGGTAGCGCGATCTCGGCCGTCACGCCGCGCACGATCTTGTTCTTCAGCGCGCGCTGCGTGACGTAGCTCGGCAGCCAGCCGGTGTTGTGCAGCACCACGCGCACGCGCCAGGTGTCCTCGGAGAGCCGCGTGGCGGTCGCCTCGAGGAGCTCGAGCTTCGGCGCCACGAGCAGATGGAACACCAGCCACTTCGGGAACAGCGCGAGCTCGCGCTCGAGCATCGCGTGCGGGGGATTGCTCCAGGTGTAGAGCGTGTCCCACCCGCCGAGCTCGATCTCGCCGAGCTGCGGGTGGCGGAACGGATACCACGGCACGAAGCCGCGGCCTCCCAGCACGGTGTCGTTCCACGCGAGCAGCTTGAGGTCGTCGTCCTCCGGATGCTCGCGATACCACTCGATGAACTTGTAGTCGGTGATGCCCGCGGTGCGCTGCGGGCTCCAGATCTCCACCGTCCACGCGAAGAGCCCCAGATGGTCGTAGGCCCAGTCGTCGAACGAGCCGGTGATCACTTCCTTCGGGTGGTAGCGGAAGTCGTGGAAGACCGAGATGTTCGGGTAGCCGGTGAGCTCGGTGCCCTTGGCCCCGAGTTTCTGGTACGTCCACAGGTCCTCTGCGGGGAGCGTGTCGTCGGCCTGGTGGGAATAGGGCCGCAGCAGCACGCCGCTGTAGGTGTGGAAGAGGACCGCGCCGGTGATGTTGGGATGCGAGGCGATGAACTGGACCGCCGCGCGCACCTCCGGCTCCGAGGTGGGATACGGGCCCGCGCCGTGCTGCTCGTGCTCCTGGCGCCAGCCCGCGGGAAAGTTGCGGTTGAGGTCGAGGCCTTCCTTCCTCGCCGCGAGCTTGTAGGTCGCGCCGTCGTAGCCTTCGATCGTGCCCTCGGGCAGCAGGCGGTAGTAGCGGCCCCCGGTCTCGGTCGGGTCGCGCCGGACCATCAGCCGCGGGTCGCGCGTCGAGACCTTCCAGGCGCCGTTCGGATCGGGCACGCGCATGGTGAGCACGCGGCCGTCGCCGTCCACGTCCTCGCGCACCAGGCCCGCGACCGGCTCCTCGTCATGCGGATAGGGGCGCGTGCTGGAGCGGATGAGCTTCGGCACGTCGGCCAGCGCCAGTTCCGCGCCGTCGGGATTGAGCCGCGGACACACGTAGAACACGCGCGTGTCGAGGCAGCGCGTCACCTCCTCGTCGCGGCCGTACTGCGTGACCAGGTGATGGATGAAGTACAGGCAGGCCATCGACCCCGACACCTCCGTCGCGTGGATGTTGCCGTCCACCCACAGCGCGGGCTTCTCGTTGTCCGGGCCGGTGTCGAAGCGCGTGACCTTGGCGAGCCAGATGTCGCGGCCCTCGTAGCTCTCGCCGATGCTCTCCAGCCGCAGCAGTCCCTGGTGCTGCGCGGCCAGCGACTCGAGGGCCTGGGTGAGGGCGTCGTAGCGTAGGTAGGTGTCGAAGCGCATGCGTGCCTCCCGGTGGGCCGTGCATTATCGGCCACGCCGGGCCCGCGGCGGCGCGCGGTCGAAGGCGTAGCATCCTCGGCCGGCCCGGCGCCGCGGCCCGAGTGGCAAGCCTCCTGCTTGTCGCTGCGGGTGCGGCGCCCCTTCGTCGATCGGAGCGCACGTGCGACTGCTCACGCCCTTCCTGCTCGGGTTCGTCCTCGCGATGGTCTCACCGCTCCCTGCAACGGCCGACGACGGCCGCGCCGTCGCCCAGGCGATGCAGACGGCCGCCGTGGCGCTTATCGCCGGGACACGCGACGATCGGCGCGAAGCGCTGCTGCAGCCGTTCACGGAGGCCGCGCGGTCGAACTGGCACTACACGCCGCGCAGCCGTGCCGGCGTGGCGTTCAAGGACATGGACGCGGCGCAGCGCGCGGCGGCGCAGGCGCTGCTGGCGGCCGCGCTGTCGGATGCCGGGCTGCAGAAGGTGCGCGCGGTGATCGCGCTCGAGATCGCACTGCGCGAGCTGGAGGCCTTTCCGTTTTCGCGCGACCCCGAGAACTACGCCTTCGCGATCTACGGACGGCCCGACGCAGCGTCACCCTGGGGCTGGCGCATCGAGGGCCACCATCTCTCGCTGCATTTCACCGTGGACCGCGCCAGCGTGGTGGCGACGTTGCCGCAGTTCCTCGGCGCGAACCCCGCCGAGGTGCCGCGCGACATCGCGAGCGGCCCGCGCCGTGGGGCGCGCGCGCTCGCCGAGGAGGAGGACCGTGCGTTCGCGCTGCTGCAGTCCCTGACGCCGGCGCAGCGGCAGGCGGCAATCTTCAGCGACCGGCCTTTCGGCGACATCGTCACGCGCAATGCGGCGAAGGTCGATCCCCTCGCGCCGGTGGGCGTCGCCTTCTCCGCCCTCGATGCCGGACAGCAGGCGCACCTGCTGCGGCTCGTCGAGACCTTCGCCGGCGTGGCGGCGCCGCCGCTCGCCGAGCAGCGGCTGGAGCGGGTTCGTGCCGGCGGGCTCGCGGCGATCCGCTTCGGCTGGGCCGGCGCGCAGGTGCGCGGCCAGGGCTACTACTACCGCATCCAGGGTCCGAATTTCCTGATCGAGCTCGACAACTCCGGCGGGAACCACATCCACGCCGTCTGGCGCGACTTCAACGGCGACTGGGGCCGCGACGTGCTCGGCGAGCACTACCGGCGCAGCGCGGGCACGACCCACCGCCACTGATGGCATTCGCCTCAGGCGCCGGCGACGCCGATGCGCCGCAGGGGCGCGCCGCTGCGCCCGGTTCGCGCCACCACTTCTCGCAGGAACGCCGTGAGCCGCGGCACGTGTGCATCGAAGGTGAATGCCTCGCGCTGCCGCCACACACTGCCGCGCAGCGCGTCCAGGCGCACGCGGTCATGGAGCTGCGCAGCGAGCGCGGGCATGTCGTCGAAGAAGAGTCCCAGGTCGCGTTCGCGGGCCAGGGTCTGCGTCGCGACGATCGATCCGGCGTTGTCCCGCTGCAGCATCGGCAGCCCGGCGGCGGCGAGCGTGGCGATGCGCGCGGGGTAGTTCAGATCGTCCCAATCGGCGCGCGCGATGTCGCCGCGGTTGCGGCTCTCGAAGAAGTGGAGCCAGCCGGCGTCGTAGCGCGAGAACTCGTGCACCCAGCCGCGTGCGTCGACGTTCTCGTGGAGGTGCAGGTGCGCCGGCGCGAGCGAGCGCGTCTTCTCGATCCACGCGCGCCACTGGCCCTGGGTGAAGTCACCGTAGAAGTGCAGGTGGACGTTCGCCTGCGCCAGCTCGGCCACGGTATGCGGGTGCAGCCCGATCGGACGCCCGGGCACGACGGTGTGGATGCCGCCGAGCGCGTCGGAGAGGAGCGGTGAGCGCTCGGCGTCGAACCAGTCGCGCTTCGGCAGGTCGCCGTCGAGCACCAGCTCGGGGCGGTCCCCATGGTCGAGGCCGAGCGTCGCGACCCAGTGGCGGATCTCCGGGCTGCAGTGGATCAGGGCGTCGGCCCCCGCGTAGAGCGCGGCCAGCTCGCGCCACGTGCCCTTCTCCCGGCAGATGAACGGCCCTTCCTTGAAGTGCCAGACGAACGGCACGCCCGTGCGCGCGGCCAGGACCTCGTGTGCGAACGGCACTGCCTGCCAGTTGAGCAGCGCGTAGATCACGTCGGGCTGCACCCGGCGGATCTCCTCGCGCCAGCGCGTGGGGTCGAGGTCCTCCACGTGACCGAACGGCAGCGGGCCGACGGCGTTGTACCAGTAGGGCTCGCGCATCCACAGGCCGAACAGCGTGTGGCCGGCCTCCTCAAGTGCGAGGATGCGGTCCGCGTTGTACGCGAGCTCGCCGACCAGCAGGATGCGCAGGCCATCGGGGGCGGCGCGCGGCCGCGGCCGGCTCCGATAGTGCGCGTACTGCCCGACCTCGTCGATGAGGTTGCCCGCCGTCGAGTGGAAGCGCAGCGGCTCGCGCACCCGATAGCGCTGGCGGTAGCCGGCGATGCCGCCCGCCGGCTCGCGCAGCATCTTGTGGCGCTGGTGCGGATGATCGACCCACTCGCACGTGACCTCCCGCGTCGCATGGACCGCCCCGCGGGCGCGCAGCTTCGACCAGAACATGCGCTCGAGATCGTCGGTGACGAGCTCGCCGCGCGTCATCCAGCGGTCGCCGGTGCGCCGATGCAGGCACTGCACCAGCTGCAGGCCTTCGCCTTCGACGGTCGTCTCCGCAAGGCGGTTGTAGTGATGACGGACGCCCGCGTGGGCGAGTACGCAGTCCGGATGCGCATCGAGCGCGCCGACGAGGCGCTCGAGGTGCTCGGCGTACCACACGTCGTCCGCGGGCAGGTAGGCGACCAGCGGCGCATCGACGGCGTCGAGCGCGACGTTCAGCGCAGCGCCGAGTCCGCGGTTCTCCGGCAGGCGGACCAGCGTAACGCGGGGATCGGCAAGCCAGGGCGCGATCGCGTCGACGGTGCCGTCGCGCGAGCCGTCGTCGACGATGGTGAGCGACCAGTCGATACGGGTCTGGGTCGCGAGGCTCGCCAGGGCGCGGCCGATGAACGCCCGCTGCTCGAACACCGGCATGAGCACGGCCACCCGACCCAACCCTCGTTCCCGCTTCCTGCGACTGCGCATGCGCCTCCACCGTCCCGACGCATGCCCCCCCGGCTCGTCGCCGGGCGCAGCGCTGCAAGGTGCATGCCGGAAGCGCCGCTACGGGCGCCGCCAGAAGTCGAGGTGCGGCGCGACGAGCTCGGCCTCGAGCGCGGGAATCGGGCCGTGCACGCCGATCGGCTTCTGGCCGCGCGCGAAGAGCTCGCGGCAGGGGAGCGAGAGCGTGGGGTTTTCCGGATGGCTGCCGGTGAGGGCGAGCAAGCGTTCCTCGGTCGCGCCGTACACGACGCGGCCGATGTTGGCCCAGTAGATCGTGCCCGCGCACATCGCGCACGGCTCGAAGGTGGTGTAGAGCGTGGTGCGCCAGAGCGCTTCGGGTCCGAACCGCGCGAACGCTTCGCGGGCGAGCGTGGCCTCGGCGTGGTTGACCGTGTCGAGGTTGCCGTGCTCCAGGAGCACGGTCTCGTGGTCGGCGGCAACGAGGATGGCGCCGAACGGATGGTGCCCCGCGTCGCGGGCGCGCAGCGCGGCCGCGTGCGCCCGGCGCAGGTTCGCGATCATCTGCTCGACGGTCGGCGCGGCGGGCTCCATGGCCCCAGTGTGCCACGCCCGCGTCGTGCGGCGCAGCGATCAGGACTTCGCGGCGACGCTCTGGTTCAGCTTCTGCGCCTGGTCGAGGTGCTCGCGCAGCGCCGGCAGCATGCGGTTGGCGAACGCCTTGACCTCGGCGTCCTGGATCTGCGCGGGCGCCTCCTGGAACAGCGTCACCGCGTTCATGTGCGCCTGCACGCCGATGCGCTGGGCATAGGCCTGGTCGAACGCCGTACCCTGCAGGCCGGAGAGGGTGTCGAGGTCGGCCTTGTGGGCGGCCTGCAGCTCCTCCGTGAGCACGACGTTCTTCGTCGCGGCGAGGGCCTTGAGCTCCTCGTTCGCCTTGCCGTGGTCGGCGATCATGCGTTCGGCGAACGCCTTGACGTCCGCATGCGTCGCCCGTTCCTGCGCGAGGCGGCTCGCGGCGACCTCGAGCCGGCCCGACGAGGCCGCCGTGAGGAGGAACGTGCGCGGGTCGCTCGCCGTCGCCGGATCGCCCGGTGAAGCGGCCTGCGGGCTCTGCACCGGCGCCTGCGGACTGCCCGTCATCGGCTGGTCCTGCCCCGGCGCGGTCGTCGCTTGCGGGCTGCCCGGCGTCTTCTCGTTGGGTCCACCGGGCGACGAGGTGGCGGGCGGCGCGGCCGACCCGGAAGGCGCCGGCGCGGCGGGCGGAGGCTCGTCCCGACCGCAGGCGGCCAGTGCGAGGGCAGCGGCGAGCATCACCAGGCGCGCCGCACTCATCGGAACCGCTCCCGGGGCTGCGGGCCATGCGTTGGGTGGTTCGGCGTCTGGATCGTCGTGGCGTCGATGGACATGGAATCTGCTCATGCAAGGTTGGCTGCATGTCGAGCAGGACGCGTGCCCGCGGCGCGTCGCCGGCACACGGTCCGGCGGGTAAGATCGCGCCCATGCCGCCGGCGCTGCCTCACGTCCATCCCACCGTCGTGCACATGCTTGCCGCCACCGCGGGGCGCGTGCCGGAGCGCGAGGCCCTGGTGTGCGGGGCCACCCGGCTCTCGTATCGGGCGTACCTCGCGTGCGTGGCCGCCTGGGCGAGCGATCTCGCGTCCTGCCAGGTGCGGGGCGAGCGCGTCGCGCTGCTCCTGCCCAACTCCATCGAAAGCGCGCTCGCCACCTTCGCCGTGCACGCGGCGGGCGGCGTCGTGGTGCCGCTCAACCCGCTCTACACCGCGCGCGAGCTCGAGGCCATCCTCGCGGATGCGGCGCCGCGGGTGTTCCTCTTCGATGCCGCGCTCGCGCCGACGGCGGCGCCGCTCGCCGCCAGGCTGGGTATCGCGCACGTGCGCCCCGTGACCGTCGGCGACGCGACCTGGCGGGCCGTACGCGAGGCGTCCGTCCGGCTGCCCGACCCGGCGCCTGCACCCGAGGACCTCGCGTTCGTGCAGTACACCGGCGGCACCACCGGACGCTCGAAGGGCGTGATGCTCGCGCACGGCGCGGTGTCGGCGAACGTGAGCCAGCGTGAGGGCCTGCTCCCCACCGGCATCGAGGGCGAGCGGATTCTCTGCGTGATGCCGCTCTTCCACTCGTACGCGCTCTCGATGGGGCTGTATCTCGCCGCGTACTGCGGCGGCACGCTGGTGATCCTGCCCCGCTACCGGCCCGACGACGTGCTGCACGCCTTCGCCGCGGAACGCATCACCATCTTTCCCGGCAGCCCGACGATCTTCACCGGCCTGCTCGCCCACCCGGACTTCGGCGCGACCGACTTCGCGCGCATCCACACCTGCTACTCCGGCTCGGCGCCGCTGCCCGAGGAGACCTTGCGCCGCTGGGAGCGCGCGACGGGGGCGCCGATCTACGAGGGGTACGGCCAGACCGAGGCGGGTCCGGTGCTCACGTTCAATCCGGCGCACGGCACGCGCAAGCCCGGCTCGGTCGGCATTCCTGCGGCCGCGACCGAGGTGGAGATCGTGGACGTCGAGACCGGCACGCGCGTCCTGGCGCCCGGCGAGCAGGGCGAGATCCGCGCCCGCGGTCCGCAGCTCATGCGCGGCTATCGCAACCTGCCGGAGGAGACTGCGGAAGCGTTGCGCGCGGGCTGGCTGCACACCGGCGACATCGGCGAGCTGGACGCCGACGGCTATCTCTACGTCCGGGACCGCAAGAAGGACATGGTGATCGTCGGCGGCTACAACGTCTATCCGCGCGAGGTGGACGAAGTCCTCGCTGCGCATCCCGCGGTGCTGGAGGCCGCGGCCGTCGGCGCGCCCGACGCGTATCGCGGAGAGGTGGTGCGCGCCTACGTGGTGCTGCGGGCGGGTGCGGCGGCAACCGCGGACGAGTTGCGCGCCCACTGTGCGGCGAATCTCGCCAGGTACAAGGTGCCGGCGAGCATCGCGTTCGTCGCGGCGCTGCCGAAAACGGGCGTGGGGAAGATCGACCGCAAGGCGCTGCGCGGCCAGGCGTGAGCAGGGCGCGGCGGCACCGATTCTTGCTTTCCCGTCTCGCGCAGCACCCTTCCACCAACGCGAGGTCGCCATGGACTTCAACATCGGCATGGCGCTCTGGCTGTGGATCCTGCTCGCCCCCGTGCTGGGCGCGCTGATCTTCAGCGGACGCCGGTAGTCGGAGCCCTGCGCCGGTCCTCGTGGACCGGCGCAGCCTTCGGGCCGCGAACCTAGCGGCGGGTGATCACCACTTCGAGGTACTCGGCCGGCACCACGAGCGAGCCGTCTCCGCCGACGTTGCGGCGCTCGAGCAAGGCGACGAGGTCGGCCTCCAGCGCCGCCTGACCGGCCGCGTCGAGCGCCGCGAACGCCTTGTGCGTCGGGCCGTAGTAGTCGCGGAAGACCTGCACCCAGTGCGCGGGCGAGCGGTAGCGGAAGTTGTAGATCGCACGCCGGGCGCGGAGGTCCTGCACGGTGTCCGCGAAGAGCTCGCGCAGCCGGTCCTCCTTGCCCCACAGCATCGGCGACTGCACCCCCGCAGGCGGCGGCATGTGGCGCGCGATGGTCCGGAAGAGCTCGCCGAGGAAGCCCTCCGGCGTCCAGCTCGCCAGGCCGATGCGGCCGCCGGGCCGCACCACGCGCGCGAGCTCCGCCGCGGTCTGCGCCTGGTTGGGCGCGAACATCGCGCCGAAGATCGACAGCGCGACGTCGAACCGGCCGTCGTCGAAGGGCAGGCTCTCCGCGTCGGCTTCGTGGAAGTCGACAGCGAGGCCCTCGGCCTGGGCGCGCGCGCGGCCCTTCTCCAGCAGGGTAGGCACGTAGTCGGTGGACGTCACCTGCGCGAAGCGGCGCGCCGCGGCGAGCGTCGCGTTGCCGTTGCCGGCGGCCACGTCGATCACGCGCTCGCCGGCGCGCAGGTCCACGGCCTCGATCAGCGATTCGCCGACGATCTGCAGGGTGATGCCGATGACGGCGTAGTCGCCGCTCGCCCAGGTCGCGCGCTGCTTCTGCTTGATCGCGGCGAGGTCGGGTGTCGTGGCGGCGGGGGTCGCGGGGGCATTCATGATTCGGTCTCCTGGTGTAGGGCGCGCTCGCTGGAAAGTGCGAGCGGCTGAACGGAATGCTCTCCTGAGGCGTATGCTCTACGCCCTGCCGTGCGTCGTCCGGGTTTGCGCGTGCGTCCGGATCGGAGCCGGCATTTGCTCGAGCGTCCGCCGCGCTTGCTCGAGCGTCCACCCGGAGGGTCCGTGAGCGTCGATACGCTGTCCGACGTGCTGCGCACCGTGCGCCTGCGCGGCGCGGTCTTCTACTACGTGAGCTGCGGCGACGAGTGGGCCGCGGCCGCGCCGCCGGCGCGCGACATCGCCGACGCCGTGTTTCCGGGCGTGCAGCACGTGATGGAGTACCACGTGGTGCTGAAGGGCACCGGCTGGGCCGGGCTCCCCGATCGCCCCGCGGTGCGGCTCGCGCCCGGAGACATCGTCGTCTTTCCGCACGGCGATGCGCACTGGCTGGCGAGCGGGCCGGACGTGAAGCCGTCGCCGGCGGATGCCGAGTGGTTCTACCAGACGCGCAACACGCCCAAGCCGATCCCGGTCAGCTACCTCGGCCTCGATTCGTTCGCGATCCAGCGGCCGCCGACCGATGCGCCCACCAACCTCGTGTGCGGCTTCTTCGGCTGCGACGTGCGTCCCTTCAACCCGCTCGTCGCCAACCTGCCGCGTCTTCTGCACCTGCCGGCGAGCGGCGATCCCTGGTCGCGGGCGCTGTTGACGCAGGCGATGCACGCCTCGCAGGCGCCCCGGCCCGGCAGCGACGCCGTCCTCGAGCGCATCAGCGAGATGATGTTCGTGGACGCCATCCGCCGCTACGTCGAGGCGCTGCCCGCGGAGAGCACCGGCTGGCTCGCGGGGCTGCGCGATCGTCACGTCGGGCGCGCGCTCTCGGCGCTGCACGCCGATCCGTCGCGCGACTGGACCATCGATGCGCTCGCGCGCGAAGCGGCGCTGTCGCGCTCGGCGCTGTACGACCGCTTCGTGCAGCTCGTCGGCCAGCCGCCGATGCAGTACCTCACGCAGTGGCGCATGCAGGTGGCGGCGCGGCTGCTGCGCGAGGGCGACGCCCCGGTCGCGGCGGTTGCGCTCGAAGTGGGCTACGACTCGGAGGCGGCGTTCGCCCGCGCCTTCAAGCGCCAGACCGGCAGCCCGCCCGCCGCCTGGCGCCGCGCGAGCCGCGCCGCCGGCGCACCGGCGCGCGCCGCGGCCGCTTCAGGTTGAGCGAGCGGACCCGCGTCGCCGCATCAGCGAGGCGAGCGCCCATGCCAGCACCACGGCAGGCACGGCCAGGCAGATCGCCGCGCCCGGCGACCGCATTGCCCACAACAGCGCGCCGCTGACGATGCACCAGAGCACCGGGATGACGAGCAGCGGCCAGGCGTGCCGCGGCGAGAGGGCGAGCAGGAGGCCGACCGTGCCGACTGCAGTCGGATCGGGCGCGATGCCGAAGACCTCCGCCTGGGTCCACGGGCGCCCGGACAACGCCGGCAGGGCCGGCATGACGAACACCGCGATGCCCAGCACCACCGCGCCCGTGCGGCGCGCCCAGCGGGGGCCGTCGACAGGCAGTCCGCCGCGCGCGACCGCGCTCACCGCGAGCACGAGCGCCTGCAGTGCGAACGCCGCAGCGAAGTAGGTGGCGGCCCAGTTGATCGTCGCATAGCGCTCGTGGTGATACGCCCACGCGACCCACGCCCAGAGCGCGGCGAGGATGGCCGCGGCCGCGCGCGGGAACCACGCCTGCCGTCGCACCAGCCCGGCGAAGAGGAGCAGCCCGAGCCCGAAGGTCAGCACCTGCGCGGGCCACAGCGCGCGATTGTGCAGCTCGAACAGGCGCTGGTAGGTGGCCGGCGAGAACAGCAGGAAGTCGGCGACCGAGTAGGTCCACCACTCCGACACTAGAGCCGCTCGACGTGGGCGACGGTGCGCCGGCGCAGCTCGGCGTCCGGCAGCCGCCCGTAGGCCGCGCCCATGTTCTCGCGCACGTGCGCGACCCGGCTCGTGGCCGGGATGACGCAGGTGACGTCGGGATGCGCGACGACGAACTTGAGCAGCACCTGCGCCCAGTTCGTGCAATCCATCTCGGCCGCCCACGGCGGCAACGGGTGGCGCTCCACGGCGCGGATGAGCGCGCCTTCGCGGAAGGGGCGGTTCACGATCACGCCGATGCCGCGCTCGCGCGCGAGCGGCAGGATGCGCGCCTCGACCTCGCGGTCGAGGACGTTGTAGGTGATCTGCACGAAGTCGATCGGATGCGCGCGCATTACCTGTTCGATCTCGCGATGGCGGCGGCCTTCGGACGTGGTGATGCCGACGTAGCGGATCTGCCCCGCCGCCTTCATCGCGAACAGCGTCGCGAGGTGGGCCTCCCAGGCGAGCAGGTTGTGCACCTGGACGAGATCCAGCTTGCCGACGCCCCAGCGGCGCCGCGACGTCTCGATCTGGTCGCGTCCGCGCTCGCCCGAACCGATCCACACCTTGTCCGCGGCGAAGACGCGCGCCGGCATGCCGAGCTTCTGCAGACCGTATCCGATGACGTCCTGCGAGGAGCCGTACATCGGCGACGAGTCGATCATGCGGCCGCCGGCCGCGAAGAACGCGCGCATCACCTCGGCGCAGGTGTCGCGCGCGACCGGATCGTTGCCGACGTTGAACGTGATCCAGCTGCCCAGGCCGACGACCGGCATCGGCTCGCCGCTGGAGGGAATCGCCCGCGTGATCGGCGGGCCGGGCTGGGCGAGGAGGCGCGGGGCCGGTGTGAGCAGGGCGGCGGCCGCGGCGGCGGTCAGCAGTCGGCGCCGGTCGGGGTCCGGACCCTTCACGCCGCGTCGCGCACGTCGACGACCACCGCCATGGCGGAGTCGCCGGCCGCGCAGCCGGTGAACAGGCCCTGACCGCCGCCGCGCAGCACGAGCTCCTCGACGAGCTCGATGATCGCGCGGAGGCCGGTCGGGCCCTGCGGGTGGCCCCAGACGAGCGAGCAGCCGTAGTTGTTCATGCGCGCGACGTCGAACCCGGTCTCGCGCGAAAACACGATGTCGTTCACCACGAACGGGTTGTGGGTCTTCACCGCGGCGAGGTCGCGCACCGCGATGCCGGCTTCCGCCAGGGCGGCCTTCGCGGCCGGGATCGGCGCATAGGGCATGTGCGCCCGGTCGGTACGTGCCTGACCGATGCCGGCGATGCGGATGGCGATCTCCGGGCGCTTCGACAGCTCGCGCGCGCGCTCGCGCGTCGTCACGATCATCGCGGCATTGCCGTCGGCCGGATGCGTCTGCGCGCCGAAGGTCACGGTACCGCCTTCGAGCACCGGCTTGAGCTTCGCGAGGCCCTCGCGCGTGGTGGCGTGGATGCCTTCGTCGCCGGCGAGCGTCGCGACCGTCTTGCGGAGCTTCGCGTCCGGCACCTCGAAGGGCAGGGTCATGAAGCGCTTGAGGAACGCGTGGTCGTCGGCGTTCGCCTGCGCGTATTGCTCGTACCGGCGCAGCGTGATCTCGTGCTGCTCCGCGGTAGCGATGCCGAACTTGCGTGCGACGTTCTCGGCCGTCTGCACCATCGCGACCTGCGCGTACGGATCGCGCGAGAAGTTGTCCAGCACCCAGTTCTCGTGCGTGCCGGTGCCGCCCGGCGCGTCGGGTGCCGGATAGTAGATGTGCGGACCGTTCGAGGTGCGGTCCGCGGCGACCACCAGCGCGCACTGGGCACCGTGCGCGAGCTCGTCGCGCGCGGCGGCGAGGCAGCGCGCCGAGGTCGCGCACGCCTGGTTGATGGTCGGGCCGCCGACGTGCTCGGCGCCGAGGAGGCCGGTGAGCCACGGCAGGCCGTAGAACGAGCCCTGCTGCGGGATCGAGAGGCCGAGCACGCCGTAGTCGAACACGCTCGGCACGATGTCGCGCCGCGCGAGCTCGCGCTTCGCGACCCACGCGGCGAAGGTCAGCGCGTGCAGGTGCGCCAGCGACCCCTGCCAGCGGGCGAACGGGGTGGCCCAGTAGCCGCCATGGGGAACGTACGCGTCCACCCCGGCGCTCCGGACTACCTGGCGAGCTTCCACTCGCCGTTGGACACTTCCACCATCACGCGCGAGCGCTGGTCGATGCCGTTGTGGTCCTTCGGGCTCATCGTGTACACCGCGTGCGTCCCCACCACTTCCTTCAGGCTCTCCAGCGAATCGCGCAGCGCGGCGCGGAACTCCGGGGTGCCGGGCTTTGCCTTCTTGAGCGCGGCCGGCAGGGCGGCCTGGAAGAGCAGGAACGCGTCATAGGAGTAGCCGGAGAATGCATTGCGCGTGCCCGCGCCGTACTGGCTTTCGTACTGCTTGAAGAAGTCGCTCGCCACCTTCTTGATCGGGTTCGAGTCGGGGAGGTCCTCGGCGACCATGAGCGGGCCGGTCGGGGCGCGTGCGCCCTCGACGTTCTTGCCGCCCACCCGGATGAAGTCCCGGCCGATGGAGCCGTGCGTCTGGTACACGAGGCCCTTGTAGCCGCGCTCGCGCAGCGCGATCTGCGGGAGCGTGGACGGCGTGCCGGAGCCGCCCACCAGCACCGCGTCGGGCGATTCGGACATCATCTTCAGCGCCTGCGCGGTCACCGAGGTGTCGGTGCGGTTGAACCGCTCGTTGGCGACGAGCTTGAGCCCGGTGCGCTCGGCGGCGGCGGCGAGGCCCTTGTGGACGATCTCGCCCCAGGAATCGTTGAAGCCGATGTAGGCGACCGTCTTCACGCCCTTCGCCTTCATGTCGTCGGCGATGGCGTCGATCATCACCGGTACCGCCTGCGGCACCACGAACACCCAGGGCTGCTTGTCCGCCGCCGGGACGACCGGTGCCAGCGAGATCTGCGGCGTCTTCGTTTCCGCCGCGACCTCGGCGACCGCGAGCGACGCGGGCGTGATGGTCGAGCCGAGGATGATGTCGGCCTTGTCCTCCGTCACCAGCTTGCGCGCGTTGCGGACCGCCGTCGTCGTGTCCGACGCATCGTCCAGCACGACGTAGCGCACCGGCTCGCCGGCCACCGTTTTCGGCAGCAGGCTGAAGGTGTTGCGGTAGGGAATGCCGATCGCGGCGGCGGAGCCGGTGGCGGTGATCTGCACGCCGACGACGACTTCGGCCTGCGCGATGCTGGCGGTGACGGCCGCGGCCGCGGCGAGCAACGGGACGAATCGCTTCATGGGAGGCGCCTTTGGCGGACGTGGGACGGGAGTTGCTAAGCGTAGTGCGCGTCGGATTGCTTGACAACTGAAACATTGAGGTCTCAAGTGACCGGCCGATGCATCGACCGGACCCGCATGCGCGGCGTGCGGCGACCGACGTGCCGCGCGATCGCCCGTCGGTCGATGTGGTTAAGATTGATCCTGCGATTCTTTCACCGGAGGCCGCCATGGTCGAAGGCACTGCATATTCCGATGCGCGCATCCGCTCCGAGGCGAGCGATACCGTGCGCACCGGCGACGACATCCGCGAACGGGTGCGCCACCTCACGCTCGCGGCCCTGCGCGACCGCCGCTTCGACGCGGCCGGCATGCGCGACGTGGTGCGCGCCGTCACCGAGGGCGTGGCGAGCGGCGCGGAGCGCAGCCGCGTCGATATGCGCGTCGCCTTCGCCGAGGCGCTCTCCGGCCTCGACTCGGCGCTGCGCACCTCCGCGGAGGCCGGCTACACCGCGCTGAAGCAGCTCTCGTCGACCGGGCGCAGCTTCTCGGACAAGGAGCTCAAGCAGGCGATCGGCACCATGCGCCGGCTGGAGGAGGACTTCCTCGATACGGTGGGCCAGGTCGCCGACAGCGCCAGCGCCCAGGTGCAGCCGCCGCTGCGCGAGGCGCTCGCGCAGACGCGGCGGGCCGGGACCGCCACCGGCCGGCAGGTGGCGCTCACCATGACCGAGTTCGCGCAGCGCTTCTCCATCGCCTCACTCGACGCGACCGTCAGCGGGCTGGAGGTCGCGGGCGAGGTCGGGGCGCGCTTCGCCGCGCTCGCGAGTGGCGTCCTGTCGGGCCTCGCCGAGGCGCTGCGTCCGGCCCCGCCGTCGCCGTACGAGTCGCGGGCGGACGATTTCCGCGATCCCGGGCACGGAGCGCGCGCCCCGTCCGGCGCGTCGCCGGCGGTCGCCGCGCCGCACCGCGATTCGCCCCTCGCCCCGGAGACCGGCCGCGAGACGCCGCCCACCGCCCCGGCCTCGCCGGTGATCGTGGTGCCGACCGAGACCGGCGCACGCAAGGACACGTGACGCGCGCGCGCCGCGCGGCGCGACTGCAGGGGGGAGCCGTTCGATGCTGAAAGCCACCCTGGGGGTGATGCGGGACTTCCCGCGCCTCCAGGAAATCACCGGCGTGATGGTGCGTCACGGGCTGGGCGACTTCGTGCGCCGGCTCGGGCTCACCGGGGTCGTGGGGCGCGCGGGCCGGGTGCTCGGCCGCCCGGCGCCGGACGTCGCGCTGCTCGAGCCCGCGGTGCGCATCCGCCTCGCGCTGCAGGAGCTCGGGCCGACGTTCGTCAAGCTCGGCCAGCTCATGGCGACGCGCGTCGATCTGTTCCCGCCCGAGTGGACCGCCGAGTTCGAGAAGCTGCACAGCGACGTCGCGCCGGTGCCGTTCGACGAGCTGCTGCCCGAGCTCACTCGCGCCCTCGGCACCTCGCCCTTCGAGGTGTTCCGCGACCTCGACACCACGCCGCATGCCTCGGCCTCCATCGCGCAGGTGCATCTCGCGAAGCTGGAGGACGGCACGCCGGTGGTGCTGAAGATCCGGCGGCCGGGCATCCGGCCGAAGATCATGGCGGATCTGCGGCTGCTCTTCCACTTCGCGAGCCTGGTGGAATCGGAGATGCCCGAGGCGCGCCGCTACCGCCCGGTGCAGATCGCCACCCAGATCGCCCGCTCGCTCGAGCGCGAGCTCGACCTCGCCGTCGAGGCGCGCAACATCGAGCGCTTCTACACCGACTTCCTCGACGATCCCTACGTCGTCATCCCGAAGGTCTTTCCCGAGTACACGAGCGAGTCGCTCAACGTCCAGGAATACATCGACGGCATCGCCGGGACCGACACGGCGGCGATCGACGCCGCGGGGCTCGACCGCAAGCTGCTCGCGGCGCGCGGTGCGGAGGCGATCCTCAAGATGGTGCTGGTGGACGGCTTCTTCCACGCCGATCCGCATCCGGGCAACGTCTTCTACCTGCCGGGCAACCGGCTGGTGATGATCGACTTCGGCATGGTGGGCCGGCTTTCGCCGATGCGCCGCAACCAGGTGATCGATCTCCTGAACGGCATCGCCAGCATGGACCAGGAGCCGATCATCGACGTGCTGCTCGACTGGGCGGGCGACGCGGTGGTGGACGAGCCGACGCTCGCCGGCGACGTGAGCGAGCTGATGGCCGAGTATCAGGGCGTGCCGCTCAAGGACATCCGCATCGGCACGCTGCTGCGCCAGTTCTCCGCCATCATCCGCGACCACTCGATCGTGATGCCCTCGGACCTGACGCTGCTCTTCAAGGCGCTCATCACGATGGAAGGGCTCGCGCGCCAGTACGACCCCGATTTCCACATCGTCGATCACCTGCAGCCGCTGCTGCGCCGGGTGCTGGTTGAGCGCTACCAGCCGCGCGCGCTGTTCAACCGCGGACGCTCGGCGGTGAACGAGGCGCTGGAGGCGGTCGGCAGCGTGCCGCGGGACATCGCGCGCCTGGTGCGGGAGGCGCGCCGCGGCAAGCTCCGCGTGGACGTGGACGTGAAGCGCCTCGAGCGCATCAGCCGGCATCTCGACGCGACGATGGACCGGCTGACCGTCGGCATCCTCACCGCGTCGCTGGTGATCGGCTCGTCGATCGTGATGAACGTCCCGGACAGCCCCGAGGTCCTCGGGATGCCGATTCTCACGGCCATCGGCTTCGCGGGGTACATCACTGCGTTCCTGAACAGCGCGTGGATCATCTTCGGCATCTGGCGGGAGAGCAAGAGAGAGTGAAGTCGTGACCGCCCGGCGTCACTGCGCGCCCGCCTTCTCCAGGATCGCCGCCATCTCGCGGTAGCCGCGGGCCTTCGCCAGCGTGAGCGGCGTCGCGCCGTTGCGGTCGGCGAGGTTGACGTTCGCACCGGCTTCCACCAGTGCCCGCAGCGTCGCCGTGTGGCTGGGACCGCCGTCGCCGAGCACGATCGACTCGATCAGCGCGGTCCAGCCGAGATTGTTCACGTGGTCGAGGGGCGCGCCGGCGCGGATGAGCGTGCGCACGACCTCGGCGTGGCCGAGATGCGCCGCGGCGATGAGCGCGGTGCCGTCGTAGCGGCTGGTGACGTTCTTCGCCGAGTTGCCGAGCTCGAGGGCGACGCGCAGCGTCGGGACGTCGTTCGCGACGGCGGCGATGGTGACCATGTCGTAGCGGTCGGCTTCGAGTGCGTTCGGGTCGCCGCCCGCCTTCACCAGCGCGCGCATCGCGTCGTGCCGGCCCCGGTACGCGGCGACGTGCAGCGGCGTGCGCTGATGCGGATCGCGCGGGTTGGGGTTCGCGCCGCCGGCGACGAGGCGCGGGATCTCCGCGGCGCTGCCCATTGCCGCGGCCGCGTGGAGGCCGGTGTAGGCCGCGTACTCCGCGGCGGTCGGCGGGATCTGTGCGGCGGCAGGCGGCGCGATGGATCCCGCCGCCAGGACGGCGAGGACGGCGAGCAGAGTCGGCTTCATGAGGGCGGCACTCCGCGCAAGGGGTCGCCGCGATTGTGCTGGATCCCCGGCGCGACGTGGCGCCGGCCGACGGACGTGCCCACAATGGCGACGTGAAGCTCTACATCGCCACGCCGAGTCCCTTCGCCCGCAAGGCGCGCATCGCGCTCATCGAGAAGGGCGTGCCGTTCGAAACCGTGATCGAGAATCCGTGGCTGCCCGCCACCGCGATGAGCACGGTGAATCCGCTGGGCAAGGTTCCGGCGCTGGTGCTCGACGACGGCACGGTCCTGCACGACTCCTCGGTGATCGTCGAGTACCTGGAGATGCTCGATCGCGCGCCGCGTCTCGTGCCGCCGGAGGGGGCGCTGCGGGTGGCGCATCGCCAGATCGAGGCGCTCGCCGACGGCGTGTGCGATGCCGTGGTGCTGATCGTGCTCGAACGCGCGCGCGAAGCCGCGAAGCGCAGCGACGAGTGGATCGGGCGCCAGCGCCGCAAGGTCGAGCAGGGCGTGGCCGGGCTCGACCGGCTGCTGGGCGGCCGCGAGACGTTCACGCCCTTCGGCTTCGGACTTGCGGAAATCGCCGCGGGTTGCGCGCTCGGCTATCTCGACCTGCGGCTGCCGGATTACGCCTGGCGCGCCGCCGCGCCCCGCCTCGCGCGCTGGTTCGACGCGCTCTCGGCGCGTCCGTCGTTCGCGCAGACCGTGCCGACGGCGCAGGCGATCCCGCCCGGCGCCTGATCAGTCGGCGCTCGCGCCGGTCGCCTTCACCACCTTCGCCCACTTCGCGATCTCGCTGCGGGTGTGGGCGCCGAGCTCCGTCGGCGTGCTCGCCACGATCGTCATGCCCTGCTGCTCGACGAACGCGGTGCGCACGTCGGGCTGCGCGAGGATGCGGCGCATCTCCGCGGCGAGCTTCTCCACGATCGCCGGCGGCGTCCCGGCCGGGGCGTACGCCGCGAACCAGGGCGCGATCTCGTAGCCGGGGACGCCCGCCTCGACCATCGTCGGCACTTCCGGCGCGATGGCGCTGCGCGTGGTCGTCGTGACGGCGAGCGCGCGCAGTTTGCCGCCCCGGACCTGCGGCATCGACGAGGCGACCGTGTCGAACAGCATGTTCACCTGTCCGGCGAGGAGATCCTGCAGCGCCGGGCCCGGTCCCTTGTAGGGCACGTGCACGATCTCCACGCCGGCGAGCGACTTCAAGAGCTCGGCCGACAGGTGCCCCGAGGTGCCGGAGCCGGGCGAGGCGAAGTTCAGCGTGCCGGGCTTCGCGCGCGCGAGCGCGACGAGCTCTGCCACGCTCGCCGCGGGCACCGACGGATGCACGAGCAGCACGTTCGGTACGGTGACGAGCAGGCTGACCGGCGCGAAGTCCTTCACCGGATCGTAGGGCAGCCTGCGGAAGAGGCTCGCGTTGATGGCGTGGGTGCCGATGTGGCCCATCATCAGCGTGTAGCCGTCGGGCGCGCTCTTCGCCACCTGCTCGGCGGCGATCATGCCGCTCGCGCCGGGACGGTTGTCCACCACCGCCGGCTGGCCCCAGGCTTCCTGGAGTTTCTGCGCCACGGTCCGGGCGAGGCGGTCGGTGACGCCGCCGGGCGGGAACGGGACGACGATGCGGAGGGTGCGGGCGGGATACCCCGCCGCGTCCTGCGCGAGGGCTGGCGCGGCGACGGCGGCGGCGAGCACGAACGCAAGCAGGCGGACGAATCGCTGCATGGCCTTCCTCCTCGTGTGGATGCGACCGGCGGGTCTTGGCGCCCGCGCGACGGCGAGCATAGCAGCGGCCGCGGGCTGCTACATTCGCGCCGTGAACGGCCGAAAGGATGGACGGGCGATGAAGCTGGCAGGCAGGACGGCGGTGGTGACCGGGGCGGCGCAGGGGATCGGGCGCGCCCTCGCGCAGCGGCTCGCCGCCGACGGCGCGGCGGTGGTGATCGCGGATCTCGCGGGGGCGGAGGAGGCTGCAGCGGAGTTCACCGCGGCCGGGCTGCGCGCGCTCGGCCTGCGCGCCGACGTCACCGTGGCGGAGGACATGGCGCGCATGGCGGCGGCCGCGCGCGAAGCCTTCGGCGGCATCGACATCCTCGTCAACAACGCCGCCTATTTCTCGCCCATCGTGCCCGGACCGTTCGAGAACATCGATCCGGCGGAGTGGCGGCGCGTGATGGACGTGAACACGCTCGGGCTCTTCCTCGCGTGCCGCGCCTGCGTGCCCGACATGAAGGCGAGGAAGCGCGGGCGCATCGTCAATCTCGCGTCCGGCTCGCCGCTCAAGGGCGTGCCGTTCATGCTCCATTACGTGTCGAGCAAGGGCGCGGTGATCGCGTTCACGCGTGCGCTCGCGCGCGAGGTCGGCGTGCACGGCATCACCGTGAACGCGCTCGCGCCGGGCTTCACCCTCTCCGAGAACGTCGCGTCGAAACCGGAGCACGTCGACAAGTACCGCGACGTGGTACGCCAGACGCGCGCGATCCCGCGCGACGAGTATCCCGAGGACCTGGCGGGCGCCGTGAGCTTCCTCGCCAGCGACGACGCCGCCTTCGTCACCGGGCAGACCCTGGTGGTGGACGGGGGGTCGGCGATGGTGTGAGGCCGCGGGCGGCCGGAGGCATTGCACAATTCAATGGATCGGGGACGTCTCCAGGCGGTCCGGTACGGGCATACTCGCGGCTTTTTGCCCGACACTAGGAGTCAACAGAACATGACCACCGTCCTTCTTCTCTGCGGCCCTCTCGCCGTCGTCTTCGGCGCCCTCTACTGGGTGATGTCCTTCCACGACGCGCAGGAAGCGCTCGACCGCGAGGACTGGGCGAAGCACGGCGTCAAGGTCTAGCCCCGGCCTCCCCCGGCGCTCAGGCGCCCGGCAGAAACAGCGCCGGGTCCACGGCCGCGCCGTTCAGATACACGGTGAAGTGCAGGTGCGGGCCGGTCACGCGGCCCGTCGCCCCGACTTTCCCGAGCGGATCGCCGGTGCCGAGCGTCTCGCCCACGCGCGCATCGATCGCGGAGAGGTGCGCGTAGAGCGTGAGCAGCCCCTGGCCGTGGTCGAGGATGACCGTGCGGCCGGGGAAGAAGTAATCCCCTGCATCGAGGACCTTGCCGTGCAGCGCGGCGACCACCGGCGTGCCGGTCACGGCGGCGATGTCCATGCCGTTGTGCGGGCTGCGCGGCTGGCCGTTGAAGAAGCGCCGCAGGCCGAAGGAACTCGAACGCCGTCCGGGCACCGGCTGGGTCATCTCCAGCGCGGCGGGCGGCTCGGGCGAGAACCGCCGCAGCACCGCGTCGAGGTGCGCACGCTCGCGCCGGTAGCGCGCGACGTCCTCGGGCGAGAGATCCACCTTCGACTGCGGCACCTTGAGATGCTGCTCCGCGTACTTCACCGGCGCGACGTCGATGCCGATGCGTTCCGTGGTGCCGTCGCCGCGCGTCGCCGCGAGCCACAGGCGCGCTCCGGGCTTCGTGTCCAGCGGAATGCCGACCAGCGCGGTCCACGCCGACGGCTCGCGCATGACGAGCACCGGGCGATCGTCCAGCGTCGCGCGCGGCGCGGCGGCGCCGTCGCCGAGGGCGACACGCGCCACGCCGCCCGGCACGGCCGAGGTGCGCGGCACGGCGCCGGGGGCAAGGCGCGGCGCAACGAGCGCGAGCCCCAGCGCCGCGGCGAAGGCGCGTCGCCTCATCCGGCGAAGCGCACCGCGAAGATCGGCGGCAGGTGCGCGGAGACGAGCGACCAGCTGTCGCCCGCGTTCTCCGAGACCCACAGTCCGCCGGAGGTCGATCCCATCGCCAGGCGCGTGCCGGTCGCGTCCACCGCGAGGCCGTGGCGATACACGAGGTCATAGCAGGGCGGCTCGGGCAGGCCGTCGCGGAGCACCTCGAACGAGGCGCCGCCGTCGCGCGTGCGCGTGACCGAGAGCCGACCGTCGACCGGCACGCGCTGCTCGTCCTTGATGCCCGGCACGAACCACGCGGTGTCGGCTTCGCGCGGATGCACCGCCACGGCGAAGCCGAAGCTCGACAACGGCACGTCGGTGATCTCCTGCCACGATTCGCCGCCATTGGTCGAGCGGAAGATGCCGGAGTGATGCTGCGTCCACAGCGTGTCCGGACGCGCAGGACACGCGACGACGCGGTGCGGGTCCTGCGTGTTGCCGTCCTCCTGCTGATCCGGCGGCATGTAGCGCGCGCGCATGCCGTGCGCGGCGAGCGACCAGCTCTCGCCGCCATCCGCGGTGCGCCACACGCCGCCGCACGAAATGCCGAGCGTCACGCGGCGCGCGTCGCGCGGATCCACGGCAATCGAGTGGATGCCCGGCACGTCGTAGCCGCCGCCGAACCACGCGAGCCGCTCCGGGCGGTCCCACAAGGACCGGATCAGGGTCCACGTGGCGCCATGATCGGCCGAGCGGAAGAGTCCGCCGGGTAGGGTGCCCGCCCACAGGACGCCCGGCTCGTCGGTGCCGCCGGTCTCCAGCGACCAGATCTGCACCATCTTCCACGGCAGGCCCTCGGCGCCCTCGGGCTGCGGCGGATACGCCGGCGCCTCCAGCTCCTCCCATGTGCGTCCGTCGTCGCGTGAGCGCCGCAGCTTCACGCCGAAGTGGCCGAGGTTCAGCGCGGCGTAGAGCGCGCCGTCGCGCGGGTCGTCGAGGACCATCGACACCGGGTCGCCGAGGAACGCCGGCGCGTCGAGGGTCCAGCCGCTCGCGCGGCGCGTGACGGTGAAGAGGCCCTTGCGGGTGGCGATGCGCAGGCGGTCGCTCATGCGTGCTCCTTGGATCGGACGCGGTTCAGCCGCCGGTCAGCGCCTGCAGGACGTGCACCTCGCCGTCGTCGCGCACCGGGTCCGAGAGCCGCTCGCGATCGCGGATGCGCGCGCCGTCGACGAACACGAACACGTGCTTGCGGAGGTGCCCCTGGTCGTCGAGCACGTAGCCGCGCAGGGCGCGGTGGTCGGCGAACACGGCCGCGAGGACCTCGTTCACGGTGCGGCCGGGGACGATGCATTCGGGCGCGGCGACGTGGCGCTGCAGATGGGACGTGAAGACGACGCGGGGCAATGGCGCGCGGTGCGGGGATGGACCGGGCGAGTCTAGCGCGCCGCCGCGCCCGTTGCGAACCCCGCGATCAGCGCGCGAGATCGGGGTCGTTCTTGAACACCCCGCGGATGTTGAGCGCCGCGAGCGCGATCTGCAGCACGATCAGCGCGTACGCCTGCGTATGCCAGCCCCAGACCACCCACAGCACGTTGCTCGCGAGGAACGCCCAGAACCCCACCGTGCGGCGACGCGACGAGCGCGAGGCGACCAGCCATGCGGCAAGCACGGTCACCAGCATTGCGGGCCATTGCAGGAGATCGATCCAGTCCATGGGCGAGGGCGATGCGAAGCCGCGAAACGGGGAGCAAGCTTTGCGCCCGGGACGGTGGCGGCGCCACGCGTGGCGGCGCACAATGCGGCTCGCCAGCGTTCGGGCCTGTAACCAACCCGGACGGACCGGCGAACTACCGGGGGAGACGAGTGAAGGACGCGGAAGGGCGGCTCAGGGGCCTGTTCGTGCGGGGGCTGGACGGCGATGCCGGCGCCTATCGCGAGTTCCTGCGCGACCTGGCGGCGCACCTGCGGGGCTTCCTGCGCCGGCGGCTCGCCCGGATCCCCGACGAGGTCGAGGACCTGGTGCAGGAAACGCTGCTCGCGGTGCATAACCAGCGCCACACGTACGACCGCGGGCAGCCGCTGACGGCGTGGGTGCACGCGATCGCGAAGTACAAGCTGATCGACCATCTGCGCCGACGCTCGGGGCGGGAGGCGCTGACCGAGCCGCTGGACGAGGAACTGGAAGTGTTCGCGGCGGTGGACAACGACGCAGCCGATGCGCGTCGGGACGTGACGAAGCTGCTCGCCGGCCTGCCCGAGAAGCAGCGCCTGGCGATCGTGTGCATGAAGCTGGAAGGCCTTTCCGTGGTGGAGACCGCGGCACGGACGGGGATGTCGGAATCGGCGGTGAAAGTGTACGTGCACCGGGGCCTCAAGGCCCTGGCGCGCATGATCGGGAGTGAACCCGCGTGAGGACGGACGATCTGGTCGAACTGCTGGCGAACGGCGACGTCGCCGTCGATGCGCACGCGCCGGCGCGCCGCGCCGCGGCCGCGTTCGCGCTGGCGATCGTGGCGTCCTTCGCGCTCATGGCGGTGGTGCTCGGCGTGCAGCCGGACCTCGCCGCGGAAGCGCGTCAGCCGATGTTCTGGGCGAAGGCGGCGTTCGCGCTCGCGCTCGCGGTCGGCGGGTTCGCCGCGACCCATCGGCTCGCCCGCCCGGGCGTGCGGCTCGGGGCGGTGCCCGCGGCACTGGCCGTGCCGCTCGCGGCGATGTGGGTGCTGGCCGCGGTGACCCTGCTGCGCGCCGCGCCGGGCGAGCGTGCGGCACTGTTCTTCGGCGAGACCTGGCTCTCCTGCCCGTTCAGCATCACGCTGCTGGCGGCACCGGTGTTCGTGGCCGTGCTGTGGGCGCTGCGCGGGTTCGCGCCGACGCGCCTGGCGCTCGCCGGTGCGGCCGCCGGCCTTTCCGCCGGGGCGGCCGGCGCGGCGGTGTACACCCTGCACTGTCCCGAGCTGGCCGCACCATTCCTTGGCTTCTGGTACGTGCTGGGCATGCTCATTCCCACGGCGCTCGGGGCCCTCATCGGGCCGCGCGTGCTGCGCTGGTAGGCGCGACGGCGGGGACCTCCCGCTGCGGCGTCGCGACGTCGCGGAAGCGCAGCATGTCGAGCACCCGCGCCGAAGCGCCGTCGTAGAACCCGGTCGCCGGTGCGAAGTCGCGCGGATTCCGGAAGGTCCCGAACAGCACGTCGAGCAGGGGCAGGTCGGCGTAGTTGCCGGCGTGCAGTCCGCGCGCGTGATGCCACGAGTGGCTCTCCGGACGCTGCACCAGCCAGCCGATCCAGCGCGGCGTGCGGATGTTGGCGTGCTGGAACACGCTGCAGAAGGTGGTCAGCAGCAGCGTCGCGGTGGCGGCCTCGGGCGTGATGCCCACCACGAGCGTGAGCGCGAGGCTGCCGAGCAGCGTCAGGCCGGCGACGTCGAGCGGGCTGAACCAGAACGCGCCGAACGTGTCGAGCCGCTCGGCGCTGTGGTGCATCTGGTGGCAGGCGCGCCACAGCAGGTCGGAGCGGTGCATCGCGCGATGCCAGGCGTATAGTGCCGTTTCGAACACCACGAAGCCCGCGGCGAGGCCGCCCCACGTGCCGAGCCCGGTGAGGTCGAAGAGCTGGAAGCGCCCGAGCGTCTCCGTCCACGCGAGCGGCAGGTAGCTCGACAGGAAGAAGTACGCGGCGAACGACGCGAGGCCCCTCAGCCGCCAGCCGCGGATGCGCGGCAGCGGGCGGGCGGGGAACAGGGCCTCCCACGCGATGAGCGCGCCATAGAGCGCGAACACCGCGAGGGAGACCGGATCGAGGAGGAGGTCGAGCGGCGTGGGCATGGCGACGGTCCTGGCGCGGTTGACGAGGCCGCCACGGTAAGCCGCGTGCGCCGCGGGCACTAAAGCGTTTCCGGCAACGAATCCGCGAAATCCGCCATGAACCACACCCCACCCCCGGAGATCGCGATCCTCGCGCTGCCCGAGGCGTCCGCGTCCACCGTCTACGGCATGTACGACCTCTTCAAGTCGGCCGGGCGCGACTGGAGCTACGTCGTCGAAGGCCGCGCCGGCGCGCCGGCGCTGGCGCCGGTCGTCGTGGCCTCGACGCGCGAGCCCTTCGCGCTCGCCAATGGCGTGCGCATCGTCGCCGAGCGGACCTTCGCGGAGTGCCCGGCACCGGCGATCGCCTGCGTGCCCGAGCTGGTCGTGCCGCCGGGTGCGCCGCTCGGCGGCCGCTTCGACGCAGCGATCGACTGGCTGCGCCGCTGCCACGCCGCGGGCGCGACGCTCGCCACGGCCTGCTCGGGCGCGTTGCTGCTCGCCGAGGCGGGGCTGCTCGACGGCCACGAGGCGACGACCCACTGGGCGTACTGCGATCACCTCGCGCGCGCCTACCCGCGGGTGACGGTGCGCGCACAGCGCTCGCTCGTCGTCGCCGGGGAAGGCCAGCGGCTCGTCATGGCGGGCGGTGGCACGTCGTTCCTGGACCTCGCGCTCTTCCTCATCGCGCGCACGGCCGGCGTGCAGGAGGCGATGAACGTCGCGCGCCTCTCGCTGATCGACTGGCACGACGTCGGCCAGCAGCCCTTCGCCAGCCTCGCTTCCGCGCGCCAGACGGAGGACGCGCTCATCGCGCGCTGCCAGGTGTGGATCGCGGAGCACTACGCGCGGCCCTCGCCGGTCGCCGCCATGACCGCGTTCAGCGGCCTGCCGGAGCGCTCGTTCGCGCGCCGCTTCCGGCAGGCCACCGGGATGTCGCCGCTCGACTACGTGCACACGCTGCGCCTCGAGGAGGCGAAGCAGATGCTCGAGCGCGGCCCCGCGCCGGTCGAGGCGGTCGCGAACGAGGTGGGCTACGAGGACGCGGGCTACTTCGCCGCGCTCTTCCGCCGCAAGGTCGGCCTCACGCCGGCGCAGTACCGCAAGCGCTTCGGCACGCTGCGCCATACGCTCGAGTCGCTGGTCGCCCCGCCGAACCTCGGCGCCGCGCGGCTGTCTGCTGGGGAGACGAGAACAACACGCAACGGGGAGATCGCAGTGAAGGAGCCCTCATGAACCGTGCCCTGCCCTGGATCGTGCTCGCCGCGGCGCTCGCCGCCGCCGCGGGCTGGTATTACTGGTCGCGCATGCAGCCCGGCGAGGCGCCGGTCGCACCGCCGCCACAGGCCGAAGCGCCGGCGGTGCCGCCGCAGCTCCAGCCGCCGCCGGCCGCACCCGCGCAGCATCCCATCGAACAGGCCAAGCCGGCCATCGCCCCGCCGACCGGCCCGGTGCCGCCACTCGCGGAGAGCGACAAGGTGATTCTCGACGCCCTCATCGCCGGCGTCGGCCGCGACGCGGTGCTCTCCTGGTTCAACGTCGGCGAGTACGTGCGCCGCATCGTCGTCACGGTGGACAACCTGCCGGGCAAGCGGGCGCCCGCGCGCCTGTGGCCGGTGACGGCCATGCCCGGCAGCCTCGCCACCGCGGGCGCGGACACGACGGTGACCATCGACGCGGCCAACGCGCAGCGCTACGCGCCATTCATCAAGGTCGTCGAGTCGATGGACACCGGGCGCTTCGTCGCGCTGTACGTGCACCTGTACCCGCTCTTCCAGCAGGCCTATGCCGAGCTCGGGCATCCCAACCGGCACTTCAACGACCGGCTCGTCGAGGTCATCGACCACCTGCTCGCAGCCCCCGAGCCCAAGGGGCCGCTGCTCCTGAAGAAGCCGTGGATCATGTGGGAATACGCGGATCCCCAGCTCGAGTCGCTCTCGGCGGGGCAGAAGACGCTGATCCGCGTCGGCCCGGAGAACGCCGCCCGCCTGAAGGCGAAGCTTCGCGAGATCCGGCGGCAGGTGGCGGCGGCGCCGCTGAAGGAATAGTTCCGGCGGCTGTCGAAACGGCGCGCGGTCGCGCATCAATGGGGTAGGCTCGGCGCTGTCGCCGGCCGCAACCCACTGATGGAGACGACCATGCAATACATGTTGGTGATGTGCGAGACCGTCGAGCGCGCCGCCGAGCGCAGCGACCCGGCGCGCGCCGAGGCGTACTGGGGCGCCTGGTCGGCGTACGTGGAAGCGATCGGTCAGGCGGGCGTCGTGGTACAGGGGGCCGGCCTGGAACTCCCCGCAACCGCGACCACGGTGCGCGTCCGCGAGGGGCGCCGGCAGGTCCAGGACGGGCCGTACGCCGACACCAAGGAACAGCTCGGCGGGTTCTTCATCATCGATGTGCCCTCGCTGGACGCCGCGCTCGAGTGGGCTGCGCGCAGCCCGGCGGCGGCCTTCGGCGCCGTGGAGGTCCGGCCGGTGCTGCCGCCGCCTTCGCGTCCGGCATGACGGCGGCCGAGGCGGCGCGCCGTGCGGCCGAGCACGCCGCACGCGAAGCCTACGGCCGCCTCGTCGCCTACCTTGCGTACCGCTGGGGCGACCTGGCCGCCGCCGAGGACGCCCTCGCCGACGCCTTCGAGCGCGCGCTGACGACGTGGCCGCGCGACGGCGTCCCGGCGGTCCCTGACGCCTGGCTGATGACGGCCGCCAAGCGGCGCCTCATGGAAGCCGCGCGCCAGCGGCGCGTGCGGGAGGACCCTGCCGTCACCATCCTGTTCGACGACGAAGCGATGCCAGACCCCTCCACGTTTCCCGACGAGCGGGTGAAGCTCCTCTTCGTGTGTGCGCATCCGGCCATCGATGCGACCATGCACACGCCGCTCATGCTGCAGACGGTGCTCGGGTTCGATGCGGCACGCATCGCCGCGGCCTTCCTCGTCGCGCCAGCGACCATGGGCCAGCGGCTGTCGCGCGCGAAGGCGAAGATCCGCGATGCGCGCATCGCCTTCGACGTACCGGGCCGGGACGAGCTGGCACCGCGCCTGGATGCGGTGTGTGCGGCGGTGTACGCCGCGTACGGACGGGCGTGGGACGATCCGGGCGGGCGACAGGCGGGCGAGGGCGACCTGGCGGGGGAGGCGGTCTACCTCGCACGGCTGCTCGTCCACCTGCTGCCCGAGGAGCCCGAGCCGCGCGGCCTGCTCGCCCTGATGCTCCATTGCGAGGCGCGGCGTGTGGCGAGACGGAGCGCCGCGGAGGAGTACGTGCCGCTCGCGGAACAGGACCCGGCGCAGTGGGACGCGGCGATGGGGCAGGAGGCGGAGGCGCAGCTGCGCGAGGCCGCCCGCGCGCGCCGCCCCGGCCGCTTTCAGCTCGAAGCGGCGATCCAGAGCGCGCACGCGCAACGCCGCGCCACCGGCGCAACGCCCTGGCCGGCGGTCGCCATGCTCTACCGGGCACTGGTCGCCATCGCGCCGACCATCGGTGCGCGCGTCGGCCAGGCCGCGGCCGAGGGCGAGTCGCGCGGGTCCGAAGCCGGCCTCGCGCTGCTCGCTGCCCTCGACGCGCACGACGTCGCCAGCTACCAGCCGTACTGGGCGGTGCGTGCGCATCTGCTTTCGGCGGCAGGACATGCAGCCGCTGCAGATGCCTATCGGCGCGCGATCGGCCTCGCCGAGGACCCGGGGGTGCGGCGGTTCCTGCAGCGCCGCCTCGACGCGCTCCGGGAGTAGCATTCGCTCTTCCCTGGCATCGGACCCGCGCGCATGGAACTCGCCGCCGAAGGCATCACCGCCGAAGTGGGCTACGCCGTCGACACCGGCGTGAAGCCCGTCAACGAGACGCTGGCGGCGGGGGCGGCGATTCGCCGCCACACCGGGACGTTCGAGCGCCGCGCGGTGCGCATCCGCGATGCGCGCCGCCTCGCCGAGCCGCCCGCGCTCGAGCGCGAGGGCTTCGTCCTCGTCCCGCATCCGACCGCCGTCGCCGACTTCCTGGACGCCGACGCACTGCGCGCCGTCTACTATCCCGAAGTGATCGCGCTGGTGCGGGCGCTCACCGGTGCGGCACGCGTCGAGGTGTTCGACCACACGCTGCGCACCGGCGATCTCGCCGAGCGCGAGGCGCGCAACATCCGCGAGCCGGTGCTGTGGGCGCACAACGACTACACGGAGTGGTCGGGGCCGCAGCGCGTGCGCGAGCTCTTTCCCGACGAGGCCGAGGCGCTGCTCGCGCGGCGCTTCGCGGTAGTGCAGGTGTGGCGCGCGATCGACGCGCCGATCGTCGCCAATCCGCTGGCCATCGTCGATGCGCGCAGCGTCGCACCCGCCGACCTGCTGCGCGCCGAGCGCCGCTATCCGCACCGCGTCGGCGAGACCTACCAGCTCCTGCACAACCCGGCGCACCGCTGGTTCTACTATCCGCGCATGCGCCGCGACGAGGCGCTCGTGTTCAAGACCTACGACTCGGCCACCGACGGCCGCGCGCGCTTCGTGCCGCACACCTCGTTCGACGATCCGTCGGCGCCGCCCGACGCGCCGCCCCGGCGCAGCATCGAGGTCCGCACGCTGGCCTTCTTCTGACGCCACGGCGTCACATGCCGATGGCGTAAGATGTGACCGGTGCCGCGCGTCGCGCGGCCCACTTCCCCCCGCAAGGCGATTCCGCGAGCATGTCCGACCTCGGCAACTGGTCCTTTCCCGCGAACCTCCAGCCCACGCCGGAGGAGTTCGGCTTCGATCTTTCCCGGGCGCTCGACGCGGTGGTCGGCCTGCGCGCCGAAGTGCCCGAGGACGCGTTCACTGCGTCGATCCTCGGCACCGAGCGCGTTGGCAACGGCGTGGTCATCCGCGACGACGGGCTGGTCCTCACCATCGGCTATCTCATCACCGAGGCGACCAGCGTCTGGCTCACCGCCAACGACGGCAGCGCGGTGCAGGCCTACCCGCTCGCCTACGACCAGGCGACCGGCTTCGGCCTGGTGATGCCGCTCGGCCGGCTGCACGCGCCGGCCATCGCGTGCGGCAGCATCGCCGCGGTCGCGCCCGACAGTCCCGTGCTCGTGGTCGGCCACGGCGGGCGCGCGCACGCGCTCAAGGCGCGCGTCGTGGACAAGCGCGAGTTCGCGGGCTACTGGGAGTACGTGCTCGACGAGGCGCTCTTCACCGCGCCCGCGCATCCGCTGTGGAGCGGCGCCGCGCTGCTGGACGAGGGCGGGCGTCTGGTCGGCATCGGCTCGCTGCTGGTGCAGGAGCAGGTGGACGGCGAGCAGACCCAGGGCAACATGTTCGTGCCGGTGGACCTGCTCGGGCCGATCCTGGAGGACATGACCCGCCTCGGCCGTCCGGCGGCGCCGCCGCGCCCGTGGCTCGGCATGTACGTCGCCGAGGACGACAAGGGGCGCCTGGTGGTGAACGGCCTTGCCACCGGCGGGCCCGCGGACCGCGCCGGCGTGAAGCTCAACGACGTGGTGCGCGAGGTGGGCGGGGAGCGCGTCGCGTCGCTCGCGGGATGCTTTCGCGCGGTCTGGCGGCGCGGTGCGGCCGGCGTCGCGGTCCCGCTGACGCTCGCGCGCAACGGCACTGCGGTGCACGTCGAGGTGCGCTCGGCCGACCGCAACGACTTCCTGCGCAAGCCGCAGCTCCACTGACCCGCGGCGGCACGCCGCTTCCCCCGCGCCCGCCAACCCGCTACGCTACGCGTCGTCACGCCGGCGCGTGGGGGCGCGAATGGCAGTGGACGACGACCGGGTTGCGCGGTTCTACGACCGCCATCCCATCAACGAGGATCAGGTTCTCGCGGCGCTGGCCGAGCGCGGCGTCGCGCTGCGCGACGTCACGCCCGAGGCGCTGCGCGAGCACGACCAGGACCACTACGGCGGCCTCGCCGCGCTCGAGACGCTCGCGGAGCGCGCCGGCATCGAGGCGGGCCACTACGTCGTGGATCTGTGCAGCGGGCTCGGCGGACCGGCGCGCCATCTCGCGCATACGCGCGGCTGCCGCGTGGTGGGCGTGGACTTCACCGCGAGCCGGCACCGCGCGGCGCAGAACCTCACGCGCCTGGTGCGGCTCTCGCAGCGCGTGACCTTCGTCCACGCCGACGTGCGCGACGTGCCCTTCCCCGACGCCTCCTTCGACGTCGCGATCTCGCAGGAGGGGTTCGCGCACGTGCCCGACAAGCGGCGGCTGATCGCCGAGACGGCGCGGCTCGTGCGGCCGGGCGGGACCATCGCGTTCACCGACATCGTCTGCCGCACCGCGCTCGCGCCGTCGATCGCCGAGCGCCTCCGCGCGGAGATGGCGTTCCACGACATCGCCGCCGCCGACGAGTACGCGGCGCTGCTCGCCGCCGCCGGCTGCGCGCCGGTCCAGTGCGAGGACCTGTCCGGCGAGTGGACGCGCATCCTGCGCGAGCGCCTCGCCATGTACCGCGGGATGAAGGCGACGACGGTGCAGAAGCACGGCCTCGCCGGCTACGAGCGCTACGATGCGGCCTACGCGTTCTTCGTCTCCCTGTACGAGCACGGCGTGCTCGGCGGCGTGCGCGTCGTCGCGCGGCGCGCGCCCTGAGGGCTTCGCGCCGGCCCGCCCGGCGCGGTAAGCTGCCGCACCGTCCCATTCCCGGAGAAGAACATGCTGAAGCTCTTTTTCGCGCCCGGCGCCTGCTCGTTCGTGCCCCACGTCGCCCTGGAAGCCATCAAGGCCGCGACGGGCGAGGACTTCGAGCCGCAGATGGTGAAGCTGCACAAGGGCGAGCAGCGCACGCCGGAGTACCTCGCGATGAACCCGATGGGCCAGGTGCCCATGCTGCTCGTGGACGGCCGGCCCCTCACCCAGATCATCGCCATCTGCGACTACCTCGACCGGCGCCATCCGCAGGTCGGCCTGCTGCCGGCCGACACCGACGCGCGCGCGCACGCGATGTCGCTCTTCGCCTGGATGAACAACACCGTCCACCCCACGTTCACGCACGTGTTCATGCCGCAGCACTTCGCCGACGACGAGGCGGCGCGCAACGAGATCCGCCGCGTGGCCCTCGGCACCTACCGCAAGTACATGGGCGCGCTGCAGGCGCGCATCGAGACGGCGCCGTACATGCTGGGCGAGCGGTTCTCCGTCGTGGATGCGTACGCGCTGACCCTCTTCCGCTGGAGCGGGCTGGGCGGCATCGACCCGGCGGACTTCCCGGCGTATCGCGCCTGGGTGCAGCGCGTCGCCGAGCTGCCGCCGGTGGCCGCGGCGCTCGCGCGCGAGCGGGTGCCGCTCGACATGTACAAGAAGGCGGCCTGAGACGATGCTACACGGCATCGACGTCCACACCCATATCGTTCCGGAGCAGTTTCCCGCCTACGCGGGCGCCGTCGCCGACGCGCCGTGGCCGAGCATGCAGCACGACGGCTGCGGCCACGCCCACGTCGTGATCTCGGGGAAGAACTACCGCACCGTCCCGCAGACCTGCTGGGACGCACGGGCGCGCGCCGCGGACATGGATGCGATGCGCATCGCGCGCCAGGTGCTCTCGCCGATGCCCGAGCTGCTCTCCTACTGGCTCGCGCCCGCCGACGGCCGCGCCATGTGCCGCTTCCTCAACGACACCATCGCGCGGATGGTCGCCGATGCGCCCGAGCGCTTCCTGGGCCTGGGCGTCGTGCCGTTGCAGGATCCCGACGCCGCGATGGCGGAGCTCGGCTATATCGTCAACGACCTCGGCCTCAGCGGCGTGGAGATCGCCACCCACGTCAACGGCGTGTCGATCGGCGACCCGCGCTTCGAGCCGTTCTTCGCCGAGGCGACGCGGCTCGGCGCGGCGGTGTTCGTGCACGGTCTCAAACCCGCCGGCATGGACCGTCTCGTCGGACCGCCGATCCTGGAGCAGGTGGTCGCCTTCCCCGGCGACGTCGCGCTCGCCGCCGCGGCGATGATCACCGGCGGGACGCTTGCGCGGCATCCCCTGCTGCGCATCGCGCTCTCGCACGGCGGCGGCGCGTTCGCCATGGTGCTGCCGCGACTGGAGCACGGCTGGAAATCGTTCCCGGCACTGCAGGAGCGGATCCCCGATGCGCCGTCGACGTACGCCAACCGCTTCTACGTCGACACGCTCACCTACGCCACGCGCACCCTGCAGCTGGTGATGGACACGTTCGGACCGGATCGCGTGATGATCGGCACCGACTATCCGTTCGCCATTGCCGACCGCGATCCGCAGGCCACCGTGGATGCGCTCAAGCTCGACCGCGCCGCGGCGCAGGCGCTGCGCGAGGGCAACGCACGGCGCTTCCTCGGCTTGAGCTGAGCCTGCGCCGTCACTGCACGGACGCGAGCGTCCCCGGGTCCGCCACGAGCAGCACCGCGTTGCCGCTTCCCGACGACTGCGCGTACTCGCCGTACTGGCGGCCCACCAGCGGTCCGCGGTCCGCGCGCATCGCGCCGAGGGCGCCGAGCAGGGTCGCGAGCGGGCGGCCGCCCATCTCCGCGCCCACGAGCCTGCAGTAGTCCCCGAAGCCCGCCACGGCTTCGTCGATCGCGCCGCCGCGCAGCCGGTCGATGAACGCGCGGTCGGCGGCCATGCGCTCGGGCGTCGGCCAGTTGTGCCGGCCGCGCACCAGCACGTGCGCGAACGCGGTGCTCGCCACGAACACGGCGCGACGGTTCAGGCGCTTCGCGGTGGCGTGGATCACCTCCCCGGCCTTCATGCACTCGGCGTGGTCGGACATGAGGACGCTCGGCAGCGCGACCACCGGCACCTGCGCGTCCGGATCGAGGTGCGACAGCGGGACGTAGGTGCCGTAGTCCCAGGCGTAGTGCTTCGAGTCGTTGCGCGAGGCCGGCACCCCCGCGGCGCCGAGCGCCTCCACCAGCAGCCCCGCGAAATCGGCGTCGCCCCGGTAGCGGTAGGCGATGCCGGGGATCAGGTTGGGCGCCTCGTCGGCGACACACATGCCCTCGTGCACCGCCTGGCAGGTGGTGACCCAGTCGAACGTCGCGACCCAGTGCGCCGAGACCACCACCCACAGGTCCGGCTGCAGCGCGCGGCGCAGCTGCGCGCCCATCTCGCGCTCGGCGGCCACCAGGGTGCGCTGGAAGTCGGGCGTGATCTCGGCGCGGCCGAGCGTGGGCACGTGGGCGACGACGGCGGCGGCGATCAGTCCGGACATGGCGGGATCCCTCGATTGTGCATCGCGCATTGTACGAGCGGGCCGGCGCGGCGAGAATGCGCGGTCCCTGCCCCGAGCGCCCGATGCCCCTGGAACGTCCCGCGGTGCGCGCGCCGCGTCCGCGCGAAGTCGCCGCGGATTTCGCGAGCGGACCGTATCTCGCCAGCGCCGTCATCGCGGTGATCTTCCCGGCCACCGGACCGGTGGCGATCGCGCTCGCCGTCGGCACGCGGGGCGGGCTCACCCCCGACGATCTCGCGTCGTGGTTCTTCGCGTCGTTCTTCGTCAACGGGCTCATCACCATCGCGCTGTCGTGGCGCTTCCGCCAGCCGCTGGTGTTCTTCTGGACCATTCCCGGCATGGTCCTGCTCGGTCCCGCGCTCACGCGCTCCACCTACGCGGAAGCGATCGGCGCGTTCATCGCCACCGGCGTGCTGATGCTGCTGCTCGGCTTCACCGGATGGGTGAAGCGCGCCATGGACGCGGTCCCCATGCCCATCGTGATGGGCATGGTCGCCGGCGTGTTCCTGCGCTTCGGCACCGATCTCGTGTTTGCGATGCGCGACGACTTCTGGATCGCGGCGCCGATGGTGGCGGCGTTCTTCGCGCTCTCGGCCTCGCCGCGGGCGGCGCGACTCATGCCGCCGCTCTTCGGTGCGATCCTGGTGGGGGCCGCGGCGGTGCTGGTGCTCGGTCGCTTCGATCCGTCGGGCGCGAGCTTCACGCTCGCGCATCCCAATCTCTACGTGCCGCGGTTTTCGTGGCAGGCGATGATCGAGCTCGTCGTGCCGCTCGCCATCACCGTGCTGGTGGTGCAGAACGGGCAGGGCGTCGCGGTGCTGCGCAACGCCGGCAACGATCCCCCCATCAACGTCGTCACCGCGGCGTGCGGCGCCGGGTCGATCGTCACCGCATTCATGGGCGCGGTATCCACCTGCCTGACCGGACCGGTCAGTGCGTTCGTCGTCGGCTCGGGCGATCGGCGCGGGCACTACGCCGCGGCGATCGTCGTCGGTCTCCTCGCGCTCGTCGTCGGGCTGGTGTCGCCCGCGCTCACCGGCGTGATGCTCGCCACGCCGCGGGCGTTCATCGCGACCCTCGCGGGCCTCGCGATGCTGCGCGTGCTGCAGAGCTCGTTCGTGGCCTCGTTCGGGGGCCGGTGGACGCTCGGCGCCCTGGTGGCGTTCCTGGTGACCGTGGCCGACGTGCCGATCCTCAACATCGGGGCGCCCTTCTGGGGACTGGTGTTCGGCTACCTGATCTCGCGGCTGCTGGAGCGTAGCGACTACGTCAAGTCCGCCTGACCGGTCCCCGCCGGAACTCCGCTACCAGCCAGTCGCGGAACGCGGCGACGTGCGGCAGCGCCGCGCGCTGCGGATTGACCAGCAGGTAGTAGCGGAAGCCGGTCTTCATGCGCAGCTGCGGGAACGGCACGACGAGGTCGCCGCTCGCGATCAGTTCGTCGAGGAAGGGCGTGCGCACGATCGCGGCGCCCTGGCCGCGCACCGCCGCCTGCACCGCCTGGTCGATATAGGTGAAGTACAGCCGCCCCGGCGGATCGAACGGCGCCAGGCCGTTCGCCTCGCACCACGCGTCGAAGTTGCTGAAGCGCGCGCTGGGCATCGAGTCGTCGGGCTCCACCAGGGGCAGGCGGCCGATCTGCTCCGGCTTGCGCAGGCCCTTCGGCAGCGATTCCAGCAACCGCGGCGACAGCGCGGCGTTGATTTCCTCGTCCAGCAGGAGCGTCGCCTCGGCCGGCATGCGGTGGGCGCGCGTCCACCGGATCGCGAGGTCCACGTCCTCCTTCTCCAGGTCCACGAGGTGGTCCGAGGCGTCGATGCGGATGTCGATGCCCGGGTTGGCGCGCTGGAAGGCGGCGAGCCGCGGCCCGAGCCAGAGCGATGCGAACGACGCATACGTCGTGACCGTCACGCGCGGCAGGGCGGCGACGCCGCGGAGCTGCGCGACGGTGCGATCGATCTCGGCGAGCGCGCCGCGCACCGCGCCGTGGAGCCGCTCGCCGGCCGGCGTGAGCTCGAGCGCGCGGGTGCGGCGCACGAAGAGCGGCTTGCCGACCTGGCGCTCGAGCGCCGCGATCTGCCGGCTCACCGAGGACTGCGTGAGGTTGAGCTCGGCGGCAGCGAGGGTGAACGACAGATGCCGGGCCGCCGCTTCGAACCCCCGCAGGCCGGCGAGGGCGACGGGGCGCGGACGGCGGCGCGGCGTATTGGGCATGCGCGGATCATACATGCATGGATTGCATGCATGACCTGCAATCTTTTCGTTTGAAGGCCTGCGCGCCGAAGCGTTGAATGCGAGTTCGCGGGGCTGCCGGTGCGCTCCGCATGGACCACGGAGGCGGCGATGAAGGCGATGCGTGTGCGCGAGACCCTGCGGATGGCCAAGGGCGAGGTGCGGCGCGTGACCGCCGTCCCCGGCACCGCGATCCGCGTCGAGCGCGGCCGCGTCTGGCTCACCGAGCACGGCGGCGGCAAGGATTGGCACGTCTGCGCCGGCGCGGCGCACGCCGTGGGCGCTTACGGCGTCACGGTGCTCGAGTCGCTCGCGCCGGCGGTGGTGCACGTGCTGCGGCCCGTGCCGCTGCACGTCCTGGCCGCCGAGGCCGCGCTGCGCGCGCTGCGGCGGGCCGTCCGCCGCCTCGCCGGCGCCGACCCCTGCGTCAGAACGGACAGTCCGGCCTGAACTGCGGCGCGCGCTTCTCGCGCAGCGACTTGATGCCCTCGTGCACGTCGGGGCCGGTGAAGCCCAGGAATTCGAGCGCCAGCGACGTGTCGAAGCTCGGCCCGGCCATGCGCAGCCAGTTGTTGAGGCTGTACTTGGTCCAGCGGATGGCGCTCTGCGAGCCGGTGGCGAGCCGCTTCGCGACCTCGAACGCCTTCGGCAGGAGGTCCGCCTCGTCCACGCACAGCGAGACGAGGCCGATGCGCTCCGCCTCCTCGCCGCTCACCGGGTCGCACAGCATCAGGTAGTACTTCGCCTTCGCCATGCCGCACAGCAGCGGCCAGACGATCGCGGCGTGGTCGCCCGCCGCCACGCCGAGGCGCGTGTGGCCGTCGATGATGCGCGCGTTCTTCGCCGCGATGGAGACGTCGGCGAGCAGCCCGGCCACCAGGCCCGCGCCCACCGCCGGGCCGTGCATGGCGGACACCACCGGCTTCGAGCAGTTGATGACGTTGTAGACCAGGTCGCGCGCCTCGCGCCACACGCGCGCGCGCACGTCGAAGTCGTTCGCCATGTCCTGCACCAGCGAGAGGTCGCCGCCGGCGGAGAAGCCCTTGCCCTCGCCGCGGATCAGCGCCACGCGCGTCTCCGGATCGGCATCGACGTCGCGCCAGATCTCGGCGAGCTCGCGGTGCATGTTGTGGTCGGCGGTCGACAGCTTGCCCGGCGCCCCCATGACGATCTCGAGGATGCCGTCCGGGTGGCGGTTCAGGGTCAGGCTGGTGTAGCGGTCGTAGCTCATCGGTCTTCAGTCCTCGCAGGGTCTAGATCTTCTTGCGCCGCTCGGCCCAGTACGGGTCCTTGAGCACGTTCTTCTGGATCTTCCCGATCGGCGTCTTGGGGAAATCGCTCACGAACTTCACCACCCGCGGCCGCTTGAACTCCGCGAGATGCTGCGTGCAGTGCGCCACCACGGTCGCCTCGTCGAGCGTCGCGCCGGGCTTCAGCGCGATGTAGGCGGCCGGCACCTCGCCCCACTTGTCGTCGGGGATGCCGAACACCGCGCACTCGGCGACCGCGTCGAGGCCGTAGACGACGTCCTCGATCTCCTTCGGATAGACGTTCTCGCCGCCGGAAATGAGCATGTCCTTGGCACGGTCGACCAGCGTGATGAAGCCGTCGGCGTCCATGATGCCGACGTCGCCGGTCAGCCCCCAGCCGTTCCCAAGCTTGAAGAAGGCGGCGGTCTGCTCCGGCTCGTTGTAATACTCCATCATCAGGTTGTCGCCGCGCGAGCCGATCTCGCCGAGCTCGCCGGGACCGACCGGACGGCCGTCGGGCGCGAACAGGCCGACGTCCACGTTGTACGCCTGGCGCCCGACGGAGCCGAGCTTCGCCGGCAGGTACCAGTCGCGCAGCGAAGTGAGCACGCCCATCTCCGACTGCCCGTAGATCTGCGTGAGCAGCAGCTGCGGGAGCCGCTTCTTCAGCTCGACCTGCACCCAGTCGGGCATCGGCGCGCCCGCGAAGGAGAGCTTGCGCCACGTCGCGAGCTTCGTCGCGTCGAACTGCGGATGGGTCACCAGCACGTTCGCCTGGGTCGGGACCATGAACGCGGCCGTCACCTTGTCGCGCGCCGCCGTCTCCATGAACTTCTCCGGCGACCACGGCGTGACGAACGTGCAGGTGGCGCCGACCAGCACGGCCGGCTGGAACATGATGTTGAGCGCGGCGACGTGGAAGAGCGGCGTGACGATCGCGACGACGTCGCGCTCGTCGAGCGCCTCCTCCAGCGCCACGGTGTGCGCCGTCACCTCGCGCGCGCGGTGGTTCACCAGCACGCCCTTCGGGCGCCCGGTGGTGCCGCCGGTGTAGGTCATGCAGAAGGGATCGCGCTCGTCCAGGCCGAAGTCGGGCTCGGCGTCGGAATGGCCCGCGATGAATGCCTCGAGCGGTGTCGCGCCCGGCGCCTCGCCGATGCAGAGGAAATGGCGCAGCTTCGGACACTTCGGGCGCACGGCCGCGACCTTCTCGGCGAACATCGCGTCGAAGATGAGCGCCTCGGCGTCGGCCTTGTTGAGCACGAACTCGAGCTCGTCGGGCGCGTACAGCACCGACACGTTGACCAGCACCGCCCCCGACTTCGCCACGCCGAAGAACGCCACGCCGTACTCCGGCAGGTTGCGCGACACGATCGCGACCTTCGCGCCGCGTTCGAGGCCCGCCGCGACCAGCGCGTGCGCAAGGCGGTTGGCCCGTGCGTTCAGTTCGGCGTAGGTCAGGCGCGTGTCGTCGCGGACGATCGCGACCTTGTCGGGGAAGCGCTGCGCCGATCGTCGCAGCATGTCGCCGGTGAGCATGGGATGGCGGGTCTCGTGGAGTGAAGCGCCGTATGGTACTTCGTCGTCCGCCGGGACACTCAGGATGCGAACTATTCCTGCTGCCGCTGCCGGCGGTGCGCGACAGTCGCGCCGATCCGGGCGATCCTGCGCCTCCTGAGGCGCCGCGCGCGAGCGGCGTGCAACAATCTCGACGGACGACGATGGCAGGCAATCCGGACATTCCAGCGAAAGCCTATGCCCCCCGCGGCGCGGGGCGGAAGCTCGCGCCGGCGCGGATGGACGTCTCGCAGCCGATCGGGCTGGACGTCTCGCAGCCGATCGCGCTGGTCATCGAGCCGACCCGCGACCAGGGGCTGCGGTTCGCGCGCCGGATGCATGCGCCGCGCACGCTCGGGCTCGCGCTCGGCTTCCTGTGCGTTGCCGCGCCGCTGCTGGAGCAGGGCGCCCCGGTGTGGCTCCTGCTCCTGCTGGTCGCGCACGGCTTCGTGTGGCCGCACGTCGCCTACCTGATCGCCTCGCGCAGCCGCGACCCGCACCGCGCCGAAATCCGCAATCTCCTCGCCGACTCGGCGCTCGGCGGCGCGTGGATCGCCGCGATGCACTTCGCGCTGCTGCCGAGCGTGCTGCTCTTCGCCATGCTCGCGATGGACAAGATCAGCGTCGGCGGCTGGCGGCTGTTCGGGCGCGCGGTGGCGCTGCAGGCGGCCGCCTGCGTCGCCGTCGCCGCGCTCACCGGATTCGCCTTTGCACCGGAGGTGAGCCTCACCGTCGTGGCGGCGTGCATGCCGATGCTGGTCGCGTATCCGATCGCGGTGGGCGTCGTCACGCACCGCCTGTCGCAGCGGGTGCGCGAGCAGAACCGCCAGCTCGGCGCGATCTCGCGCACCGACGGCCTCACCGGCCTGCTCAACCGCACGTACTGGGAGCGGGCGGTCTCGGCGGAGCTCAAGCGCCATCGCCGCCACGGGACGCCGGCGGCGCTGATGATGCTCGACATCGACCACTTCAAGGCCATCAACGACCGTTACGGCCACCTCGCCGGCGACGAGGTGATCCAGAACACCGCCGCGCTGCTGCACGCCGCGCTGCGCGAGCAGGACGTGCCGGGCCGCTACGGCGGCGACGAGTTCGGCGTCCTGCTGCCGGACACCGATCTCGCCGGTGCCACCGCGATCGCCGAGCGCGTGCGCGCGCACATCACCACCTCGACCATGCAGTCGACCTTCGACATCCGCTGCGGCGTGAGCATCGGCGTCGCCGAGGCGGGCAACGCGGGGGACGACGTGCGCGGGTGGATCGAGCGCGCCGACCGCGCGCTCTATCGCGCCAAGCTCGCCGGCCGCAACCGGACGGCGACCGAGGCGGCCTGAGCGTTCAGGCCGCCAGCGTCCGCTCGATCGCGGCCGCGACCGCGAGCGTGCGCCGGTCGCTCATCGCCACCCCGCACACCGACAGCCCGACCGGCGCTTCGCCCGCGGCCTGGCAGGGGAGCGTGACCGCGCAGGCGTCGAGGAAGTTCATCAGGCCGCAGTTGCGCAGGGCGCGCAGGTTCCAGCGGAAGTACGCGTCGTCGTTCGCGTCCACCTCGGCAATGGTCGGCGCGATGCACGGCGTCGTGGGCGTCAGCAGCGCGTCGTAGGGCGCGAGCAGCCCCTCCATCTCGCGGATGAACGCCGCGCGGATCGTCCCCAGCTCGACGTAGTCGGCCCCGCTCATCTGGTTGCCGAGCGCGATGCGCTTGCCGACGCGCGGGTCGTATTCGCCCACGCGGTCGGCCCACGGCCGATGGATCGCCGCCGCTTCGGCGCCGGCGAAGCCGCCGCCCTTGAAGTAGACGTCCGAGCGGTCGAGCGACGGCACCGCGACTTCGACCACCTGGGCGCCGGCCGCCGAGAGCCGCGACAACCCGTTCGAGAAGCCGCGGGCCACGTGCTCGTCGAGATCCTCGAGCAGCGCCGACCTCGGCACCAGCAGCCGCAGCCCCTTCACCGGCCACTGCTGCAGCGGCGCGGCGCCGTTGCCGGCGAGCACGGCGTCGTAGGCCGCGCAGCACGCGACCGAGTTGGCGATCGGCCCGATGGAGTCGAGCGTATAGGAAAGCGGGAACGCGCCGTCGCGCGGAATGCGCCGCGCGGTGGACTTGAAGCCCACCACGCCGTTGAATGCCGCCGGCACGCGCACCGAGCCGCGCGTGTCGCTGCCGAGGCCCATCAGACCCATGCCGTCGGCCACGGCCACGCCCGCGCCGGACGACGAGCCGCCGGGCACCCGGCCGGTCTTGCGGTCGAAGGCGTTCCTCGGCGTGCCGTAGTGGGGATTGAGACCCAGCCCGCCGAAGGCGAACTCCACCATGTTGGTGCGGCCGATGACGATCGCGCCGGCCGCGCGCAGGCGGGCCACCGCGGGTGCGTCCGCCTTCGCCGGGGCGGCGTCGGCGAGAATCCGCGAGCCTGCGCGCGTCACGTCCCCGCCGACGTCGAACAGGTCCTTCACCGAGACCGGCAGGCCGTCGACCGCCGAGCGCACCACGCCGGCCGCGCGCAGCCGGTCGGCGTGGTCGGCCTCGGCGCGCGCCGCCTCCGCGTACACCTTGAGGAAGGCGCGCGCGCCTTCACCGGCGGGATCGGCGATGCGCTCCAGCGCCGCCTCGACGAGCTTGCGGCTGGTGGTGCGGCCGGCGGCGAGGTCCGCGGCGAGCGCCGCGACGGTGGGGCGACCGGTGGTCACGCCGCCGCTCCGAGCTCGCGGCGCACGATCTTCGCGCCCTCGACCATCGCGCGCATCTTGCCGTTCGCCACCTCGCGCGGCAGGTACTTCATGCCGCAGTCGGGCGCGACGATGATGTCCTGCGCGTCCGCGTAGGGCAGGGCGCGGCGGATGCGGGCGGCCACCGTCTCCGGTGTCTCGACGTTCATGTCGGAGAGGTCGATCACGCCGAGGATGATCTTCTTGCCCTTGAGATCCTTCAGGACGGAAACGTCGAGGTTGGACTGCGCCGTCTCCAGCGACACCTGACGGCACGAGCAGCCCTTGAGCTGTCCGAGGAACGAGTACCCGGACGGCCGCTCGTGGATCACCGCGGCGTAGCCGAAGCAGATGTGCACCGCCGTCGTCCCGGTGATGCCCTCCAGCGCCTTGTTGAGCGCGGCGAGGCCGTACTCCTCCGCCTCCTTCGGACGCGCCTGCATGTACGGCTCGTCCACCTGCACGATGTCCGCGCCGGCGGCGAAGAGGTCGCGGATCTCGGCGTTCACCGCCGTCGCGTAGTCCATCGCGGCCTCGGCCTTCGACGGATAGAAGTCGTTCTGCGCCTGCTGGCTCATGGTGAACGGGCCGGGCACGGTGATCTTCACCATGCGATGGGTGTGGCGCTTCAGGAACTTCAGGTCCTCGACCTCCACCGCGTGCATGCGGCGGATCTTCCCCACGATGCGCGGCACCGGGTTCGGATGGCCCGAGCGGTCGAGCGCCGTCCCCGGGTTGTCGATGTCCACGCCTTCCAGCGCGGTCGCGAAGCGGTTGGAGTAGCTCTCGCGGCGGATCTCGCCGTCGGTGATGATGTCGAGCCCCGCTTCCTCCTGGGCCTTGATCGCCATGACCGTCGCGTCGTCCTGCGCCTCGGCGAGGAACTCGGGCGGGATGCGCCACAGCTCCTGCGCGCGCACGCGCGGGGGGAAGCGTCCGGCGAGCTTCTTGCGGTCGATCAGCCACTCGGGCTGCGGATAGCTTCCGACCAGCGACGTAGGCAACAGCATGTAGGAACCTCCTTTTTGGGAGGCCCAATGCTAGCAGGGCTGGCAGGCCCGGCGGGCGCGCCCGCGCTCAGCCGCGATCCAAGGTGGCGAGGCGCAACTCCGCCGCGATCTCGCCGTCGCGGCCGCCGGCTTCGCGCAGGTCCCCGGTCCGCACGCGTGCCGCGTCCAGGCCTGCCTCGGTGGTGAGATAGCGCGCGATGCGCTGCGCGCGCTCGGCGGCGAGGCGCTGCGCCGCGTCGTCGGGCAGCGGCTGCGTCGCCACGATGCGCTCGAACAGCGCGGTGTAGAAATCGCGGTCCTCGCTGCCGCGGCCGAAGGCGCCGAGCACCGGGTTCACGCGCTGCGCCGCGCGTCCGGTGGTGCGCTGGTAGTCGGCCGCGAAGCGCGCGAGGGCGCCCTCGCCCAGCCGCTCCCCGAGCATCCTCTCCAGCTCGCGCTGCGTGTCCGCGTCGCCGTAGTCGATCGGGCCCGGATCCTCGCCGGCCGGCAGCGCGCGCCCGAGGCGCTCGGTGAGCGCGCGTCGCGCGGCGTCCACGCGCAACGCGGCGGTGTCGGACGCCGGATCGAACGGCTGCGGCACCACGAGCGCGAGGCCCGGCCGCTCGCGCAGCACGCCGGCGATGCGGTCGAGCTTCTCGCGCTCGGGCGGCTCGATCTCGGCCTCGCCGGCGGCGAACTCGATGCGGTCCGGCGGCGCGCCGCCGTCGCGCCCGCCCGCCAGCGCACCGAGTGCGCGGAACGGGGCCGACACGATGCGCCCGATGACGTTGCCGAGCGCCTCGCGGATCACCGTGGCGTAGCTGAACTGCGGATTGCCGAGATCGCCGCGCACCGGCACCGAGAGCCGGATGCGTCCCTGCGAGTCGGCCAGCACCGCGAGGGCGAGGTCGAGCGGCAGGTCGAGCGCGTTCGGCGCCTCCACGCGCTCGCCGAGCTTGACGTCCGCGAGCCGGATCTCGTTCTCGCCGAGGAGCTGGCGGTCCTCGATGCGATAGTGCAGGTCGAGCCACAGGCGCCCGGCCTCGATGGTGCGGCCGGCGAAGGTCGCGGTGTAGGGCGAGAGCGGCGGCATCGCCACGTTCTCGAACTCGACGCGCAGGTCGGTGTACTGCGTCGGCGCGAAGGGCCGCACGCTGCCGGCGACGCGCGCCGCGCCGTAGTCGGCGATGCGGCCGCCGGCCTTCACCTCGGCACGCTTGCTCCGGTCGGTCGAGATGCCGAGCACCGTGCCGTCCAGGCTGCGCACCGTCGTGGCGAACGGCAGCACGAGGCTCAGGTCGGCGAAGTCCACGGTGCCGCCGGCAAGGGCGACGCGCTGCACGTCCACGGCGAACGGCGGCCCCGGTTGGGGATCCTTGGCAGGCGGCGCGGCCGGACGCTCGCGCAGCACCTGCGCGACGTTCACCGAGCGGTCGCGCGCGATGACGATCTTCGCGCCCGGCTCGACGACGCGCACCTCGCGGATCGCGAGCCGGCCCGGCGAGGACGCGTAGCGCACGTCGCGCGCGGCGAGCGTCTTCCAGGCGAGGAAGCGCTCGCCGGAACCCTGCTCGTCGATGCGCAGGCCGGCGATGTCCAGCGCGCCGCTGGCCTCGATCGCGGGCGCATCGCCGCCGCGGTAGGCGAGATCCGCGGTTGCGCTCAGCGTGCCGGCGGCGAGGGCCAGGCGCGCGTAGCGATCGAGCCAGGGCTGCGCCGGCGCCAGCGCGAGGGTGTTCGCGACCACCTTCGCCTGCACCCGGGAGAAGTCCTGCGCGGCCTCGCCGCTCGCCTGCACCGTTCCACCGGCGCCCGCGCGCAGCGCCGCATCGAAGCGGACCGGCGTCTTCGCATCGCCCGCGATGCCGCGCAGCGTCGCCTCGTCGATCGACACCGCGTACTCGAACGGCGGCTGGAAGCCGGCATCGCGGTACGCGATCTCGACGCCCGTCACGCGCAGCGCATCGAGCGCGTGGCGCCACGGCCGGGCGTCGGCGCGCGCCGCTTCGGCCGCCGCCTCCACTTCACGGCGGATGGCGCCCGCATCGTCCGCCGCAAACGCCTGGGCGAGCCGCAGCACCCCGGACGCGTCACGCTGCAGCAGCACGCGCCCGCCCTCGACCTCGACGCCGTTCGCGCGCACCAGCCGCTCGCGCGTATCCACGCGACCGTCGGCGATGCGCACGTGCGGCAGCGCCAGCAGGGGCGCTTCGTCGCCCCGCGTGCGGACGTCGGCGGCGAGCGTCGCGTCGAGGTTCTCCACCGCGACGCGGGTCGCGCCGCCGATCTCGGCGGTGATCGCCGCTGCCGCCGCTTCGAGTCGGGCCTGCGCCGCCAGCGGCAGCTTGCGGCTCGCATCGGTGTAGTCGGCCGCGATGCCGGCGAGCCGCGTCTCGTCGATGCGCACGCGCCACGGCGCGCCGGACGCGGGCGGGGCGGGTTCGGCGCGAGCGCGGACGGCGCCGGCCCAGTCGAAGCGGCCCTCGGCATCCACGTGCGCATCGATCGCCCCGTCGTCGAGCGCCAGCCGCGCGATCGCGACCATTCGTTCGCGCAGGTCGAAGCGGATGCCCTCCGCGCGGGCGTTCGCGAGTCGCAGCCGGCCCGCTTCCGCACCGGGGAGGGCGGCCGCGATCCCGGTGAGCGCGACGCGGCCGGCGTCGAGCGTGAGCGCGAGCCCGTCGTCCGCGCGGCTGACGGTGTAGTGCGTGCTCGCCGCGACCGCCCCTTCCAGCGTCTCGAGCGCGAGTTGTCCCTGCAGGAACGGCCACAGCGTCTTCGCCTGCAGGCCCTCGAGCGTGATCTCGCCCTCGGAGCGCAGCGGCTGCAGCGAGACGTCGCCGCGCCAAGCCAGCCGCGCGCCGTCGGGCAGCGCCGCGGTGAGCGCGTACCGACCCTCCTGGTCCGGGACGGTGGCGACGTCGTACACGTCGATGTCGATCGGATCCAGCGCGAGCGCCGGATCCCCCGGCCGCGTGTGGTCCGCGTAGGTGAGGCGACCGCCGGCGACTGCGCCGTCTTCCACGACGATGGGCGGCGGCGCGCGCCGCTCCGCGGGCGACTGCGGCGGTGTCGCCTGCGGCGCCGCATCGCGCGCGGCCAGATCCGCGAGGTTCAGCCGGCCGTCCTCGCGCCGCACCACGTTCACGACCGGCTGCTCCACCAGCAGCACGTCGAAGCGCCACACGCGGCTGACGAGGCTCGCGGCGTGCAGGTCGGCGAGCAGGCGGCCGACGCTCGCCACGGTCGTGCCGTCGGGCGCGCGCAAGGCGAGGCCGCGCGCCTCGAGGCGCAGCAGGTACGGGTTCGCCTGCACGTCCTCGATCGCGAGCGCGTGGCCGGTGTGCTCGGCCACCAGGCGCGGCGCGTAGCGCGCCACCAGCCACGGCACCAGCGTGAAGCCGGCGAGCGTGTAGAGCATCACCGCTGCGACCAGCACGAGCGTGATCGGATGGGTGGCGACGCGTCGCAACCGCGGTGTCATGGGCTCGCCGGGGCAAGTGTCGTGCCTGTACGTCTCCCGTGCCCGTGCGCTACCCTCGCGGTCCACGAGGAGGAGCCATGCCGCGCCTGTTCTCCAACCGGGATCGGCCGTTCGACCTGGGCGTCCTGCCCACGGAGCGGCTGCCCCGCGATCCCGCCGCGGTCCCGCGCCCGGCGCGGCAACCCGCCGACCGCGATGCGGCGGGGCCGGACGCCGTTGCGTGGTCGGTCCCGGAGTACCGGGAGCTTTTTGCCAGGTATCTCGACGGTCCGGTCGCGCCGGCGCGCGCGCCGGTGCCCGACGACCTCGGCGCGCGCGCGCGGAATCTCAAGGCCTCGGCGTACTTTCTCGACGCGACGCTCGCCGGCGTGTGCGCCATCGAGCCCGGGGACTGGACCGTGTCCGAGCACGCGCCGCACACTCATGCGATGGTGTTCCTCGTCGAGTTCGGTCGCGAGCCGGGGCCGGACGCGCCCGGCGGCGACTGGATCCGCGGCGCCAACGTCGCGCGCACCGACCTGCGGTGCGCGGAGGTGGCGGTCGTCCTTGCCGGCTACCTGCGCGCGCTGGGCTGGCACGCCCGCGGGCACGTGGAGGGGTTCGCGCAGGTCGATCTCGCGCGCCTGGCGCAGCGCGCCGGCGTCGCCCAGGCGGTGGAAGGCGTGCTCGCGATGCCGTACTCGCAGCGCGGCTTCCGCACCGGCGTCGTCACCACCGACTACGCGCTGGCGACGGACCTGCCGATCGCGGCGGGCGCCTCGCTCGACTGGCCGGACGCGGACGCGTACATGGGCGTGGGCGGCACGCGGCCGGGCTTCGAGGACGCCGAGCTCGCACGCCGGCCGCTGCATCTCGGCCGCTATCCGATGGAGCGGATCCGGCGCGTGGACGCGCCCACCACCCTGGTCCTGCGCGACGAGATCCGCCGCATGCCGAAGCGCGCCGATCTCTTCACGCGCGCGCTCGCCGGCGACCTGGGCGAGAAGCCGAAGCAGGAGCGGACGCGCTTCGCGGTCAAGCATCCCCTCGCGTGGGCGATGACGCCGCTCATCCGCAACATGGTGCCCCTGCAGGGCACGCGCGAGCCGCTCGCGCCCACCGGCCCCGGCGGCGACCTCTCCGACCCGCAGCGCAACGCCGATGCGGTCAAGGCGCTCGCCTACTTTCTCGGCGCCGACCTCGTGGGCATCTGCGAGGCCGAACCCTGGATGTACTACTCGCACGACGAGGTCGAAGGCAGGCCCATCCCGCCCTATCACCGGTACGCGGTGGTGATGCTCATCGACCAGGGCTTCGAGACGATGGAAGGGGCGTCCGGCGACGACTGGATCTCGGGGGCCCAGTCGATGCGCGCCTACATGCGCGGCGCGACGATCGCCGGGCTGATGGCGGCGCACGTACGGCGCATGGGCTGGTCTGCGCGGGCGCATTCCAACGCGCACTCGGAGGTGCTGCACCTGCCGGCGGTGCTGATGGCGGGGCTGGGCGAGCTCTCGCGCATCGGCGAACTCATCCTCAATCCGTTCATCGGCCCGCGGTCCAAGTCGGTGCTGTTCACCACCGACCTGCCCCTCGCCGTCGACAAGCCGATCGATTTCGGCCTGCAGGCCGTGTGCAACCTGTGCTTCAAGTGCGCGCGCGAGTGCCCCTGCAACGCCATCCCCTTCGGCCCGAAGGTGATGTTCAACGGCTACGAGATCTGGAAGCCCGACGTCGAGAAGTGCGGCAAGTACCGCCTGACCAACATGAAGGGCTCGGCGTGCGGGCGCTGCATGAAGACCTGCCCCTACAACCGCGAGGACCTCGTCGAGTCGGAGCGCCTGCTCCGGCTCTCCATCGAGGTGCCGTCCGCGCGGCGCATGCTGGTGGCCTACGACGACCGCGTCGGCGGCGGCGTGCGCAATCCGGTGAAGCGCTGGTGGTTCGACCTCGAGATCGTCGATGGCGTGTGCGTGGTGCCGAAGGGCGGCGTGAACGAACGCGACCTCGACCTCGCGCGCCAGGACAAGCTTGCCGCGGGACAGAAGCTCGCCTTCTTCCCGCCGGCCCTGCAGCCGCCGGGCGGCACCACCCTGCAGACGGTCGTGCCGATCGACCGGCCGGCCGGGCTCGCCGCCTATGCCCAGGCCGAATCGCCGCACGCCGCCCGCCGGCGCGCGGCCGTCACGTCCACCAAGAGGGAGAGCAAGACATGAAGCGGATCATCGGAATCGCATCGCTCGCGCTGCTCGCAGCGTGCACCACGATGCCGGGCTCGGAGCGGGAGGTCGCGTCCCGTTCGGCGTCCATGGTGCCCACCGGCCCGTGGCCCGCCGGCGACGAGCGCGGCATGGCGAACACCATCGGCGCGGGCACCTACATGCGCTGCGCCTGGCACCTGTCGCAGCCGGGCGCGAAGGCCTACGAGCTCTCCCAGGTGCGTTCCCCCACCATGCCGCTCTCGCCGTTCGCCGGGCCCTACACGATCCGCTACAACCCCAGCAACGTGATTCCCGGCACGCATCACGGCTTCAACGCCGACTACGTCGCCGGCGATCCGGGGCAGCAGGGCACGCAGATGGACGCGCTCGGGCACTTCGGGGCGCTGCCCGGGCCGTGGGACGGCAAGACCGCGTCGCCCGAGCGCGGCCTCGTGTACTACGGCGGGTTCAGGCAGGCGGACGTGAAGCCCACGCCGGACTCCCCGCTGCTGAAGCTCGGCATGGAGAAGGTGCCGCCCATCGTCACCACCGGCGTGCTGCTCGACGCGAAGCGCTTCATCGGCAACGGCCAGCCGCTCAAGCCCGGGCAGGTGATCAACTCGAAGCAGATCGAGGGCATGCTGCAGGCCCAGGGCCTCGCGGACCGCGGCATCCTGCCGGGCGACGTCGTGTACGTGTACACCGGCTGGAGCGACGGCTGGCAGGACCCGGACGTGGCCAAGCAGTACTACACCAAGGCGCCCGGGCTCTCGATCGATGCGGCGCGCTGGCTCGGCGAGCGCAAGGTCGTGGTGGTCGCGCTCGACACGCCGTTCGTCGACGCGGTGAACGAGGGGCAGCTCATGGGCAAGGCCGGGCCGCCCGACGGCATCCTCGCAGGGCATCCGTTCTCGATGCATCACCACATGCTGACGCAGATGGGCGTGCACCTCGTCGAGAACGCACGCCTCGTGGAGCTCGCGAACGACCGCGTCTACACCGCGTGCACGATGATCCTGCCGCTGCGGGAGAAGGGCGCTGCAGGATCGCCGGTGCGGCCGGTGGCGATCGGGGTGCCGGCGAGGTAGCGGCGCCGCTGACCGCGGCGGCGCCGCGACGCGGTCAGCGCGCGGGCTTGCGGAACTTGAGCAGGAACTTGTCCGACTCGCCGATGGCGAGGTACTTCGCGCGGTCGCGATCACCGAGCCGCAGCGTCGGCGGCAGCGTCCACACGCCCGCGGGATGGTCCTTGGTGTCGCGCGGATTGGCGAGCGCCTCGGAGGTCGCGACGAGCTCGAAGCCGGCCTTGCGCGCCAGCGCGATGGCGTGGTCCTCGCGGACGTAGCCGTCGGCCGCCTGCGGATCCTGCGGCCGGTCGGTACGACCGCGGTGGCCCTCCACCCCGAGGAGGCCGCCTGGCTTCAGGGCGCGGTAGAACGCTGCAAAGGCCGCGTCGGCGTAGCCGTCCTGCATCCAGTTGTGGGTGTTGCGGAAGGTGAGCACGAGGTCGGCCGAGCCCGGCGGCGCGATGTCGTAATGACCCTTGCCGAAGGCCGTGACCAGGACCTTGCCGTAGCGCGCCGGATCCGCCGCCAGGCTCGCGCGGAAGTCGCGGTGGTACTCGCTCCAGTACGGGCGCCCGTCCTTCGCGTCGAGCGGATACTGCGCGGCGAGATAGCGCCCTTGCGGCGCGAGGTACGGGGCCAGGATCTCGGTCCAGTAGCCCTTGCGGCCCGGCGAGATCTCCACGATGGTCGCGTCCGGTCGCACGCCGAAGAACGTCAGCACCTCGTAGGGCTTGCGCGACGGGTCGCGCGCGACGAACTCCGGGCTGCGCTGCGGCGAGGCGATCGCCGCGCGCAGCGCGGGATCGTCCGAGTCGGTGCGCGTGAGGCCGGTGCAGCCGGCGAGCGCGAGGCACGCGGCGAGGGCGAGGCGCTGGATCAACGGGGGGTCTCCTTCATCGCGCCACGCTCCTGGGGCGTCGGCTGCAGCTCGTAGGGGGCGACCAGCGACCACACGTGGTCCGGCACCATGTGCTTCATGCGCCGCGGTGCTTCGCGGCGCAGGTGGATCACCGTCTCGATCGCCTTCATCTCGACGCGCGCGCGGGCGAACTCGAGCCCCTTCGGCCCCACCTTCGGCATCAGCCAGCCCACGATCGGGCGCAGCCAGGCCGGCATGCGCCGGAGCGGCAATCCCCCGGCGGCCCGCGTCACGTTGGCGAGAAAGCCCTTCACCGGCCCGCGCCGGTTGCCGCCGGTGCCGGGCGTGCTCGCGCGCACCTCGTCGCCGAGCAGCGCGAGCAGCTCCTCGCCGCGTTCGTTTCGCACCAGCAGCCACTGCTCGCCCTGGCCGCCCATGTAGCCCACGGTGATGTCAGCTAGCACGTTTGTGTAGTCGACGCAGGTGCGGCAGGTCAGCGGAAAGAAGTCGTTCGGCAGCTCGGAGAGCGGCAGCATCAGGAACGGAATCGCCTTCACGCGGCCGTCGGCGAAGCGCAGCTCGACGTGGTAGTCGGCGCGGAACTCGAGATAGGTGATGGTCGCCGGATCGTCGGCCAGCAGCGCGAGGAACTCGTGGAAGCGCTCGGTGGTGGTGTTGTCCGAGCAGGGCGTGCCGATCACGTAGAGCCGCTCGAAGCCGAGCTCGCGCTCCAGCGCGCGCAGCGCATAGACCTGGCACGGAATGCCGATGAGGGCGAGGCGCTTGTAGCCCCGCTCGCGAGCCGGCTCGAGCAGCGCAAGCAGCGGCGCGTAGCCCATGCGCATGCCGCGGCAGTGCGCCATGCCTTCGGGCGTGGTGACGAGCACCGGCATCGGCCGCCACTTGTCCTGCGGATCCGGCGCCATGCAGAGCACCGCGTCCACCGCGCCGGTCTCCAGCAGCCGCTCGCCGAGGCGGGTGGCGATGCCGGTCCACTGCGCGCCGGGACGCGGTTCGCGCAGCCGGGCCCGCACCATGCGCCGGAACGGGCCGAAGTGCAGCTCGTCCGGGCGCGACCGGTCGCGCGCGCGGCCGTGAACCTGCGCCTCCAGCGCGGCATAGTCGGGACGGATGAACTGGCAGGCGCGGCCGCAGCGCTTCGCGTCCGACGTGCGTGAGATGCCGCAGTCGGTGCACAGGCCGCGCGGCGCCGCGGCGGCGACGGGCACGGTGACGAACGCCGGCAGGGCGGGGTCGCGATTCACGATTTCGGGTTCCCGGACGCACTCTAGCGCACGCCGCGTACGGCTGGCACGCAAGCCGCTAAGATGCGGCGTCCAACGTCCCTTCCCCCGACATGGCCGGCGCCAGCCTCCTCACCCTGCTCGACGACATCGCCAGCGTCCTGGACGACGTCGCCACGCTCACCAAGATCGCCACCAAGAAGACCGCCGGGGTGCTCGGCGACGACCTCGCCCTGAACGCGCAGCAGGTCGCCGGGGTGAAGGCCGACCGCGAGCTGCCGGTGGTGTGGGCGGTGGCGAAGGGCTCGGTCGTCAACAAGGCGATCCTCGTCCCCGCGGCCCTCGCCATCAGCGCCTTCGCGCCCTGGGCGATCACGCCGCTCCTGATGCTCGGCGGCCTGTTCCTCTGTTTCGAGGGCTTCGAGAAGATCTGGCACCGCTTCGCGCACCGCGACGAGAGCGACGCGCACCGCGCCGAACTGCAGCGCGCGCTCGCCGATCCGGCGGTGGACCTGCGCGAGGTGGAGCGCGACAAGATCAAGGGGGCGGTGCGCACCGACTTCATCCTCTCGGCCGAGATCATCGTCATCGCGCTGGGCACCGTCGCGGATGCCACGTTCGGCACGCGCGTTGGCGTGCTCGTCGGCATCGCGGTCATCATGACGGTGGGCGTCTACGGCCTCGTCGCCGGTATCGTGAAGCTCGACGACGCCGGGCTGTCACTCAGCCGCAGCGAGGCGAGCGGCATTCGCGCGCTGGGCCGCGGCATTCTCGCCATCGCGCCGTGGCTGATGAAGCTGCTCTCCGTCGCCGGCACCGCGGCGATGTTCCTCGTCGGCGGCGGCATCCTCTCGCACGGCATCCCGCCGCTGCACCACGTGATCGGCGAGCTCGCGGCGGGCGCGGCGGCAGCGGGCGGGCAGTGGCTCGGGCTCGTGGTCTCGCTGGCCGGCGACTTCGTGGTCGGCATGGTCGCCGGCGCCCTGGCGGTGCTCGCGGTCGGCCTCGTGCGCAAAGTGTGGCCGGCGCGGCCCGCGGCCCGCTCCGCCTGAGGGCCGTGCACCGCGTGCTGGGGATCCTCGCGCTCGGCGCGGCGCTCGCCGCGGCCGACGCATCGGCGCAGCGCACCGCCACCCTCCAGGCCTTCGGCCCCGCCGGGTACTCGCTCGGGCCGCAGCACGTCGCGGTGGTGGTGAACGAGGCCGATCCGGCGAGCGTGGCCGCGGGCGCCTACTACCAGGAGCGCCGCGGCGTGCCGGGGGAGAACGTCGTGCGCGTGCGCGTGGAGGTACGCCCCCGCCTCGCGCTCGCCGAGTTCGAGCGCCTGCGCGCCGACATCGAGGCGCAGCTCCCGCCCGACGTCCAGGTGCTCGCCCTCGCGTGGACCGCGCCGTATGCGGTCGAGTGCAACGGTCTCACCGCCGCGCTCACGGTCGGATTCGATGCGTCGCTCTGCGCGCACGGCTGCGGGCCGGGCAAGCCGAACCCGTACTTCGACTCGCGCTCGGTGCGGCCGTACGACGACCACGGCATGCGCCTCGCGATGCTGCTCCCCGCGTCCACCCTCGATGCGGCGCGGGCGCTGGTCGATCGGGGCATCGCCGCCGACGGGGCGATGCCGCGCGGCACCGCGTATCTGCTCGCGACCTCCGACGCGAAGCGCAACGTGCGCGCGGGTTTCTTCCCCAAACCGGTGCGGCTCGCGGCGCCGCCGGTCACCATCGCGCCGCTGCGGGCCGATTACGTGCGCGATCGCGGCGACGTGATCGCGTACCTCACCGGCGCGGTGACCGTGCCCCATCTGGAGACGCTCAAGTTCCTCCCCGGCGCGCTCGCCGATCATCTGACCTCCTTCGGCGGCGACCTCGCCGGCAGCGGGCAGATGAGCAGCCTGCGCTGGCTGGAAGCGGGTGCGACGGCGAGCTACGGCACGGTGTCCGAGCCGTGCAACCACTGGCAGAAGTTTCCGCACCCGGCGGTGTTGCTGAAGCACTACCTCGCCGGCGCTTCCGCGGTGGAGGCGTACTGGAAAAGCGTGGCGTGGCCGGGGCAGGGCGTCTTCATCGGCGAACCGCTCGCCTCGCCGTATCGACGCAGGCTGCCGTGAGCGATCACACCCCGCTGATCCTCATCGAGCTCGTGCTGGTGTTCGGCGGCGTGCTCGCGTTCGCGTGGTGGCAGTTGCGCGACGTGAAGCGCGAGCAGGAACGCTCGCGCCGCGCGCGCGCGTCGCGCGATGCGGCCGCGGACGACGCGCGCGAGGACTAGCCGGCGTGCTTGCCGACGTCCCAGCCGTGCTCGGCGAGGTAGCGCTCGCCGACCTCGATCGCACCCGCCTCCAGCGGCGTGGCCAGGGTGTCGTTCCAGCGGTTCATGAAGCCGAAGAATGAAATCACCCCGACGATCTCCACGATCTGGTCGTCGGTCCAGTGCCGGCGCAGCTCGGCGAACATCTCGTCGGTGACGTCGTTGGGCACCGCGGCGGCGGCGAGCGCGAAGTCCATCGCCACGCGTTCGGCCTCGGTGTAGAGCGGACTCGTGCGGTATTCCCACAGCGCGGCCACCTTCTCGTCGGGCACGCCGAGCTTGAGCGCCCCGCCGGCCGTGTGCGCCATGCAGTAGCGGCAGCCGGCGGACTTGCTCGCCATGTGCGCGAGCAGGCGCTTGAAGCCCGGGGACACCGCGCTCTCCGGATCCCAGATGGTGGCGGCGAGCGCGCCGAGCGCCTTCACCATCTTCGGCCGGCGCTGCATGATGAGCACGCTGTTGGGCATGTAGCCCAGCGCCTTCACGTAGTTGCCGAAGGTCTCGGCGAGCTCGGGCGTGGTTTCGGGCGGCAGGGGTTCGAGTCGGGCCATGCGGGTCTCCTGGTGTGAGGCGTCAGCGCAATGCGCGCACCTTGGCGGGGCGGGCGCGCCGCGCCTCGCGCTGTGCGACGCGTGCGCATCCTTCCGCCGTCTGCTCGCGGATGATATCGGCGAGCCGGCGCTCGTCGGGGCCAGCGTACTCGGGATCGGCGAACACGAGATAGAGATCGGCCCAGCGCACCGCACCCTGCTCGAGCGGCAGGGGCACGAGGTCCCCGGCATCGAGCTCCTTGCGGATGCTCTCCTCGGCGAACCAGGCGAAGCCGAGCCCCATGCACGCCGCGTGGATCGACGTCGCCTTGTTGCTCACGGTCCACCGGCTCTCGGCCGGGAGCCAGGCGCCCTCGCGCGTGCGCCGCACGCCGGAGTCGCGCACCACGAGCTGCCGGTGCCGCCGCAGGTCGCGGAAGGTGAGCGGGCGGCCGAGCGCGATCAGCGGATGGCGCGGGCTCGCCGCGGCGATGAAGCGGATGCGCGTGAGATGGTCGCCCGGCCGGCCGCGCGGCACCTGGGAGCAGATCGCGAGGTCCACCTTGCCCTCCTCCAGCGCCTCGTCGGTGCCCCCGAGCACGGTCTCGTAGAGCTCGATGCGCGTCTCCGGCCGCTCCGCCGCGAAGC
>CAZKHE010000011.1:0-57747 GCA_964552535.1 uncultured Enterobacteriaceae bacterium | reverse complement strand
CGCAGTCGCGCTTCATCAACGAGCGCAGCCACGCCAACATCCAGAAGGACGGCACGTACTCGGTGGTGCCGCGCATGTGGGGCGGCGAGACCACCGCCGACGAGCTGCGCCGCATCGCGAACGTGGTGGACAAGTACCGCATTCCGACGGTGAAGGTCACCGGCGGGCAGCGCATCGACCTCCTCGGCGTGAAGAAGGAAGACCTGCCCGCGGTCTGGCGCGAGCTCGACATGCCCTCGGGCCACGCGTACGCGAAGGCGCTGCGCACGGTCAAGACCTGCGTGGGATCGGAGTGGTGCCGGTTCGGCACGCAGGACTCCACGCAGATGGGCAAGGATCTCGAGCGCGCGCTGTGGCGGATGTACGCCCCGCACAAGGTCAAGCTGGCGGTCAGCGGCTGTCCGCGCAACTGCGCCGAGGCGGGCATCAAGGACGTCGGCGTGATCGGCGTCGACTCCGGCTGGGAGCTGTACGTCGCCGGCAACGGCGGCATCAAGACCGAGGTCGCCCAGTTCCTCGTGAAGGTGAAGACGCCCGACGAGGTGCTGGAGTACGCCGGCGCCTTCCTGCAGCTCTACCGCGAGGAAGGCTGGTATCTCGAGCGCACCGTGCACTACGTGCACCGCGTCGGCATGGACCACGTGCGCAAGCGGATCCTCGACGACGCCGATGGGCGCCGGGCGTTGTGGGAGCGCCTGCAGTTCGCGCTGGAGGGCGAGCCCGATCCCTGGAAGGCGTTCGCCGCGGCGCGCGTGGACGTGCGCCAGTTCGACGCCATCGCGCTGGAGGCCTGAGGTGGAGCACTTCCGCGACATCTGCGCGCTCGACGACATCCCACCGCTCGGCGCGCGCCGCGTGCGCCGGGCGGACGGCGTCGAGATCGCGATCTTCCGCGCCGCCGGCGACCGCGTGTTCGCGCTCCTCGATCGCTGCCCGCACAAGGGCGGGCCGCTGTCGCAGGGCATCGTCTTCGGCGACAAGGTGGCGTGCCCGCTGCACAACTGGACCCTCGATCTCGCCACCGGCCAGGCGGTCGCGCCCGACCAGGGGTGCACCAACCGCTTCGCCGTGAAAGTCGAGAACGGACGGGTGCTGCTCGATCCGCGCGCCCTCGACGACACGCCGGCGGTCGCGGCGGCCTGTCACGCCTGAGCACGGGCGGATGTCAGAGACGCGCTCGAACGAGTTTTCCCCTGACGGCACCCGGGGCGGGGAGGGGGCGCAGGGGCAACGCGCCACGCGGTCCACGTGCTGCTACTGCGGCGTCGGCTGCGGCGTCATCATCGAGTCGGAGGGCGACGCCATCGTCGGCGTGCGCGGCGATCCCGACCACCCCGCGAACCACGGCAGGCTCTGCTCCAAGGGCGCCACGCTCCACCTGACCGCGCGCCCGGCGCTGCGCGAGGCGCGGCTGCTGCATCCCGAACTGCGCCCCACGCGGAGCGCCCCGCGCGCGCGCGTCGGCTGGGACGCGGCCCTCGATCACGCCGCCGACCGCTTCGCCGCGATCATCCGCGAGCACGGCCCGGACGCGGTGGCGTTCTACGTCTCCGGCCAGCTGCTGACCGAGGACTATCACGTGTTCAACAAGCTCGCGCGCGGCGTCGCGGGCACGAACAACATCGACACCAACTCGCGGCTGTGCATGTCCTCCGCCGTCGCCGGCTACAAGGCCACGCTCGGCGCCGATGCGCCGCCGTGCGCGTACGAGGACCTCGACCACGCGGACCTGGTGTTCATCGCCGGCGCGAACGCCGCGTTCGCGCATCCGGTACTGTACCGCCGGCTCGAAGCCGCGCGCGCGAAGGGCGGCGTGCGCGTCGTGGTGGTCGATCCGCGCCGCACCGTCACGGCGCGCGAGGCGGACCTCCACCTGGCGATCACGCCCGGCACCGATGTCGCGCTGTTCCACGGCATGCTCCACGTGCTCGCCTGGGAGGAGCGCATCGACCGCGCCTACGTCGACGCGCACACCGAAGGCTTCGATGCGCTCAAGGCGCTGGTGCGGGACTACACGCCGCAGGCGGTGGCCGCGATCTGCGGCATCGCCGAGCGCGATCTCGTGACCGCCGCGCGCTGGTTCGGCGAGGCGCGCGCCGCGCTGTCGCTCTACTGCCAGGGGCTCAACCAGTCCACGTCGGGCACGGCGAAGAACGCGGCGCTGGTGAATCTCCATCTCGCCACCGCGCAGATCGGCCGTCCCGGCGCGGGACCGTTCAGCCTCACCGGCCAGCCGAACGCGATGGGCGGACGCGAGGTCGGCGGCCTCGCCAACCTGCTCCCCGGCCATCGCGAGGCGGCGAACGCCGCGCATCGCGACGAGATCGCTCGCCTGTGGGGCATCGAGGCGCTGCCCTCGGCGCCGGGCCGGACCGCGGTGGAGATGTTCGAGGCGCTGCGCGAGGGCGCCATCCGCGCGATCTGGATCGCCTGCACCAATCCCGCGCAGTCGCTGCCGGACCAGCCCACGGTGCGCGCCGCGCTCGAGCGCGCCGAACTGGTCGTCGTGCAGGACGCCTACGCCGGCATCGAGACCGCGCGCTACGCCGACATCCTGCTGCCGGCAACGACCTGGGGCGAGAAGGACGGGACCGTCACCAACTCCGAGCGGCGCATCTCGCGGGTGCGCGCCGCCGTGCCGGCGCCGGGGGACGCGCGCGCCGACTGGGCGATCGCCGCGGATTTCGGCCGCCGCCTTGCGGCGCGCCTGCGCCTGCAGCAGCCCGATCTCTTCGCGTACGCCGGCCCCGAGGACGTGTGGAACGAGCACCGCGAGGCCACGCGCGGACGCGACCTCGACATCACCGGGCTGTCGTATGCGCTGCTCGACACGCGGGGACCGCAGCAGTGGCCGTGCCGCGCCGGCGACGCGGCGGGCGCGACGCGTCTCTACGCGGACGGGGTGTTTCCGACGCCGAGCGGCCGGGCGCGCTTCCACGCCGCGCCATATGCCGCCCCGGCCGAGCGCGTCGATGCGCGCCATCCGCTGCGCCTCACCACCGGCCGCCTGCGCGACCAGTGGCATGGCATGAGCCGCACCGGCACGGTGGCGCAGCTCTTCGCGCACGCGCCCGAGCCCGCCATCGACATGCACGCCGACGACCTCGCGCGCCGCGGCATCCGCCCGGGCGACCTCGTGCGCGTCGAGTCGCGGCGCGGCGCCATCGTGCTCCCCGCCCAGCCGAGCGACGAGGTGGCGAGCGGCCAGGCGTTCATCGCCATGCACTGGGGCGAGCGGTTCCTCGCCGGTGCGCAGGGCGTCAACACGCTGACCGTGCCCGCGTGCGATCCGGTGTCGAAGCAGCCCGAGCTGAAGCACGCGGCGATCCGCGTCACGCGCGCCGAGCTGCCGTGGCGGGTGGTCGCGTTCGGCTTCCCCGGCACGGGCGCCGCGACGCGGCTGGCCGATCGGCTCGCGGCGCTCGCGGGCGCCTTCGCCTATGCGTCGGTGGTGCTGATCGGCCGCGACGCCGAGGGCGTGCTGCTGCGCGCCGCAGCCGCGCAGGCGGCGTCCACCGACTTGCTCGCAGCGCTCGACGCGGCCCTCGGGCTCGACGCGCCCGATGTCATCCGCTACGACGACGCGCCGCGCGGCATCGGCCGGCGCATCGCCGTGCGCGACGGCCGCCTCGCCGCCGTCCGCCTCGGCGGCGACGCGACCGCGGTCGCGGCCGAGGCGTGGCTGCGCGAGTGGATGCTGCGCGGCGAGCCGGTCGAACGCATCCGCCGCGCGCTGCTCGCACCGACCGGCGCCGCGCCGGTGCGCACCGCCGCGGCCGGCCGCGTCGTCTGCAGTTGCCTCGGGGTGAGCGAAGCGGCGGTCCGCAACCTGCTGCCCGAGCTGCCGCCGTCGCCGGGCGAGGCCTTGCGTGCGGTGCAGGCGCGCCTCGGGTGCGGCACCGGTTGCGGCTCGTGCGTGCCCGAGGTCAAGCGGCTCGTCGCCGCCGCGCACGAAGCGGAGGTACGCGCCGCATGAACTACGCCGCGATCATCAAGCAGGTGGGACGCGGGCGGGACGGCGCGCGCGCTCTCCCCCGCGCCGACGCCGCCGCGCTGTTCGGCGACCTGCTCGACGGCCGCGTGCCCGACGTTCACCTCGGCGCGCTGCTGCTCGCGTATCGCATCAAGGGCGAGTCCCTCGACGAGCTGGCAGGGTTCCTCGACGCGCTGCACGCGCGCGTGCCGGTGATCGCCGCGCCCGGCCGCACCGTGGTCCTGCCGACGTACAACGGTGCGCGCACGATGGCGAACCTCGTGCCGCTGCTGGCCTTGGCGCTCGCGCGGCGCGGCGTGCCGGTGCTGGTGCACGGCGTGACGAACGATGCGGGGCGCGTCGCGAGCGCCGAGATCTTCGCCGCGCTCGGCGTAGCGCCCTCCGCGGACGCACCGGCGGCTGCCCGGGCGCTCGGCGCGGATCGGCTCGCCTTCCTGCCCGTCGACCGCCTCGCGCCCGGCCTCGCGCGCCTGCTCGACCTGCGCCGCGTGCTGGGCGTGCGCAACTCGGCGCACACCATCGCGAAGCTGTTCGCTCCGGTCCGCGAGCCGCTGCTCCTGGCCAGCGCCACGCATCCGGCGTACCTCGCCACGCTGCGCGACTACTACCTCGCCCATCCGGCCGACGTGCTCCTCATGCGCGGCACGCAGGGCGAGGCGGTGGCGAACGCGCGACGCGCGCAGGCCATTGACTGGCTGCACGACGGGATGGTCGAACGCGTCGTCGAGGCGGAGGACGGGAGCGTGCTCGCGCTGCCCGAACTGCCGGCGCTCGACGCGGCGAGCACGGCGGCGTGGATTCGTCGCGTGCTCGCGGGCGAGGCGCCGATGCCGGCGCCGGTGGCGCGGCAGATCGAGGTCATCGTGACCCTCGCGACGCGCGGGCAGGCGGCGGCGGAGCGGGCGGCATGAAGCGCGGCAAGGTGTGGCTGATCGGTGCGGGGCCCGGCGACCCGGAGCTGCTGACGCTGAAGGCGGTGCGCGCGCTCGGCGAAGCCGACGTCATCCTCGTCGACGATCTCGTCCACCCGGCGATCCTCGATCACGCCCGGCCCGGGGCGCGGCGCATCGCGGTGGGCAAGCGCGGCGGCTGCCGCTCCACCCCCCAGGCGTTCATCGAGAAGCTGATGGTGCGGCTGGCGCGTCGCGGTCAGGTGGTCGCGCGGGTGAAGGGCGGCGATCCGTTCGTGTTCGGGCGCGGCGGCGAGGAACTGCTCGCGCTGCGCGCGGCCGGCATCGAGGTGGAAGTGGTCAGCGGCATCACCGCGGGCATCGCCGCGCCCGCGGCCATCGGCGTGCCGGTCACGCACCGGAGCGTCGCGCGGGGCGTCGCGTTCGTCACCGGCCATACGCGGGACGGCGTCGCGCCCGATTGGTCGGCGCTCGCGCAGAGCGGCCTGACCCTGGTGGTGTACATGGGCGTGGCGACGCTGCCCGACATCGTCGCCGGGCTCGCGGCGGGCGGCATGGCCCTCGACACGCCCGCGGCGGCGGTGCAGAGCGGGACGCTGACGGCGCAGCGAGAAGTGGTGACCACGCTCGGCGCGCTCGCTGGCGCGGTGGCATGCGCCGGCATCGGCAGCCCGGCGGTGCTGGTGATCGGCGAAGTGGTGCGGCTGGCGGAGCTCGCCGCGGCAGCGCGCGTGCGCGCCGCCGCCTAGCGCAGCGCGTCGGGCTCGGCGATGCGGCGCAGGAACGCTTCGGCCAGCGCCGCGGCATCGCGGCCGCGCGCTTCGCCGGCCACCGCGCGGAAATCGCCGTCGCGCTCGAACACGACGTTCTCGAACAGCGTGAGCGTCGGCTCCCCGATTGCGAGGATGTTGCGCAACTCCGGGGTGTCGCGCAGCCGCTTCAGCAGCTCGCAGACGGCGACCGCGGTGGTCCGGTAGACCTCGCTGCGCATCGGCTTGCGGTGCAGGTCGAGCTCCAGCAGCAGGCGGCCGGCGGTGATGAGGCGGTCGAAGTCGTGCGTCTCGGCAACACGGGGCAGGCGGGGCTTCATGGCGGTTCCGGTCAGTGCTCCTGTCTCCATATCGCCCGAATCGGCCGCGCCGGGAACCGCCGGATGCGGCGACCCGTGAAGCGCGTCACGTCGCACGGAAGCGCGGCCGGGCAGCCCGGAATGCGGCCCCGGCGAGACGAGTGGTCCGGCACTGGCTAGAATGCCCGGGTGGGGTATGCATGGGCCCCCGCCCCGGTCCGCTCCTGACCGCCAAGAGAACCGCAAAATGCGTTCGACGTGCCCTCCTGCCCGCCCGTCGACGGCGCAGCGACGGCCGCGGAAGCACCGTGACGCTCGCTCAATTCATCTCCACTGACCTCGACGGGATCCTGGACGACTGGGTCGCCTTCGCGCGCAGCCTGCCGGCGGGCCGCGACATGGACCTCGAGTCGCTGCGCGACCACGCCGCAGCGATGTTGCGCGCCATCGCCGAAGACATGGCGATGGCGCAGACCGCGCAGCAGCAGTTCGACAAGTCTCGCGGCCTGGCCGCCGCGCCGCTGGCGGAGACCAGCGCGCAGCAGCACGCCTCCGGTCGCCGCGAGAGCGGCTTCGACATCAAGGACCTGGTCGCCGAATATCGCGCGCTGCGCGCCACCGTGATCCGGCGCTGGACGGCGCGCGCCGGGACGCTCTCGGGCGCGACGCTCGACGAGCTCATCCGCTTCAACGAGGGCATCGATCAGGCGGTTGCGGAGTCCGTCGGCCGGTTCGCCGACGAGGTCGAGCGCGCGCGCGAGGCGGAGCTCGCCCGCCGCGTAGCGGAGGCCGACATCCTGCGTCGCAGCGAGGAGCGTCTGCAGACGGCGCTGGAGGCGGCCGACCTGGGCACGTGGGAGTTCGATCCGCTCACGGATACGACGACGGAGCGATCGCTCCGCCACGACCAGATGTACGGCTACGCCGAGCTGCAGCCCGAGTGGGGCCGGCGCATCGCCGAGCGGCACGTGCTCGAGGACGACCGTCCGGCGTTCGTGGCGGCCATCGAACGCGCCTTGGCGACGGGCATGCTGGAGGTGGAGTACCGGGTCCGATGGCCCGACGGCAGCGTCCACTGGCTCGCCGCGCGCGGCCGCACCCGCTACGACGCATCCGGCCGGGCCGTCCGGATGGCGGGCGTCCTGGCCGACGTGACCTCCCGACGTACCGCGGATACCGCCGTGCGTGAAAGCGAGGAGCGCTTCCGGTTGATGGCCGACGGCCTGCCGCTGATCATCTGGGTCCACGACGCGCAGGGCCGCCAGGAGATGGTGAACGCGACCTTCTGCGAGTTCTTCGGCGTGGCGCGCGAGGACATGCGCGAGGGCCGCTGGCGCATGCTGCTGCACCCCGACGACGAGCCGGCCTATCTTGCCGAGTTCGCCGCGGCCACGCGCGAGCAGCGGCCGTTCCACGCGGAGGCGCGCGTGCGCCGCCACGACGGGGAGTGGCGGCGGATCGAATCGTGGGGTCGGCCGCGCGTGTCGGGCGACGGCCGTTTCCTCGGCTTCGTCGGCGCGAGCATCGACGTGACCGAGCGGCGCCGCGCCGACGAAGCGCTGCGCGAGGCCGACCGCCAGAAGGACCGCTTCATCGCGCTGCTCGCGCACGAGCTGCGCAATCCGCTCGCACCCATCCGCAACACCAGCGCCATCCTGCGGCGGCAGGCGACGGGCGACCCGTCGCTGCGCTGGTGCGGCGAGGTCATCGAGCGCCAGGTGGGCCAGATGGCGCACCTGCTCGACGACCTGCTGGACGTCAGCCGCATCACCTTCGGCAAGCTCACCGTGACGCTGGAGCGCTGCGACGTGGCGCGTGTCGTCGAGCAGGCGGTCGAGACGGCGTGGCCGATGCTGAAGGCGCGGGGGGACCGGCTCGCGACCGAGTTCGTCGCGGCGCCGCTCTTCGTCCGCGCCGATCCGGTGCGCCTCGCGCAGGTGCTCACCAACCTGCTGACCAATGCGGCGAAGTACAGTCCCGCGGAGACCGAGATCCGCATCTCCGCCGAGCGCGATGGCGACGAGATCGTCATCGCGGTCACCGACCAGGGCGTCGGCATCGAGGCGTCGCAGCTGCACTCGGTGTTCGAGATGTTCGCGCAGGTGGAGGCGCCGGGCACGGCGGGGCGTGAGGGCCTGGGCATCGGTCTCGCGCTCGCCAGGGGCCTCGTGGAACTGCAGGACGGACGCATCAGCGCGCAGAGCGCCGGCCCAGGGCGCGGGAGCCGTTTCGAGGTCCGGCTGCCGGCGCTCGCGCCCGAGACGCCGGACACGACGGCCGCTGCGCCGACCGGCACCGCGGGGCGACCCCTGCGGGTGCTGGTGGTCGACGACCTGCACGACGGCGCCGACTCGCTGGCGCTACTGCTGCGCGAGCGCGGGCACGAGGTGCGCGTGGCGTACGACGGCGACGAGGCGCTCCTGCTTGCCAACGACTTCCGCCCGGAGGCGGCATTCATCGATCTCGGCATGCCGCGCATGGACGGACTCGCGCTCGCCCGCCAGTTGCGCGCGAGCGAATGGGGCCGCAGGGCGCTCCTGGTGGCCTTGACCGGATGGGGCGGCGAGGACGACCGCGCACGCACGCGCGACGCGGGCTTCGACGTCCACCTCACCAAGCCGGTCGCGGAGGAGGCCGTGCAGCGGGTGCTCGCCGCGACGGCCTAGGGTAGCGCAACGCCCGGGTGCGATCCGACCCGCATCAGCGCCTGCCCCATCCGCACGACCTTTCCCTCGCGTATGCCCGCGCACGGCGCGAAGCCGCGCGGCGCGAAGACGATGATGGTCGAGCCGTGCTCGAACCAGCCCATTTCCGCGCCCTTCGCGTACGGCGCGTCGCGCCGGAACACGGTTGCGCCGCGGTGGCCGGCATACAGCCGCTCGTCGAGGCAGTGCAGCCGGATGCTCGCCACCAGGATGGCCGCCACCGGGACCAGCGTGACGAGGTCGCCCGTCCGCACGAGTCGCGTGCGGATGGTCGCGCGCTCGTTCTTGCAGAAGAGCCGTTCCACGCGCGCCAGCGCGATCGGGTTCACGTTCCAGGTGTCGCCGGCGATGTAGGCGATCTCCTCCACGACGCAGTCGTGCGGAGCGTGGAAGCGGTGATACATGCTCGCGGTGAGCCGCAGCGTCGCGTAGCAGCCGTCGCGGTAGTGCTCGGCGAGCGCACGGCTGCCGAGCAGGTCCTCGATGTCGTAGGGAAAGCCCTTCGCCTGGAAGACCGTCGTGCCCGCCACCGGGCCGCACGCGCCGACGATCGCATCGCAGGGGCTCGTCAGCACCTCCGGGTCGGGGTCAACGGTGCGCGTGCCGGGCTTGAGCGCGCGGGTGAAGCAGTCGTGGATGCTGCGGAAGTCGGTGCGCGCCGCCTCCTCCAGGCGCAGGTCGGCGAAGGCGCGCCACACCGCGAGCGCGGGGCGGCTCACCAGCGGGTGCTCGATGCGGCTGAACCAGCCCATGAACCGCGTTGCCAGCCGCCGCGGGATGCGGTTGGTGAGGAGGAAGTTCAGGTCCTCGTGCCGGAGCACGGATTCGAGCGCGGCGCGCAGCGTCATGGCCCTGTAACCCTGGAGGAATAAACACGCGGCCAAGGATGCCCGCCATGGACCCGACCCTCGCCCTCTATGCCCTCGGCGCCGCCGCCCTCGCGGCGACGGTGCCGCCGCTCAAGCTGCGCCTCGAGCTCTCGAAGGCCAAGCACCCGTCGCTCACCGGCCATTCGCGCATGGCGCGCCGCGTCGCGCGGCTGGTGCCCTTCTACGAGTTCGAGGGCGAGCGCTTCTTCGCCTCCGACGGCGCGCCGGCGGAGATCATCGCGCTGCGCCGCGAGGGCTTCATGCGCCTCGCGGAGCTGTACCGCACGCGCTTCGCCGCGAGCGCCGCGCTCACCGCGGAGATCGCCGAGTCGGTGTCCGACCTGCAGTTCACCAGCGCCTACCGCGTGCCCTTCCAGTACAGCCGCTTCGTGCGCCAGCACCTGAAGGGCGGCAGCGTGGTGCAGGCGTCGCAGGGCGTGACCTTCACCGACCTCGACGGCAACGTCTTCCACGACCTCACCGGGTCGTACGGCGTCAACGTCTTCGGCTACGATTTCTACAAGGAATGCATGGCGCGGGGCGCGGAGCGCGTCCGCGACCTCGGCCCGCTGCTCGGCGCGTACCACCCGGTGGTCGCGCACAACGTGCGGCGGCTGAAGCAGATTTCCGGGTTGGACGAGGTGTCCTTCCACATGTCCGGCACGGAGGCGGTGATGCAGGCGGTGCGCCTCGCCCGCTACCACACGCGGCGCAGCCACCTCGTGCGCTTCTGCGGCGCCTATCACGGCTGGTGGGGCGACGTGCAGCCCGGGGTCGGCAACCCGGTGCCGGCGCGCGAGACCTACACGCTGAAGGAGATGGACGAGGACTCGCTGCGGGTGCTGCGTCGCCGCCGCGACATCGCCTGCGTGCTCGTCAATCCGCTGCAGGCGCTGCATCCCAACGGCAACGCGCCGGGGGACTCCGCGCTGGTGGACGGCGGCCGGCGCGCGCACTTCGACCGCGAGGCGTACGCGGCCTGGCTGCGCGAACTGCGCAGCGTCTGCACCGATCGCGGCATTCCGCTGATCTTCGACGAGGTCTTCACCGGCTTCCGCCTCGCGCCGGGCGGCGCGCAGGAGTACTTCGGCGTGCAGGCCGACATGGTCACCTACGGCAAGACGCTCGGCGGCGGCTTCCCCATTGGCGCGGTGTGCGGCAAGCGCGCGCTGATGAAGCGCTTCCGCGAGGATCGTCCCACCGACGTCTGCTTCGCGCGCGGCACGTTCAACTCGCACCCCTACGTGATGGGGGCGATGCACGAGTTCCTGCTGCGCTTCGATACCGAGCCGGTCCAGGCCCTCTATCGCGGCCTCGACGCGACGTGGAACCGCCGCGCCGCGGCGCTGAACGAGCGCCTTGCCGCCGAGAGCCTGCCGGTGCGGGTGGCGAATCTCTCCACCATCTGGACCACGCTGTACACGCAACCCTCGCGCTACAACTGGATGCTGCAGTACTACCTGCGCGCCGAGGGCCTGGGACTGTCGTGGGTCGGCACCGGGCGCTTCATCTTCAGCCTGAACTACACCGAGGCGGACTTCGCGGAAGTGGCGGACCGATTCGTCCGCGCGGCGCAGCGGATGCAGGCCGACGGCTGGTGGTGGGCGCCGCCCGCCGCCACCAACAAGGCGATCAAGCGGCGCATCCTGCGCGAGATGCTGGCGCACCGGTTCTGAAGCCGCTGGCGCGCCGCGTCCTCAGGAGTGCTGCTTGCCGGCCAGCGAGGTGTCGATGAGCTGGCCGCGCAGCAGCGCGAGCGGCGCGCGGTGGTAGAGCTTGATGTCGTGGAACGGGTCGGTGAGGATCTTCGTCATCCACACGAGGCCGGTCTGCACGTCGCGGATGAAGCAGAGCTGCACCGTCCGGAAGGCGAGGCCCGCGATCCCGAGCACCAGCCACACCTTGCCCATGTTGCCGATGAAGGTCGCCTGGTCGGTGTGCGGCTCCAGCATGCCGAAGAGCGTCGGATCGAAGTAGAGGGCCACCGGCGAGAGCGCCCAGATCGTCAGGAGGACGACCTTGCGCCGCAGGTTGTAGCCGACCTTGATCTCCTCCTTGTACTCGTGGGTGACCTGGTTCACCTCGTCGAAGCCCTTGGGCTCGAAGAAGAAGTGGCCGATCTGGCGGCTCCACATCGCGACGATCCACCCGACGAGTGCCGCGGCCACCGGATGGGTGAACAGCAACGCGTAGGCCGCGAGGAAGCTGCAGGCGGAGACGAAGTGCAGGGACTGGTTGATGGTGCTGTGGTGGTAGTAGCGGTGGTCGTCCCACCGCTGCACTTCCAGGGCCTTCAGGAAACCATTCATGGGTACGCCCTCCTATGGCCGCGCAGCGTAGGGAGGGCGTATTGCGGATCGGCGACGAAAGCGTGAATCTCCCGTGACATCGGGCCACAAGTGCCCGGAACGACGCGTTTTCCCGCGAAGTCAGCAGTGCGCGTGCCGGGGTTTGGCGGGAGCGCGAGTGGGTCAAGGTTCATCGCGGTTGCGGCGTCGAGCAAGGCCGGTCGCGGGCCGCGCCAGCCGGGCGACGGCGGAGTGTGGCGGCTTCCGGCAGGAGCGGCGGTTCGAATCTGCTTGGGTATACGGACATGGTTGCGCGCACAAGCCCGGACGCATACCGGAAGAATGCGGTTGACGGCGAGACGGCGAGACGGCGAGACGGCGCCGCGGTGAGGCCGCTGTCCGCCGGACAGATCAGTCGAGCTTGAGCGCCGATCTCCTAATCAGCCCCCAGTACTGAGTGTCCGCTGATTTCGGCAGAGTGCCGGAAACACCCGACCGTTCGTGTCTAGAACAGGGCACCGCAACGTGCCGTCGGAAACTTCAGGTCAGTTTGACCAAGGTTTATTGAGGGCGTCTTTGGAAAAGTCTCTAATGGATCACGGTCCCGGACGTCGGATCAACCAGGAGACGAATTCACATGAGCGCCCAGCTAGCACCCACGCCGGAGTTCCAAAGCCTTTACGCCAAGAACGCGCCCGCGCGCGGTCTTCACGCCGTTGGACTCCGTGAGAAGCGGTTCCCCCTCTCGACCGAACAACGCGACCGGGGTACCTCCGAGATGTGGACGCAGGCCAAGCAGTTGACCTGGGACCCGCGTCGCGACATCCCCTACGACACCTTCGATCGCAGCAAGTATTCGAAGGAGCAACTCGATGCCGCGCGCCTTTGCTGGAGCCGGCGGGCCTGGACCGAGTACACCGGTATCGTCGAGTCCCCCTCCATGTGCATCCGCATGTGCTTGGAAGGCGATCAGCCGATCGAGACAAAATTCCTGCTCGCCGCCAAGGTGTTCGAGGAGGCGCGCCACTGCGAAGCATCGTTCCTGCTCGCCGAAGCGATGGGCGGATACATCCAGGAACCCCCGCCGCACGATGCGATCGTGAAACTCGTGGTCGCCGGCTTCCGCGATCGCCTGGCGTTCAACCCCGGGGTCAGTGCCGAAGCTGGAATCGCCGCGTGGCACTGCATCTCCGAGGGGGTGGCGGTCGACATCTTCAACATTCGCCAGAAGTGGACAGACGAGCCCGTCACCCGCGAAGTGATCCGGCTCATCACCCAGGACGAGGTGCGCCACGTCGAACTGGGCTGGGCGTTCCTCGAACAGCGCTGCCCGCAGCTGACCAAGGAACAGCTGCGGGAGATCGAGAACGCCGTACGCGATGTCATCGAGAACGTGGAGCTCAAGGGCTTCCACTCGATCTTCATGATCGAGGACGCGAACCAAAGCATCATGGTCGAAGCAGAAGCCATCGCCGCATCGGCGCGACTGGGGTTCTGCCCGCCGGAGGAAGAGCACAAGGCCTTCGTCCAGTGCATCCAGAACGCGCGTGCGCGATTCAAGCCGCTTGGCATCAACATCCCGGTCTACAAGGAGATCGAGTAGGCCTCGAGCCGCCGTGGCCGCGGCGGCTCGAGGCGCACAGGGCGATTCCCCCTTCGCGAGCCGCCGGCCCCCACCACGCCCAACGCGGGAAGACCATGAGCAATCCGGGCATTGTCGCCATCTCGCCGCCTTCGGCACCGCCGCCGCTGTCGGCCTACTCGCACGCCATTCTGGCCGGCAACACGCTGTACGTCTCCGGACTGGTCTCCATCGGTGCTGATGGACGCACGGTCGGCGAGACCGTTGCCGATCAGACGCGTCAGGTCCTCGAGCAGCTCAAAGCCATCCTGATCGCGGCAGGGGCAGACGTTTCCTGCGTCGTGCACAACGCGATCTTTCTGAAGAGCCTCTCGGACTACAAGGCGATGAACCAGGTCTACGCGGAATACTTTTCGTCGAGGCCGCCTGCCCGCTACTGCATCCGAGCCGATCTGGTTCGCGACGATCTGCTGGTGGAGATTTCAGCCACCGCACACATCGAACGGCGCTAGACCGGTCCGCAGGCAGACGATGTTGAAGCTTCAGTTCCAAGAAAAAACATCACAGAAGAATAGGGGGCGATTTTCACCGGAGGACTCAAGATGCAGCTGAAACGCGTTGTTCTCGCCCTGGCGCTCATGCTTTTCGCGGCACTTCCCCTTGGGGCATCTGCGCAGGACTACCCAATCAAGCCGATCAAGATTATCGTCCCGTTCCCTCCCGGAGGCACCGCGGATCTGATGGCACGGCTCGTCAGCGAACGGCTGTCGGCGCGCCTCGGACAGTCGATCGTCGTCGACAACCGCGGTGGCGCCGGCGGAAACATTGGCGCTGAGATTGCCGCGAAGTCTCCACCTGACGGGTACACGCTGTTGCTCGGAAACGCGTCGGTGCTGACCATCAATCCGCACCTGTTCAGCAGCGTCCCGTTCGACAGTTTCAAAGACTTCTCCCCCATATACATCTTTGCCGAGGTCCCTTTGGTGCTGATGGTGACCGCTGATTCCAAGTTCCAGTCGTTCGACCATCTGGTGAAAACGCTAAGCAGCGAACCGGGCAAGTGGAACTACGCGTCGGGCGGGAATGGCAGCACGACTCACTTGTCGATGGAACTGCTGAAGACGCAGATGGGGTTGGAGGTCACGCACGTCCCCTACAAAGGCAGCGGTCCGGCCATTCCCGCGGTTGTCTCGGGCCGCGTGCCGATGATGTTTGAACTGCTTCCCACCGCAGCGCCGCTAATAGCCGGCAAAAAGGTCCGCGCACTGGCCGTGACCAGCAAGCAGAGATCGGACTCCTTTCCTGACGTCCCGACCGTGGCCGAGGCAGCAAAGCTCGACTACGAGGTGACCTCGTGGTTCGGGATTGTTGGACCTGCGAACATGCCCCCGGAAGTCTCCGCCCGGCTGGCGAAGGAGATCGCGCTGGTGGCCGCTGAACCGGCATTCGGCGAACGGTTGAAATCCCTCGGCGCCTTGCCAGTGAAGGACGGGCCTGATGGCGTCGCGAAGCGGATGCGCCGCGACTCTGACAAATGGTCGTCGCTCATCAAGAAAGCCAACGTGACCGTGGATTGAGTGCTCCCCTCAAGGCGGACTACTTGGGCGGTTCGATGACTGGGTGAACGGGTTCAACGCAGGATCGCGTGACTGCATGCCGTTCTGGACGATGAAGGTCTTGTAGGCCTCCAGGAGCTGCATCGTCCGGCTCGTCAGAAAGAACTCGATCCTGCGACCGTCATCAAGCGATTGTCGATGCAGCACCACACCACGATCCTTCAGCCGATCGAGCCTGCGCTGCAGCGTCTTCGCCGACCCGAACTCGGCAAGCACCAGTTCTTTCAGACCCAGGGGATGTCCGGATTGCTCGCCATAGCCGATCGCCCAGAGCAGATCCAGATCCTCGAGGCTGCTAATGAAGCGCAAATGCTTGCGCTCGAACTCCCGGAACAACGTCTTCGAGAGGAAGAAGTTCTGGTCGGACATAGGCACACCACTCCTATCGATCTCGATGAAATGCTCGATGTCGACATTGGGTCCTTCAGCGCAATTATGGGACAGAGTTTCCGCGCGCAGTCAAGTGGCAAGGGGGATCAAAGTTGATAATGACTTACACCCTTCGGCTTAAAGGGTCATCCGGCGAAGTTGAAGTGGCGTGCAACGCGAACGAGACAATGCTGGGCGCGCTGCTCGCAAACAGCGCGGATGTGCAGTACCTGTGTCGAGCCGGGATCTGCGGGCTGTGCAAGGCCAAGCTCGTAAGCGGTGCCGTGAACAAGCTCTACCACCGCGCCACCGCCCTGAGCGATGAGGAGGAGGCGACGGGCCATATCCTGCTCTGCCGGTCGCAGCCCCAGCAGGACTGCACCGTTCATCCAGTGCAAAGCGCGCTGAGCATGTCGTTCGATTCAGGCGGCAGGTATCTGGCGATCACTCACGACACGGGGCCGGGCCAGGTCGATGTTCGCCTTCAGTCCCCGGAGCCGTTTAAGGCTTTTCGTCCGGGGCATCTTGCATGGATCCATTCCTCGGATGGGTCGGCGCCGCCGGCCATGGTGTGTTTCGTGCGCCAGGATCCCGATGCGCCGTCAGTGGCCACGTTTCAGCGGATGACTCCCGTCGCGCTCTATGATTCTTTGGACGCGTCCGCCACCGTGACCCTCGATGGTCCGCACGGCTCGCCGATTCCGCCGGAGCTCTTCGCGCACCCCTACATCGCGGTTCTCGAGGCGTCCGCCTGGCCGCTGCTGGCAGCGCTGTGTGAAGGGCAACGCGAGGCAGGAGCGCCCAGAGCACTGCAGGTCATTTTTATAGGCCGTGAGGTCTCGGCCCCGGTGCCTCTGATTGAGGCGGTCTCGGAGGGTTGGGCCCTCCTTCGCGAGCCTGCTCAAGCGCTGAAGGATCACATCCGGGCTGCGGTGAGCCAGCTCGAAGCTGGCGCACGCCTCAAGGTGCTGTTGCGGGGGTCCATTGCATTCCAGGACCTCGCGCGCCGCGCGATCTCTGGCACCGGCGTTCGAGCGTGGGACGTGAGCGGGGATTCGCGCATCGACTTGAACACGGTCTCCGACGGAAACCGCGATGCTTCCCCAGCGCTCTGACGCCACCCTATACGATCCGCTGGGCTCGCTGCCGACGCAAGCCCGTGACCTGCTCAGCCAGATCGGACCTGTTTGGGGGCGCGCGATCCATCGTCATCGGGACATGGTGATCGAGGCCTACACGCCGCTGGCCGCCCGTGGCGACAAGACCGGCGTGCGCATCGTTCGCGATGCTCCATACGGCCCTCACGGCCGCCACGTCGTGGACATCTTTTACAGTGTGAATGTCGGATCGCACCCCGTGCTCCTTTACCTTCATGGTGGGGCGTTCATTCGCGGTGCGAAGCGCACCAACAGCGAGCTGTACGACAACCTCTGCTACTGGTTCGCCCGCCAAGGCATGGTCGTGGTGAACGTCGAGTACCGCCTGGCGCCCGAGGCGCCATATCCGGGCGGGTCGGCAGACCTCGCCCTTGCTGTTGAGTGGTGTCGGGAGAACATCGGCCGCTACGGCGGCGACCCCGACCGAGTGCTGCTCATGGGCCACTCGGCCGGCGCATCGCACGTAGCCACCTATCTGGTCGACCCTGTCATGAAGCATCCGCCTAGCGCGGGGGTTCGAGGCGCCATCCTACTGAGCGGGCGGCTTCGTGCCGATGCCCGGGAAGACAATCCGAATGCCGCCGGCGTGCGCGCCTACTACGGTGACGACCCCTCCCTCTATGCAGAACGTTCACCCGTCACCCACGTCGAGCGGGCGCAGGTGCCGATCTTCATCGCAGTAGCCGAGTTCGAGAATCCGTGGCTCGACGTTTACGGCGCGGAGTTCGCCTATCGCCTGGGCGCGGTGCGGGGCCGACTTGCCGACTTCGTTCGCATGAGCGGACACAACCACATTTCAATGGTGGCGCACTTCAACACCGGGGAAGAGTTCCTTGGCCGAAGAATAGCCAGGTTCTGCTCCAGTGCTGCGCTCTGAATGCCGCATGAGCCAGTGACCCGGCTCGCGGCCAAAGCACAGGCTCGCCCAGGGCACACGGTGTGGCCTTGAAACCCGATCCTGAGGAATCACGAGCTACGAAGTAGGCCGAGTCTTCTGCGTATATAGGCGCCTCACCGCGTCCGCGGCACCGCGTCAGCGCGCGTATGCTCGCCGGTCTCGGTCTGCTCGGGTTCATCGCGGTTCGACCAAAGGTTCGATAAGGCCGACGCGAGTTAGCAAACCGTTTTGCCTTAATTGCCCGATTGCCTTTGTTGCCCCCGCTTTGACCGCCGCGTTTAGTGCGGCCTCAATGTGCAATGCTCCATTTTCCCCGCCCGGTCGAGTCGGTGCCTTTCGGGCGTCGCTGTCACTCTCGTCCCTGACGGTGGCTAGACTCCCGGTTTGAGCGACCTAAGGGCAAGAGCTAGTGCCGAGCTAGAGCGACAGGAAGCTCCGAACGTATGTCGGGCGCCCCCGAGCGGCGGCTTCGGGTCGATAGCGGCCGCCCACACGTCGCCTTGGAGCACGGGTCTGTGCTTCTGCGCGATCGCGCCGAACCGCGGGAAAATCGCGGGCGCCGACATGACCGCGGACGCTGGGCCACGGCGTCGCCGTTCCCGCCTCCGCAGCGGCGCCCAACCTTTGGGCATGGACGTGCGACCGCGCAACCGGCGCCGAGGCCGCCCCCGCTAGTACCGCGCGTTACCCGGCGTGCGCGGAAACGGGATGACGTCGCGCACGTTCGCGAGCCCGGTCGCGTAGGCGATGGTGCGCTCGAAACCGAGCCCGAAGCCCGCGTGCGGCACCGTGCCGTAGCGGCGCAGGTCGCGGTACCAGCCGTAGTGCGCGGGGTCGAGGCCGGTCTCGCGCATGCGCGCATCGAGCACGTCGAGCCGCTCCTCGCGCTGGCTGCCGCCGATGATCTCGCCGATGCCGGGCGCGAGCACGTCCATCGCGGCCACGGTGTTGCCGTCCTCGTTCAGGCGCATGTAGAACGCCTTGATCGCCTTCGGGTAGTTCATCAGGATCACCGGCCGGCCGACGTGCTTCTCGGCGAGATAGCGCTCGTGCTCCGACTGCAGGTCCATGCCCCAGCTCACCGGGAACTCGAACTTCTGCTTCGAGCGCTCCAGGATGCCGATCGCCTCGGTGTAGTCCATGCGCACGAACTCGGAATCGACGATGCCCCGCAGCTTGGCGATCACGCCCTTCTCGATGCGCTCCTCGAAGAACGCCATGTCGTCGGCGCGCTCCTCCAGCACGGCGCGGAAGACGTGCTTCAGCAGGCCCTCGGCCAGCGTCGCGTCGTCGCCGAGGTCGGCGAAGGCGATCTCCGGCTCGATCATCCAGAACTCGGCGAGGTGACGGCTGGTGTTGGAGTTCTCGGCGCGGAACGTGGGCCCGAACGTATAGACCTTCGACAGCGCAAGGCAGTAGGCCTCGACGTTGAGCTGTCCGCTGACGGTGAGGAACGCCTCGCGGCCGAAGAAGTCCTGCGCGAAATCGACCTTGCCGTCCGGCGTGCGCGGCAGGTTGGCGAGATCCAGGGTCGAGACGCGGAAGAGCGCGCCGGCGCCCTCGGCGTCGCTCGAGGTGATGATCGGCGTGTTGACCCAGAAGAAGCCCTGCGCGTCGAAGAACCCGTGGATTGCCTTGGCGAGCGTGTGCCGGACTCGCGTCACCGCCCCGATCACGTTGGTGCGCGGCCGCAGGTGCGCCACCTCGCGGAGGAACTCCATCGTGTGCGCCTTGGGCTGGATCGGATAGGTGTCCGGATCGTCCACCCAGCCGATGACCCGGACCGCGGTCGCCTGCAGCTCGAACGGCTGGCCCTTGGCGGGCGAGGGCACGACCTTCCCGGTCACCTCGACGGCACAACCGGCGGTGAGGCGCAGCACGTCGGTGGCGTAGTTCGGCAGCGTGCTGGGCACCACCGCCTGCACCGGGTGGAAGCACGAGCCGTCGGAGACGTTGACGAAGGAGATGCCCGCCTTGGAATCGCGCCGGGTCTTCACCCAGCCGCGCAGCGTGACCGGCGCGTCGGCGGGGGCGCGGCCGGAGAGGATGTCGTGGCAGCTCAGCATGATGAGGCGATTGTGGCACGAGGCGGCAAGCGGGCGCGACCGACTAGAATGCCGGGGACCCCGACCCCATGTCCCCTCCGTCCCCTTCCTTGCCGCCCGGCGGGCGGCGCCTCAAGGTCCAGTACGCCATGCTCATCGCGTTGCTGCTCTTCATCGTGCCCGTCGCCGTCAGCGTCGCCATGTACGCCCCGGCGCAGCAGCCCTGGTACGCGGCCTCGCGCGCGGCGACCGGGCTCGCGCCCGATCCCGGCGAGGTGCGCGAGGCGGTGGTGCAGGTGTACGCGGCGCGCGCCTTCGCGTGGCGCGGGGCCTTCGCCGTCCACACCTGGATCATCGTGAAGAAGCGCGACGCCGCGAGCTTCACCCGCTACGACGTGGTGGGCTGGGGCGGTCCGCCGGTGGTGAAGAAGAATTACCTCGCCGCGGACGCGCAGTGGTTCGGCGCGATGCCGGAGCTGCTCGTCGAGCATCGCGGTGCCGGCGTGGACGCGATGATCGACCGGATCGAGGCGGCGGTCGCGAGCTATCCGCACGTCGGCGAGTACCGCACCTGGCCCGGACCCAACAGCAACACCTTCGTGGCGTGGGTGGCGCGCAGCGTGCCGGAGCTCGGCGTCGACCTGCCGCCGACGGCCATCGGGAAGGACTACCTGCCGCTCGCGGCGCCGTTCGCGCGTGCGCCGAGCGGCACCGGCGGGCAGCTGTCGGTGCTCGGCGTGCTCGGCGTCACCGTCGGCCTGGACGAGGGCGTGGAGCTGAACCTGCTCGGACTGTCGCTGGGCGTGGACGTGATGCGTCCGGCACTACGGCTGCCGGGGGTGGGGCGCGTCGGGATGACGAACGTCGAATCCGCGCGCGCCGACTGACGCCGGAGGCGCTCAGGCCTCCAGCGACCGCAGGCGCTCGATCTCCGTCCGCCACGCCGCGACCAGCGGGTCCAGCGCCGGGTCGCGTCCCTCGTCCTTCACCCGGCGCTTGCGGAAGGCGAGCTCGTGCTGCGCTTCCACGATCGCGCAGGAGTGGCGCCTGTGCGCGGTGTCGATGCGGCGCGTGCGGAACATCCGGTCGGCCTTGATCTCGGCGTACTCCCGGCGCGAGACGATCGGGTCCATCTCGTCGGCAAGCTCCTCGCGGATCACGCGCCGCTCCCAGTTGCCGCTGCGCCAGAGCACGATGCCCATGATGATCGTGAACGGCAGGAAGATGGTGAGATCGACGAGGCTGCCCTGGAACCACGCGGCGACGATGCCGATCTCCGGCGGCGCCTCCTTCGGCGCCGGACCCTTGCCGGCCTCGGCGTCGGCGAGCGCGAAGATGAGCGGCAGGACGTTGTTCAGCGCATGCGCGGCGATGGCGAGGATCATGCCGAAGACCGGCGCCAGCACCTTGAGCCAGGTGCGGCGCGTCTGCATGGCGTAGCCGAGGAACGCGCCGAAGATGCCGGTGAACATCGCGTGGCCGGAGAGCCCGAACAGCGCATAGCGCCAGCCGAGCTGCAGGCCCCACGGCGGCGTGCCGAACTCGGCATAGCCCTGGGCGACGTACAGCGGCGCCTCGAACCAGGTGAAGCCGGCGCCGATCAGCGCGCCGTACACGAAGCCGTCGCGCATGTTGTCGAACTCGGCGCGGAGCAGGAAGAAGAGCAGCAGCAGGCCGAGGCCCTTGGTGATCTCCTCCACCAGCGGTCCCGCGATCGGCGCGACCAGCAGGAGCGTCGCCTCCTCGCCCAGCGTCTGCTCGATGATCGGGTTCTGCGCCACCCAGTCGCCGACGACGGTGAAGATCGCGCCGTTGAGGGGCACCGCGAGTCCGGTCGCGATGAACGCGCCCCACAGGAACGCCGCGGCGAAGAGCCAGGGCGTCTCGCGCTCGCGGCGGTCGAGATACCAGAGGATCGCGATCGGCACGGCGGAGAGCACGGTCGCCGCGGCGAGCGCGACGAAGAAGACGAACGCCACGTCGGGACGCATGCCGGCGAGCAGCCCGAGCTGGTTCCACATCACCATCGCGATCATCGCCGCAAGCACGGCGGCGACGCCGAACGCCACCGCCGGCCGGCGCAGCGGCGAGCCGATCAGCAGGCGATCGTAGGCGGACGCGGCCACGGGGCGCGGGTCAGCCGACGCTGGTGTAGCCGCCGTCGACCAGCATGACGGTGCCGTTCATGTAGCGCGCCGCATCCGAGCACAGGAAGAGGATCGGGTCGGCGATGTCGGACGGATCGGCCCAGCGCCCGGCGGGAATGCGCGACATGATCTGCGCATTGCGCTCCGGGTTCTCCCGCGCGCCCCGCGAAAGGTTGGTGACCACCCAGCCGGGCGCCACGGCGTTCACGCGGATGCCGTCCGCGGCGTATGCCGCGCCGAGCGACATGGTGAGATTGCGCACCGCGCCCTTCGAGGCGGAGTAGGCCGGCTGCACCGGCCCGCCGAAGAAGCTCATCACCGACGCGATGAACACGATGGCGCCCTGGCTTCGCGCGAGGAGCGGCCGCGCCGCGGTCGCCACGCGCATGCCGCCGTTGAGATTCACGTCGATCACCTCTGCGAACGTCTCCGGCTCGTGCTCCGCCGCGCGGCGGATGAGGCCGGCCGAGGTCACGACGAAATCGAGCTTGGTCAATCCGCCCACCAGCCGCTGCACCGCCGCGCCGTCGCGCACGTCCAGTCGCGCGATCTCGATGCCCCGGAACTGCGGGTTCGACTGCGCCGCGGCGAGCTCCTCGTCGGTGAGGCCGCAGGCGATCACCTCGGCGCCGGCCCGGCGGAACGCGATGCTGGTCGCCGCGCCGATGCCCGAGACCCCGCCGGTCACCAGTGCGGTGCGTCCCGAGAAGTCGAAAGAGAAGTTCATCATTGCGCGCGTCTCCCTGGTTGCCGGCAGTCGGAGCGTTGTAGCGGAACAATCGATGCTTGTCATCCTTGACGAGCGTCAAGGGTCGGCCGCCGCCGCGGCGATCCAATGCGCGCACACGCGCCACTCCAGGGAGATCCGACATGCGCCTCGCAAAAGTGCTGTCGACGCTCGCGGCGGGCCTGCTCGCCACCGCCTGCGCCACGACCATGGTGTCCTCGACCCACACCGCGACCGCCCCCAAGGGCCCGGTGCTGCACCTGGGCGAGGGCCACTTCTCGAAGGACAACAAGTCCTTCCGCTACTGGGACAAGGAGAAGGCGGTGCCGGCGGTGTGCGCGCGCTGCCACACCCCGAACGGCCTGGCGACCTATCTGAGGGAGGGCAGGAACGAGGCGGCGCCGCACGCGAAGAACGGACTCGCGTGCACCAACTGCCACGCCGACCTGGAAAGCTACGCGCGCCACCCGGTCGCGAAGGTGACGTTCCCCAGCGGCCTCACCGTCGACGGCGGCGACAACAGCATGAACCTGTGCATGACCTGCCACCAGGGCCGCGAGTCGACGGTGAGCGTCAACAAGTCCACGGCCGGCATGCCGCCGGACACGCCCAACCCGAAGCTCCCGTTCGTGCACGTGCACTACTTCCAGGCCGGGGCGACCGTGTTCGGCACGCAGGCGAAGGTCGGCTTCGAGTACCCCGGCAAGCCGTACGCCGCCCGCTTCCAGCACGCGACCGGCGTGAGCACCTGCACCGGCTGCCACGACGCGCACGGCGACGAGATCAAGGTCGAGGCCTGCGGTACCTGCCATCAGGGCGTCCGGACGCTGGCCGACACGCGCGGCATCCGCATGACCAAGGGCGACTGGGACGGCAACGGCCGCGACGACGGCGCGGCGCGGGAGATCGCCCGCCTGCACGAGGCGCTCTACAAGGCCATCCAGACCTACGCGCGCAATGTCGGCGGCGCGGCGATCGCCTTCACGCCGGAGGCGTTCCCGTACTGGCACGCGGACACCAACGGCAACGGCAAGGTCGATGCCGAGGAGCGCCGGCCCAACAATCCCTACACCGCCTACACGCCGCGGCTCTCGCAGGCGATCTACAACTGGACCTTCGTGCAGCGCGACCCGGGCGCGGCGTACCACAACGCCCGCTACGCCGCGCAGCTGCTGCACGACTCGCTCGAAAGCCTCGCCGAAAGCGGCAAGTCGGACGTGGCGATGCAGGGGCGCGTGCGCCCGTAGGCGAGGGCCCTCAGCCTTCGCCCCGGAACCACTCGAGGGCGAGGGCGGCGAGCCGTTCCGGCCGGTCGAGGGGGATCCAGTGCCCCGCGTGCTCGATGCGCTGGTAGCGCCACGGCCCGTCGACGCGGCACGCCGAGTCGCGCATCTGCGCTTCCACCAGCGCCGGGTCGCCGACGCTCCACACGCCGAGCACGGGCACCTGGGCATTGGGCAGGCGCCGGGTCGCGAGGCGCGCGAGGTTCGCCCGATACCACGCGAGCGCCGCGGAGAGGCGGCCCGGGCGCGAGAGGTCGCCGATCCAGCGCGCGAGCTCGGGGTGATGGCCGGACATCACGCGCAACGCCGTCCACCCGCGCGCGCGCATCCCCGCTTCGGCGAGTCCGCGCAACTGAAACGCGAGGACGTACCAGGCGCGCAGCTTCTGCGCCATCCCGGCATCGCGGTAGGCGGAGAGGTGGCCGACCGAGACCGCCACGTAGCGATGCACGCGGTCCGGATGCTCGCCGGCGAGGATCCAGCCGAGCACTGCACCCCAGTCGTGACCGATCACGTGCACGCGCTGCAGGCGCTTGGCGGCGAGCAGCGCGAGGAGGTCGCCGATCACCAGCGGGAGGCGGTAGGCCTCGGTGGCGCCGGGCGCGTCGGAGTCGCCGAAGCCGCGCAGGTCGGGGGCGATGATGCGGAAGCCGCCGCGCACCAGCCGCGGCGCGACTTCGCGCCACAGGTCCGCCGAGTCCGGAAAGCCGTGCAGCAACAGCACCGGCGGCCCCTCGCCCTCGTCCACCACGTTGAGCGCGAGCCCATTCACCTCGATGCGTCTGCCCCGTCGTCGCATGCCTGGCCGCGAGGCAATGTCCGGGCCAGCATGCTGACGCGCCTCGCACGCCGACGGCCGCGGGGATAAGATGCGCGTTCCATGAGGAGGAGGCGATGGCCGGAGACAAGGTCGCGATCGTCACCGGCGCGGGCACCGGCGTGGGCCGGGCCGCCGCGCTCGCATTGCTCGGCGACGGTTATCGCGTGGCGCTGGCCGGGCGGCGCGAGGGCCCGCTGCGCGAGGTGGCGGAGGCCGCGGGCGCGGGCGAACGCGCGCTCGTGGTCCGCACCGACGTGTGCGATCCCGCTTCGGTGAAGCAGCTCTTCGCGCACACCGTGGAGGCGTGGGGCCGCGTGGACGTGCTCTTCAACAACGCCGGGGTCAATGCGCCCGGACTGCCGCTGGAAGACCTCACGTTCGAGCAGTGGAAGACCGTCGTGGACGTGAACCTGACGGGCATGTTCCTCTGCATCCAGGAGGCGTTCCGCGTGATGAAGGCGCAGGACCCGCGCGGCGGCCGCATCATCAACAACGGCTCGATCTCCGCGCACGCGCCGCGTCCCAACTCGGCCCCCTATACCGCGACGAAGCACGGCGTCACCGGCCTCACCAAGTGCGCCTCGCTGGACGGCCGCAAGTACGACATCGCCTGCGGGCAGATCGACATCGGCAACGCGCTCACCGAGATGGCGGCGCGCATGACGCAGGGCGTGCCGCAGGCGGACGGCAGCATCGCGGTCGAGCCGGTGATCGACGTGCGGCTCGTCGGCGACGCCATCCGCTACATGGCGAGCCTGCCGCTCGACGCCAACGCCCAGTTCCTCACGCTGATGGCCACCAAGATGCCGTTCGTCGGCCGCGGGTAGGGCGGATCGTGACGGCGTTCGTCGATCGTCACGGCCTCTGGAACGACGCGCAGCACGCGGCGGCGCGCGACGTCCGCGAGCAGCTCGACGCCGGCGGGGTCGAGGTCGTGCGCTTCGCGTTCGCCGATCAGCACGGCGTGCTGCGCGGCAAGACGCTCGCGGTGGCGGAAGCGCGCGCGGCGCTCGGCAGCGGCGTGAGCATCACCACGACGCTCTTCGCGAAGGACACTTCGCACAAGACGGTCTTCCCCGTGTTCACGCGCGGCGGCGGCTTCGGGCTGCGCGAGATGGAAGGCGCGGCCGACGTGCTGATGGTCGCGGATCCGACCACGTACCGCGTCCTGCCCTGGGCGCCGGGCACCGCGTGGGTGCTGTGCGACACGTATTTCGCCAGCGGGCGGCCGGTGCCGTTCGACACGCGGCGGGTGTGTCGTGCCGCGCTCGCGAAGCTCGGCGCGGCGGGCTATGCCTACATGGCGGGGCTCGAGATCGAGTTCCACGTCTTCCGCATCGTCGATCCGCACCTCGCGCCGCAGGACGCCGGCCAGCCCGGCACGCCGCCCGAGGTGAGCCTCCTCACCACCGGCTACCAGTACCTCACGGAGCAGCGCTACGACCTCCTCGACCCGGTGATCGAGCTGCTGCGGCGCGATCTCGCCCGGCTCGACCTGCCGCTGCGTTCGTTCGAGGTGGAGTTCGGCCCGAGCCAGTGCGAGATCACCCTCGGCGCGATGGAAGGCCTCGCCTCCGCCGACGCGATGATCCTGTTCCGGAGCGCGGTGAAGCAGATCTGCCGGCGCCATGGCTATCACGCGACGTTCATGTGCCGGCCGCGCATTCCGAACGTGATGTCGAGCGGCTGGCACCTGCACCAGTCGCTGGTGCGCGACGGCACCAATGCCTTCATGCCCGAACGCGCGGGCGACGACCTGTCGCCCGTCGGCCGCGCCTTCCTCGGCGGCCTCGTCGCGCACGCGCGCGGCGGCGCCGCGCTCGCCACGCCGACGCTGAACGGCTACAAGCGCTACCGCCCCTATGCGCTTGCACCCGATCGGGTCAACTGGGGCCGCGACAACCGCGGCACGCTGCTCCGCGTGCTGGGCGGCCCCGGCGATGCGGGCACGCGGATCGAGAACCGCATCGGCGAGCCGGCCGCGAACCCCTATCTCTACTTCGCCTCGCAGATCCACGCGGGGCTCGACGGCCTCGCGCGCGAGCTCGATCCGGGGCCGTCGGCCGACACGCCCTACGAGACCGAGGCGCCGGCGCTGCCGCGCACGCTCGGGGAGGCGCTGCAGGCGCTGCGCGAGGACGAGGTGCTGCGCGCGGGATTCGGCAGCGAGTTCGTCGACTACTTCTGCCGCATCAAGGAGGCGGAGATCGCGCGGTTCAATCTCGAGGTCACCGAGTGGGAGCACCGCGAGTACTTCGATCTGTTCTAGGACAAGGACCGCGCCGCTCGCGTGCACCCGATCGCGTCGCTGCCCCCTCACCCTGCCCTCTCCCCCAAGGTCGGGGGAGAGGGTGAACACCGGAGCTGACCATGAGAGCCGAACAGAACCACCTCCTCACCCGCATCGGACCCGGCACGCCGTGCGGCGACGTGATGCGCAGCTACTGGCAGCCGGTGGCGCTGGTGGAGGAGCTCGACGGGCCGCGGCCGGTGAAGGGCGTGCGCCTGCTGGGCCAGGACCTCGTCCTATTCCGCGACGAGGCGGGCCGCTACGGCCTGCTCGACCGCGACTGCCCGCATCGCGGCGCCGACCTCGCCTACGGACGCCTCGAGCACGGCGGGCTACGTTGTGCGTTTCACGGCTGGCTGTTCGACGCGGACGGCCGCTGCCTCGAGACACCCGCCGAGCCGGTGGGCAGCACGCTGTGCCAGCGCATCCGGCAGGGCGCGTATCGCGTGGTCGAGAAGAGCGGCATCCTCTTCGCCTATCTCGGCAGCGGCGAGCCGCCGGCGTTTCCCGACTTCGACTGCTTCGTCGCGCCCGACCGGTACACCTTCGCGTTCAAGGGGCTGTTCGACTGCAACTGGCTGCAGGCGCTCGAGGTGGGCATCGATCCTGCGCACACCTCGTTCCTGCACCGCTTCTTCGAGGACGAGGACCTCGCGCAGAGCTACGGCAAGCCGTTCCGCGATCTCTCGGTGGACTCCGACATGCCGATCACGCAGGTCATGCGCGACTACACGCGCCCGGAGATCCGTCCCGAGCGCACCGACTGGGGCCTGCGGGTGGTCACGCTCCGGGAAATGGACGGCGTGAAGCGCCACGTGCGCGTCACCAACCTGATGTTCCCGAACGCGTTCGTGATTCCCATGAGCCCGGAGATGACCATCTCGCAGTGGCACGTCCCGGTGGACGACCACGCGTGCTACTGGTACGCGATCTTCACCAGCTTCGGCGCGCCGGTGGATCGCCGCGCGATGCGCGAGCAGCGCCTGAAGCTCTACACCCTTCCGGATTACCGCCCGCGGCGCAACCGCGACAACGACTGGGGCTTCGATCCCGACGAACAGCGCACCCGCACCTTCACCGGGATGGGCGAGGACATCAACGTCCACGACCAGTGGGCGATCGAGTCGCAGGGCCGCATCCAGGACCGCACCCGCGAGCATCTCGGCACGAGCGACCGCGCCATCATCGAGTACCGCCGGCTGCTCGCCGAGGCGATCACCGCGAAGCAGGAAGGCCGCGCGCTGCCGATGCAGCTGGACGCCGCAGCGGCCCGCGCGATGACCGGCCCGGCGGTGATCGACGGCGTCGCGCCGGCCGAGGCGTGGGAGCGGTACTGGATGGACGCGGATGCCAGGCGCCGCGCGGCGGCGCCCTGGTCCCAGGCTACTTCGTGTACTTCTTGATGAGCGCCTGCGCCTGCTCCAGCATCGCCTTGCCGTCCATGCCCTTGTCGGACATTTCCTTGATCCAGCCGTCGTACACCGGCTGCGAGGCCTTGCGCCACGTCTCCAGCTCGGAGGCGGGGATGGTGTAGATGTTGTTCCCGCGGTCGGCGGCCACCTTGCGCGCCGGCGCGTCGCCGGCCTGCTGCGCGCGGCCGAGGAACGCGGAGGTCTCGGGGCCGCTGTTCGCGTCGATGACCTTCTTCAGGTCGGCCGGCAGGCTGTCGTACTTGGCCTTGTTCATCGCCAGGATGAACACCGCGGTGTAGAGCGCCGGGTACTTCGGATCGGTCTCGCTGTGGAAGCCGACGATCTCGGGCAGGCGGATCGAGGTCACCACCTCCCATGGGTTCAGCGCCCCGGAGATCACGCCCTTGTTGATCGCCTCCGGAATCGCCGGCAGCGGCATGCCGACCGGGGAGGCGCCGAGCGAAGCGAGCATGCGGTTGGTGAGCCGCGTCGGCGCGCGCACCTTCATGTCCTTGAGGTCGGCGAGCGTGCGGATCTGCTTCTCCTTGGTGTGGAAGACGCCGGGGCCGTGGACGTGCACCGCGATGACGTGCACGTCCTTGAAGTCGCCCTTGCCCGGGCCCTGCGCGTAGTCCCACAGCGCGCGGCTCACCGCGTCCGCGTTGGTGAACATGAACGGCAGCTCGAACACCTCGGTGGTCGGGAAACGTCCCGCGGTGTAGCCCGGCAGCGTCCACACCACGTCGGCCACGCCGTCCTTCACCTGGTCGTAGAGCTGCGGCGGCGTGCCGCCGAGCTGCATCAGCGGGAAGGTCTGGAACTTGATGCGGCCGCTGGACTCCTTCGTCACCTTCTCCATCCACGGCGTGAGCATGTTGACCCACACGTTGGACTGCGGCGACATGAAGGTGTGCATCTTCAGCGTGACGTCCTGCGCCGCGGCGGTGCAGGCGAACGCGGCGAGCAGCGCCGCGGCGAGCGTACGGATGAGCTTCATGGGATCTCCTCTACCGGGGTCGGGGCGCATCTGCCGTCGCCCTCGTGGAGCGGACTATAGCGCATGGCCCGGGCCGTGGCTCGCTACGCCGCCCGCCGGTTCGCCATGTACACGCCCGCCAGCACCAGCACCGCACCGAAGGCGTGATACCAGCGGATCGCCTCGCCGAGCAGCAGCCACGCGAGCACCGCCGTGTAGAGCGGGATCACGTAGAGCAGCAGGCCGGTCCGCGCGGTGCCGATCTCGCGCAGCAGCCATGAATGCGCCTGGTAGGCGCCGAAGCCGGGCAGCAGCCCCACCACCACCACCGCGGCGAACGTGCGCCACTCGAGCGGCGGCGTGCCGGTCACGACCGCCTCGGCGAGGGAGAACGGCGCGAGGATGAGGATCCCGGCGCAGGTGATCGCGAGCAGCCGCGTGGCCGGGTCGAGCGCCGTGGGGCGGTGGCGCAGGAGGAGCGAGTACAGCGCCCAGCTCGTCGAGGCGCACAGGATCCACAGGTCGCCCACCGCGAAGGACAGCCGCGCCAGCACGCCGGGATCGCCGCGCGTCACGATCGCCAGCACGCCGACCAGCGCGACGACGACACCGAGCCCCTGGAGGCGCGAGAGCCGCTCGCGGTACACGGCGCCGGCGATGACGATCATGAGGGCCGGCGACCCGGCGTAGATGAGCCCGATGTTGGTCGCGGTGGTCGTGGCCGCGCCGATGTAGACGAACGCGCCGCAGATATACATGCCGAGGAAGCCGAGCACGGCGAGGTCGAGCCATTCGCGGCGCAGGGCCGCCCGTGCCCGCCACAGCGCGGGGCCGCTCAGCGCGAGCATCGGCAGCGCCGCCAGCAGCCAGCGCCACAGGGCGAGCTGGTGCGGCGGGAACCACTCCGCCGACCAGCGCGCCACCAGCATGTTGGCCGACCACATGGCGGGGGCGAGGGCGAAGAGCAGGTAGGCGAGGCGCCTGCGGGCGGCGGGAGAGGCGGGCATGGCGGCGCCCGCGTTTATGCCACATCGCCGCCCCGTGCGTGCGCCTTCGCGCGCTGCCGCGTGCGTCGCCCCGGCGGCCGTGGCACGATCGACCCCTCGAAACACGAAGCCGAGCCATGCCCGCCGCCGTCTACCGCCACTTCACCCAGGAAGCCCTCGACCACGCCTACGACAACCGCCGCGCGGTGCCCGACTACATGCGCTACCGCGACGACTGGACGCGGCGCAGCGAGGCCGTGTACGCGGGCGTGCGCTGCGATCGCGACCGCGCGTACGGCGCGGGACCGCGCCAGCGGCTCGACTTCTTCCACTGCGGCGCGGCCGGACGGCCCACGTTCGCCTACATCCACGGCGGCTACTGGCAGTGGAACGAGAAGGAGACGCACGCGTTCGTCGGCGAGGGGCTGCTGGCGCGCGGCATCAACGTGGTGCAGATCGAGTACACCCTGGCGCCTGCGGCGACGATGACCCAGATCGCGGAGGAGGCGCGCATGGCGATGCGCTGGCTGCTGCCGCGGCTCGTGCCGGAGTTCGGCGCCTCGGACCGGCTGGCGGTGGGCGGGCACTCGGCCGGCGGGCATCTTTCCGCCATCGCGCTCGAGGTGCCGGGACTCGCCGGCGGCCTGCTCATCAGCGGGCTGTACGACCTCGAGCCGATCATGCACTCATATCTGAACGCGCCCATCCGCATGGACCTCGACGAAGCGCGGCGCAACTCGCCGATCGCCCGGCCCCCGGCGAAGGTGCCGACGGTGGTGACCGTGGGGGCGGCGGAACTCCCGGAGCTCGTGCGGCAGTCGCACGAGTACGCCGCGTATCTCGAACGGTCCGGCTGCCCGGTCGAAGGCATCGACTGCGCCGGCGACGATCATTTCACCGTGCTCGAACGGCTCGCGTCCGCGGACGGGGTGCTGTGCGCGGCGGTGGCGAAGATGCTCCGCTAGCGAGCCGGCGGCGGATCCCCCCGTCCTGCGTCAGCCCGCGCAGACGTCGCGCACCTTGCCCGTCGCCCACTCGCCGAGCCGCGTCGCCTCGTCGCACATCGCGTTGAGCTCGCTCGCCTCCAAGCCGAAGCGCTGCTGGATGCGCGCAAGCCAGACCGCCACTTCGCCGTCCTCGAGCTGCGGCGCGCGGACGTAGAGGTCGGTGAGCAGACGGATGATGTCGGTGCCGTGGCGATGCATCGCGATGCGAGCGGGTTGACGTCCGGGGCGACTGTATGACCAACTCCGGCGGGCCGGAATCGGGCGATTCCCGATCGGACGCGTGCAATGCGCAGAACCACAACGATGGAGCATGGGAAGTGATCCCCTGGTCGGAAGCGGCAGGCTGGCTCGGTACCGCCTGCATCCTCGGCGCCTACTTCGCCAACGTGCGCGGCCTGCTCGCCCCCAGCAGCCGCAGGTATCTGCTCGCCAATCTCGTCGGCTCCGCGTCGATGGCGGTGAGCGTCGGCATGGCCGGCGCCTGGGCGGCGCTGGCGCTCAACGTGACGTGGGGCGCGATCACGGTGGCCGGGTTGGTGCGCGGGCGGGCATAGCGCGGATCCGCGCGCGCCGACCGGGCCCCCGCGGTCAGGCGCTCGGCCGCCGCGCGGCCGCCTCGAACACCTCGGCGAGGGCCGCGGGGGTGACCGGCTTCACCAGGTGCATGTCGATGCCCGCCGCGCGCGAACGCGCGCGGTCGGCCGGTTGGCCCCATCCGGTGAGCGCGACGATCAGCGCGCCGCGCGTCGCCGGACGGGTGCGGAGCTGCCGCGCCGCCTCCAGTCCGTCCATCCGCGGCATGCCGAGATCCATGAACACGACCTCGGGCCGCAGCGCTGCGGCCCGGTCGAGCGCCTCGCGCCCGTCGTGCGCGATCGCCACCTCGTGCCCCTGCAGGCGCAGCAGCGTGGCAAGCGATTGCGCCGCGTCGGCGTTGTCGTCGGCCACGAGAATGCGCAGCGCCCTGCACGCGAGCCTGTCGGCCACCCGCGAGGGCGACGCCGCGGCTTGCGTTCCTCGCGCAAGCGGCAGGCGCACGACGAACGCGCTGCCCAGTCCGGGCCCCGGGCTTTCGGCGTGGATGGCGCCCCCATGCATCTCCACGAGCGTGCGCACCAGCGAGAGCCCGATGCCGAGACCGCCGTCGGCACGTCCCTGGTGGCGCGCGACCTGCGAGAACATCTCGAACACGCGTTCCAGGTCCTCGGGCGCGATGCCGATGCCGGTGTCGGAGACGCGCACCTCGACGGCGTCGGCGGCGGCGCGCGCCGACAGCGTCACCGTTCCGCCCCGGTCGCTGTACTTCGCCGCGTTCACCAGCAGGTTCGAGAACACTTGCGCGAGCCGGTCGAAATCGCCCTCGACGGTCGCCCCGGCGATGTCCGTGTCGACCACCAGGCGGTGGCCGTGCGCATCGATGTACGAGCGGCAGCTCTCGACGCTGCTGGCGAGCACCTGGGCGAGCGGCACCGGCGCGGCGCGCAGCACCACCTTCCCCCGGCTGATGCGGCTGATGTCCAGCAGGTCGTCGACGAGGCGCACGAGGTGCGCGAGCTGCCGGTCCATCATGTCCAGCGTGCCCCGCAGCATGTCGTCGGCGGGCGCGGTGAGGCGGGCGATCTGCACGCCGTTGCGCAGCGGCGCGAGCGGGTTGCGCAGCTCGTGCGCGAGCACCGCGAGGAACTCGTCCTTGCGCCGGTCCGCCTCGCGCAGCTGCAGCTCGAGGCGCTTGCGGTCGGTGACGTCGCTCACCACCGCGACCCAGCCGTCCACCGCGCCCGCGGAGTTGCGCGACGGCTCGTAGGCCGCCTGCACCCACCGGCGGCCCAGCTCGGGGTACTCGACCTCCTCCTCGAACTCCACGCGCTCGCCTGCGAGCACGCGCTCGTAATAGGGCAGCAGCGTCGCGAAGGCGCGCGCCCCGAGCACGTCGGCGAGCGGCCGCCCCACCAAGGCCTCCGCGGGCTGGCCGATCCACTCCGCGTAGCGGGGGCTGACCCAGGCGATCTCGAGGTTCGCGGTGCAGCGCGTGACGCCGGCGAGCATGAGGCGCGTCACCGCCTCCAGCTGCTCGCGCGCGGCGTTCGCCTCGGCGATCGCGGCGCGATAGCCGGTGACTTCGGTGTGCCAGGCGCACAGGCCGTCGCCGAGCGGCGCGGCGTCGACTTGGAACCAGCCGGCGATGCCCGCGGGCGAGGCGTCCACTACGGTCTGCCCGCGCTCCTGCCGCTCGACCACCCGCCGCAGGAGCGGCATCAGGCCGCTGACCGCCAGCGCACCCGGGCGGCGCTCGCCCATGCGCGCGCCGACGAGCGCGTCGCGATCCTCGCCGAGCAGCGCGGCGTTGGCCTCGTTCACGTAGCTCCAGCGGAAATCGACGATGGCGCCGGCCCCGTCGCGCACCGGGGACATGATCGAGAACGGGATCGACGACGCGTCCATCGCGGCGCGGAAGCGCTCCTCGGCTTCGCGCAACGCGATCTCCGCGCGGCGCCGGTGGTCGATGTCGGTGGCCGTCCCGTACCAGCGCACGATGCGTCCGCGGGCGTCCCGCACCGGCAGGGCCCGGCTGAGGTGCCAGCGATAGGCGCCATCGGCCATGCGGATGCGATGCTCGCGCTCGTAGAGGCGTCCGTCGGCCGCCGCCGTACGCCACGCCGCCACCGTCTCGGCGAGATCGTCGGGATGCAGCACGAGGTCCCAGCGCCACCGACCGTCCGCGTCGCGGATCGCGGGCGAGAAGCCGGCGACGCGGGCGTTGTAGTAGTCGACCTCGCCGTCGGCACGCGCGGTCCACACGACGTGCGGCATCGCCTCGGCCAGCTCGCGGAAGCGATGCTCGCTCGCCGCGAGTCCGGCGATCTCCTCGGCGCGGCGGTCGGTGATGTCGAGGTGCATGACGAGCACGCCCGCCAGCGGCGGCACGACGCGCGTGGCGTGCATCACGAACCAGCGCGCGCTCGCCGGCGTGGGACAGGGGTACTCGAGGATGAACTCCTCCCGCTCGCCGGCGAGCACGGCCGCGAGGCCGGCGCGCGCCTCGCCGGCGAGCGCGTCGCCGCGTGCCGCCGCCCGTGCGCACACCTCGAGATACGGCGTGCCCTCGGCGAGTCCCTCGAGCGAGCGCACGCCGCTGGCCGACGCGAAGCGCCGCCACGCGGCGTTGACCGTCACGATCACGCCATGCGCGTCGAGGAGCGCGGCGTGTCCGGGCAGCGAGGCCATCAGGGCGCCGGCGCCTGCGGGCAGCGACGCGGTGCCGCACGGCGACCGCGGCTCGCGGCCCGCGTCGTCGGCGGCAGGGTTCGGCAGGACCACGGCTCAGGTTCCTTCCGCAACACGCGGAATGCGCGGGTGAAGCCTGCTCTTGTGATTGTGCGCCGGGGCGGCGCGCTCCGGCAGACATTATGTCCCTTTCACGACGCAGGACCAGCGTCCGCGCGGCAGCCGCTATAGTGGCCGCTTCCGCCTCCGCCGGAGCCTTCCCGTGTCACGCCGCCTCGCCCCGCACCCGCCCCTGCCTCGCTACTACGGCGACGAGTCGGCCCGGCCACGCTGGGTGCGCGGCCTGTTCGACCGCACCGCGGGCGACTACGACCGCATGGAGGCGATCCTCTCCGGCGGCTCGGGCGCGTGGTATCGCGGACAGGCGCTCGGGCGCGCGGGGCTCGCCGGCGGCATGCAGGTGCTCGACGTCGCGAGCGGCACCGGCCTCGTCGCCGCCGCCGCGCTCGCGCGCGTCGGCGCGTCGGGCGGCGTGGTCGCGGTCGATCCGAGCCTCGGCATGCTGGCGGCGGGGCAGGACATCGGCGGTCTCGCGCGCGTCGGCGCGTATGCCGAGCGGCTGCCCTTCCCGGCGGCCCGCTTCGATTTCGTGAGCATGGGTTTCGCGCTGCGCCACGTCGCCGATCTCGGCGCCGCCTTCGCCGAGTTCCGCCGCGTGCTGCGTCCGGGCGGGCGCCTGTGCGTGCTCGAGATCACCCGCCCGCGCGGCCGCATCGCGCGCGCCGCGCTCGCCGCGTACATGGGCGGCGTCGTGCCGGTGCTCGCGCGGCTCTTCGGCCGGCACGCCGACACCGCGCTGCTCATGCGCTACTACTGGGACACCATCGACGCCTGCGTGCCGGCGGAGACGGTCCTGGCGGCGCTCGACGCGGCGGGATTCGCGCGCGTCGAGCGCCACGTCGAGCTCGGCATCTTCTCCGAGTACCGGGCGGAGTCGCCCGCGGCGGCGCCCGCTCAGGCCTGAGCCGTCGCCGCCAGCGGGGTCGCGACGGTGGTCGACATGCGCGTGCCGAGGAATGCCGTCAGGACGCCCGCGAACGCGTCGGGATGCGTGACCGGGCCCATGTGCCCGGCGTCGCGGATGCGCGCGCAGCCCACCTGCGGCAGCCACGCCTGCAGGAGCTCGACGATGCGGCGCACCGGGGCCTTCATCCGCTCGCCGGTGACCAGCATCACCGGGCGCTCGATGCAGCGCAGGGCGGCGAGCGGCGGGGCGCGGTCGAACAGCGATTCGAAGTGCCCCGCGACCTGCGGCATGCGCTGGGCGAGGGTCGCGCGCGCGGGCGCGGCCATCGCGTCCCACGCCGCCGGGCCCGACCAGTAGCTCACGAACAGGCGCGCGGCCTCGTCCACCTCGCCGCGGCGCACCCGGCGCCCGATGGCGCGGCCCACGCCGACGATCTCGCGCGCCGGTGCGTGGCGCGCGTTGTAGCCGAGCAGCCAGCCGAAGGCGACCGGCTCGTAGAGCGTCAGCGTGCGCACCAGGCGCGGCCGCCGCAGCGCCACGTCCAGTGCGATGGCGCCGCCATAGGAGTGACCGACGAGGTGCACCGGCCGGCCGATCGCGTCCAGCTCGCGCAGCGCGATGCCCACGTCCGCCGCGGCGATGTCGCGCGCCGCGCCGTACCACGCCGGGGCGGTGCCGTGGCCGTGGAAGTCCGGCGCGATCAGCGCCGCGCGGCGGCCGAGGGCGGTGCGCACGCGCTGCCACTGCTTCGACGAGGCGCCGCTCGAATGCAGCGCCACCACCGGGGCGGGGTCGAAGCGTGCGGCGGCGGGAAGGAAGGGTTCGTACAGGTCCATGGCGGTTCTCCCGGCGCGGCGGACCGGATGCGGTCCGCTGCGGCGTTGCGACTACGAGACGATGGGCGCGAGCGCCGCGCCGATGCGGCGCATCTGCTCGGGCGTGGTGAGGCTGGCGAGCAGGTTCGCGAAGCGCGGCTCCTGCACGCCCGACACGATGTACTGCCAGCGGTACGCGGAGAGCAGGGCGGCCTCGATGGACGCCCCCTCGTCGGCGCCGAAGGGACGGCCGGCGATGGCCATGAAGTAGCCCGCGTCGGCGCGCGCCTGGCCCTGCAGGATGCCGTCGAGCGCGCCGACGAGCGCGATGAGGTCGTTCACCGCCTGGTCGCGGGCGGCCTCGTCGAGCTTCGCGTCCTCGCGCTGCCACTCCAGCTCGTCCAGGATCGCGTGCTGCGATTCCTCGCGCCAGTGGTACAGGAACACGTCCTTCCACAGCTCCGAGAGGTTGCCGTCCGGCTCGATGCTGCTGCGGTAGTGCGCCTGCGTGAAGATCTCGATGTTGCAGGTGAGCGCGAGCACGGCCCAGGTCGAGGCGCCGAGCACGGCGCGCGCGACGGCGTCCGGATCGGCGGTGCGCACGTAGCCCGCCGGCATCTCCGCGTCCAGCATCTCCTCGATGCGGCGGAACAGCGCCTGGTGCTTCAGCTCCTCGTCGGCGAAGCGCACCAGCGCCTCGAGCGCCTGCTGGTCGCCGAGCCAGTGGTCGCGGCTCACCTCCAGCACCTTCGCGCCGATGAAGCGCTCGGCGAGGCCGAAGATGTACGCGTAGGTGCGGCCCTGCACCTGGCTCATCAGGCGCTTCTCGGCCGCGGACAGCGTCGGCATCGCCGCGACCTTCGACAGCGAGTCGGGCAGGAACTTCTTCGCGAAGTCGAAGCGGCGGCCGCGGATCACGTCGCGTTCGATCTCCCAGCGCACGCGCTTCGATACTTCGATGCACTTCGCGTAGGGGTTGGCGGAAGTGCGGGCACGGTCGAGGACGGCTGCTTGCATGGTGGAGTCTCCTGTGGGGTGGGGGTGGGCGATGGAACGGCGCGCGCTCAGCGCGGCACCGGATGGGAAGCGGGTGCGCCGACGGGCGGGCGGCGCACCGCGCCGACGATGGCGCGCAGGGCGGCGCGTGCGCGCGACACGGGCGCGGGGCGCATCACGTCGATCACGACATCCGTGAGCGCCTGCACGATCACCGCGCCGTCGCCGGCGATGCGCACCTCGTCCCCCGCCGCGACGATGTAGTCGCACGCGTCGCGGTGCTGGGTGATCCAGGCGGCGCCGCGCCGCACGCGCAGGAGGCGCTCCGCGAGCCCGCGGAAGGTCGCCTCGCGGCGCGCTTCGAGCCGGATCGTCGCGGTCTGCTGCAGGGGGGCTGGCACGGTGATGCTCCGTTCGTCGAGTGGATGGCCTCGACGATAGGGGCGGCCGGTATCGCGCGATTGTCGTTTCCGCATCGGTGTGTAACCGCGGGGTAACGGCGGGCCCGCCGCTATAATCCGGGCGTCTTCACCGGAGGAGGCGATGGCCCTGGCACGCGTGCTGGTCGTGGACGACGATCCCGCCATTCGCGACATGCTGCGCGAGTACCTCGGCGCGCATGGCTATGAGGTGGAGGCCGTCGGTGACGGCGCTGCCCTGCGCGCCGCACTGGCGCGCGCGGTGCCCGACATCGTGCTGCTCGACGTCGGGCTGCCCGGCGAGGACGGGCTCTCGCTCGCGCGCTTCCTCCGCGACCGCCACGACCTCGGCATCGTGATGGTCACCGCCGCGGACGACGTCGTCGACCGCGTCGTCGGCCTCGAGATGGGCGCCGACGACTACATCACCAAGCCGTTCGACCCGCGCGAGCTGCGCGCCCGGCTGAAGAGCCTCCTGCGGCGGGTGCAGGACCGCCACGCCCCCGCGGCGGCCCCGGCCGGTGCGGCGGGCCGCGGCGAGCGGCTGCCGATCGGCCGCTGCACGCTCGATCTCCCGGCGCGTCGCCTGCTCGACCCGGAGGGCAACGAGGTGCCGGTCACCGCGATGGAGTTCGACCTGCTGCGCGCCTTCGCCGAGCATCCCAACCAGGTGCTGTCGCGCGACCGCCTGCTCACGCTCACGCGCAACCGCGAGTGGGAGCCGTTCGACCGCTCCATCGACATCCGCATCGCGCGGGTGCGCCGGAAGATCCAGGACGACCCGGACCGCCCTCAGGTGATCCGTACCGTCCGCGGCGCCGGCTACATGTACGTTCCGGCGGGCCGGGAGTAGCGGCGGTCGGGCCTTTGTAACCGGCGTGTATCCGTCGGTAATGCAAAGGTAACTTCGACCGCGTCCGGCGGGGGCACGGACTAGAGTTCGGTATCGAGCCATCCGTATGGAGGAGGCGTCCATGGACCGCACCGACCCGGCGCTCGCCGTGATTCCCGGCGAGCCGCCTGCCGCCGATCCGCCCATCGGCACGCCGCTGATGCGCGCGGCGCTCGCGGTGTCGCGGGCGAGCGGGCCCGACATCTTCGATCAGCTCGTGCGCGAACTCGCCGCCATCCTCGAGGCGGATGCCGCGTTCATCGCGGTCTTCACCGATACCGACCCGTCGCACATGCGCACGCTCGCCTGCTGGCTCGACGGGCACCTGCTGCGGCCGTTCGAGTACGCGCTCGAGGGCACGCCGTGCAAGGACGTCACCGGCCGCGACTTCATCTGTCTGCATGCCGGCGCCATGCGCCGCTTTCCCCCCGGGACGCTGTTCGCCGCGAAGGGCATGGACGGCTACGCCGGCTATCCGCTCACCGGGTCCGCCGGGCAGCCGCTCGGCCTGATCGTGGCCATGACGCGCCGGGGGATCGACGCGCCCGAGCTCTTCGAGTCGATGCTGAAGATCTTCTCCGCGCGGGTGAGCGGCGAGGTGGAACGCGCGGCTGCGGAGGAGCTGATGCGACGCGCCGCGCTGGCGGTCTCGCGCGTGGCGACGAGCGACGACGTGTTCGCCGACCTGATCCGCGTGCTGTGCGAGCTCCTCGCGGTGGACGTCGGCTTCATCTCCGTCATCGAGCCGGGGCGCCCGGACGTCCTCAAGACCCTGGCGGTGTATGCCGACGGCCGGATCCACGACAACATCGAGTACGGGATCGCCGGTACGCCGTGCGCCGAGGTGATGCGCGAGCAGTACTGGTCGGTGGCCGACGAGGTGTGCGCGCGCTTCCCGGCGGACACCGACCTCGCGCAGCTCGGCGTGCGGGGCTACGCCGGCCATGCCCTGAGCGAAGGGCCCGACGGCACGCGCGGCATCCTGTCGGTCGCCGCCCGCCGGCCGCTGCCCAATACCGACCTGTTCGAGGCGGTCATCAAGATCTTCGCGGTGCGCGCCGCCGCCGAGCTCGACCGCGGGCGGGCGCGCGCGGCGCTGCTCGACTCCGAGGCGAGCTATCGGGCGATCTTCGAGGCGAGCGAGGACTGCATCTTCGTGCACGACTGGGACACGGGGCGCATCCTCGACGTGAGCCCGGCGGCCACCCGGCTGTACGGCTGGCTGCCGGAGGAACTGCGCGACCTCTCGGTGGCCGCGGTGAGCGAGAACGTGCCGCCCTACACCGAGCGCGAGGCGCAGGCGTTCATCCAGCAGGCGCGCGTGCACGAGGAGCCGGTGCGCTTCGAGTGGCATGCGCGGCGCAAGGACGGCACGCTGCTCTGGAACGACGTGACCCTGAAGCGAGCGACCATCGCCGGAGGGCCTCGCGTGCTCGCTTTCGTGCGGGACGTCACCGCGCGCAAGGCCGCCGAGGAGCGCCTCCGCGCGAGCGAGGAGCAGCACCGGACCATCTTCAACGCCTCGGTGGACGGCATGCTGCTCGAGGACGAGGATCACCGCGTGGTGGACGTCAACGAGGCGTTCCTCGCGCTGCTCGGCTGCCGCCGCGACGAGCTCGTCGGCCGGACGCTGGGCGCGTTCGTCAGCCCGGCGCTGCAGGCGCAGTGCGCGCAACTCCTGCCGCGCGTGGTGGCGGGCCAGCCTTGCCACATCGAGTCGCAGATCCACCGGCGCGACGGCGCGCTCTTCGACGTGGCGATCCACGGCGTGCCGATGCGCTACCGCGGCCGGCCCCACGCGCTGGTCATCATGCGCGACATCACCGAGGGCAAGCGGGCCGAGAAGCGGCTGCGCGACAGCGAGGAGCGCTACCGGCTGCTGTTCGAGACCGAGTCGGACGCGATCGTGCTGGTGGACGTGGACACCCTGCGCCTCGTCGATGCGAATCCGGCGGCGGAGCGGCTGTGGGGCTACGACCGCGAGGAGCTCCTGGCGCTCGCCGTCTCGGACATCTCGGCCGAGCCCGCCGGCACCCGCGAGTCCGTCCAGGCGCCGACCGGCCGGGTGCACATCCCGCTGCGCTGGCACCGCAAGAAGGACGGCACCGTGTTTCCGGTGGAAATCACCGCCAATCGACTGATGCTCGAGGGGCGGCTCACCGTGGTCGCCGCGGTGCGCGACATCACCGAACGGATCCGTGCCGAGGAGGCCCTGCGCGCGAGCGAGGAGCAGTACCGCGCCATCTTCAACGCGTCGGCCGACGCGCTGGTGCTGCGCGACGCCCGCTTCCGGATCGTGGACGTGAACGCGACCTACGAGCGCATGAGCGGCTTCACCCGCGCCGAGGTGCTCGGCGCGGACAGCGTGCTCGCCAACCCGCCGGACACGCACGCCACGCTGCGCGAGCTGCACGACCGGGCGCTGGCCGGGGAGGCGGTCATGATCGAGACCCGCCTCGTGCGCCGCGACGGCGCGAGCTGCGAGCTGGAGCTGCGCGCGGTGCCGGTGCGCCACCGCGGCGAGCCGCACGTCCTCTGGATGGGGCGCGACATCACCGAGCGCAAGCGCACCGAGGAGGCGCTGCGCGGCAGCGAGGACCAGTATCGCGCGATGTTCAACGCCTCGGCCGACGCGCTGATGCTCTGGAACAGCCGGCTGCAGCGGGTGGACGTCAATCCGGCGCACGAGAAGATCTTCGGTTACGCGCGCCAGGACGTGGTGGGCCGCGGCTTCGAGGGCCTCGCCTGGCCGGCGGAGTTGGTCCGGCCGCGGATCGAGATGGTCCGCCGTGCGCTTGCGGGCGAGGCCTCCCGCGCGGAGCTGGAGGCGCTGCGCAAGGACGGACGGCGCATCATCACCGAACTGCGGACCATCCCCATCCAGCACCGCGGCGAGCCGCACGTCCTGCAGATCGCGCGCGACATCACCGAGCGCAAGCAGGCGGAAGCCGAGCGCGCGGGCCTGGAGGCGCAACTGCGCCAGGCGCAGAAGATGGAGGCGATCGGCCAGCTCACCGGCGGCATCGCGCACGACTTCAACAACATCCTCACCAGCGTGGTCGGCTACGTCGTGCTCGCCGCGGAGCGGGAGTCGGCGGCGGCCGATCCGAAGCTCTCGCACTACCTGCACCAGGCCGAGCAGTCGTGCCGCCGCGCGCGCGACCTGATCCAGCAGATGCTCACCTTCAGCCGCGGGCAGCGCGGCGAGCGGCGGCGCGTGGCGCTCGCCGCCCTGGTGCGCGAGGGCGCGCAGCTCGTGCGGCCGATGCTGCCCGCGTCGATCGAGCTGGAGGTGGACGCGCTCGGCGCGGCCGCGGTCGAGGCGGACCCGGTGCAGATCGAGCAGGTGCTGCTCAACCTGTGCATCAACGCGCGCGACGCGGTGGGCGGCACCGGACGCATCCGCGTCGCGGTGCGCGAGTGGCGCGCCGAGGCGTGCGTGTGCGCGAGCTGCCGCGCGCCGGTCGAGGGCCGCTACGTCGAGATGGCGGTGGCCGACGAAGGACCGGGCATCGCCCCGGGCATGCTGGAGCGCGTGTTCGAGCCCTTCTTCTCCACCAAGGAGGTGGGCAAGGGCACGGGCATGGGGCTCGCCGTGGTGCACGGCATCGTGCACGAGCACGGCGGCCACATCTGCGTGGACAGCGCGCCCGACACCGGCACGGCGTTCCGCGTGCTCCTGCCGCTTGCCGCCGGAGACGGCGTGCATGCCGCCGACGGCGAACAGGGTCGGCGCAAGGACCGTGCGCCCGCCCTGCAGGGCCGGGTGCTGCTGGTCGACGACGAGCACGCGGTGCTCGCCTTCATGCGCGAGCTGCTGGAGACCTGGGGCCTCGGCGTCACGCCGTGCGTCTCCGCGGTGGAGGCGCTGGAGGCGCTGGAGTACGGCGGCGAGGACATCGCGCTCGTCATCACCGACCACACCATGCCGCGGATGACGGGCCTGCAGCTGGCCGCCGAGATCGGCGCGCTGCGTCCGGATCTGCCGGTGGTGCTCTACACCGGCTATGCGGAGGGTCTGCCGGAGGGGGGCCTGGAGGCATCCGGCGTGCGGGCGGTGGTGCGCAAGCCCATCGAGCCCGCCGAACTCCGCAACGCGATCGCACCGCTGCTGGCCGGCGCGCGCCGCAGGTAGAACCGACGGGCCGCGCGGCTAGAAGACGTCGTGCGAGGCGCCGCCGGGCGTGTGCGTCGCGCGGTGCACCTCGGCCTCGCGCGCGCTGCGCGCCTCGCTCTTCACCGCCGCGATCGGGTCCCCCGCGGTTGCGTGGGCCGCGCCGCTCTGGCGCATGAGCGCGACCGCCTCATCCGCCCGGCTTTCCTCGACGCGGACCACCAGGCGCGCGCCGGGACGCGCGCCGCTCCACACCAGCCGGATGTCGGCCCCCGGAAAGCCGCGCCGGCCGAGCTCGCGGCAAGCGGCCCGCGCGGCGTGCACGTCGTGGAATTCGCCCGTGATCATGTCGCTCATCTGGGTTGCTCCCGGATCGGAATGGCGATCAACGTCCGGTCGCAAGCCGCGTGCCGGCTGCCGCGGACCCGTGCGACAGGCCTTCCCGTGCGGCCGAACGCTCGATCACGGCGTTGACCTCCGCGCCGAACAGGAACACCGCGGCCGAGATGAAGAAGTAGAAGAGCAGGATGACCACCGCGCCCAGGCTCCCGTAGGTCGCGTTGTAGTCGCCGATGGTGCGCACGTAGTAGCCGAATGCGATCGAGGCGACGATCCACACCACCACCGCGAGCACCGCCCCCGGCGTGACCAGGCGATAGCGGATGTCGGCGTTCGGGCCGGCGTAATACACCAGCGACGCCACCAGCATCAGGAGCAGGACCGCCACCGGCCAGCGCAGCCAGTTCCAGAGGGTGACGACGAGATCCTCCATGCCCAGCCGGGAAGCGATCCATTCCGCGATCCCTGGGCCGATCACCATCAGGCCGGCGGCGAGGATCAGCAGGGCCGCGATGCCGACGGTATAGACGATCGACAGCGCATAGCGCTTGAGGGCGGACCGGCGCTCGCGCACGTCGTAGGCCACGTTGAGCGCCTCCATGGCCGTCGCCACGCCGACCGAGGCCGAGTACACCGCGAGCAGGATGCCGAGGGACAGCAGTCCCCCGTTGGAGGACTGCACCTCGCCGAGCACCCGGTCGACGATCTGCATGGCGTCGGCGGGCACCACCAGGGCGGCCTGCGCGCGAAGCCAGTCGAACAGCTGCGTCAGCTGGAGGAAGCCGAGGAGGGCGACCAGGAAGATCAGGAACGGGAAGAGCGAGAACAGCGCACGGTAGGCGAGCGCCGAGGCGTAGACGGTCATCGAATCGCGCGAGAACTCGGCGACGGCGCGCTTCACGACATCGAGCGGGGAAAGGCCGCGGAGTCCGGGCAGGGTCATGCGGGGGCGCGGAGCGGCGTCATGCCGGCAAGGGCTCGCAACGGCCGTGCCAACCGCAACCCGACCGCCGGACCCGGCCGGCCGGGTCTTGCGGGGCGCCTCGGCCCCGCGTGCGCTCAGCCGGCGAGCGGCTTGTAGCGGATCCGGTGCGGCCGGGCGCCTTCCTCGCCGAGGCGGCGCTTCTTGTCCTCCTCGTACTCATGGAAGTTGCCGGGGAAGAATACCCACTGCGACTCGCCCTCCGCGGCGAGGATGTGGGTCGCGATGCGGTCGAGGAACCAGCGGTCGTGGCTGATCACCATGACCGAACCGGGGAACTCGAGCAGGGCATCCTCCAGCGCGCGCAGGGTCTCGACGTCGAGGTCGTTCGACGGCTCGTCGAGCAGCAGCACGTTGCCCCCGGCGATGAGGGTCTTGGCGAGATGCAGCCGGCCGCGCTCCCCGCCGGAGAGCTGCCCGACGATCTTCTGCTGGTCCGCGCCCTTGAAGTTGAAGCGGCCGAGGTAGGCCCGCGACGGCATCTCGAACTTGCCGACCGTGAGGATGTCCAGCCCCCCGGAGACCTCCTCCCACACCGTCTTGTTGCCGGCGAGCGCCTCGCGCGTCTGGTCCACGAACGCGAGCTTCACCGTCGGCCCGATCTTCACCGTGCCGGCGTCCGGCTGTTCCTTGCCGGTGATCATGCGGAAGATCGTGGACTTCCCGGCGCCGTTCGGCCCGATGATGCCGACGATGGCCCCCGGCGGCACCTTGAACGACAGCTTGTCGATCAGCAGGCGGTCGCCGAAGCCCTTCGAGACGTTGTCGAACTCGATCACCTCGTTGCCGAGGCGCTCGCCCACCGGGATGAAGATCTCGGAGGTCTCGTTGCGCTTCTGGTACTCGTACGAGGAGAGCTCCTCGAAGCGCGCGAGGCGGGCCTTCGACTTCGCCTGGCGGCCCTTGGGGTTCTGGCGCACCCACTCGAGCTCGGCCTTCATGGTCTTCACCCGCGCCGCCTCGGACTTGGCTTCCTGCTCGAGGCGCTGCTCCTTCTGCTCGAGCCAGGACGAGTAGTTGCCCTTCCACGGAATGCCGTGGCCGCGGTCGAGCTCGAGGATCCACTCCGCGGCGTTGTCGAGGAAGTAGCGGTCGTGCGTCACGCCCACCACGGTTCCGGGGAAGCGCTGCAGGAACTGCTCCAGCCACTCCACGCTTTCCGCGTCGAGGTGGTTGGTCGGCTCGTCCAGCAGCAGCATGTCGGGCTTGGAGAGCAGCAGCCGGCACAGCGCCACGCGCCGCTTCTCGCCGCCGGAGAGGGTCGCGATCTTCGCGTCCCAGGGCGGCAGGCGCAGCGAATCCGCGGCGATCTCGAGCTGGTGCTCCATGTCGGGGCCGGCGGCGGCGATGATCGCCTCGTATTTCGCCTGGTCCTCGGCGAGCTTGTCGAAGTCGGCGCCCTCCTCGGCGTAGGCGGCATAGATCTCCTCGAGCTTCTGCTTCGCCTCGACCACGTCGCCCATGCCCTGCTCGACCGCCTCGCGCACCGTCTGCCCGGGGTCGAGCTGCGGCTCCTGCGGCAGGAAGCCGACGCGCATGTTGGGCATCGGGATCGCCTCGCCGTCGAAGTTCTTGTCCTCGCCCGCCATGATCTTGAGCAGACTGGACTTTCCGGAGCCGTTGAGGCCGAGCACGCCGATCTTCGCGCCGGGGAAGAAGGAGAGCGAGATGTTCTTGAGGATCTCGCGCTTGGGCGGCACGACCTTGGAGACGCGCCGCATGGTGTAGACGTATTGGGACATGGCGATGCTTCTTTTCTGGGATGCGGGAGCGGCCGGAGCGCCGCGGGACCCGCGATTATCGCAGAGCCGCTGCGGTGCAGATTGACGCGCGGCGGCCAAGGGCGTCCACTTGCGGGATGGACGCCGCCGCACGCACCGGCGAGGAGTTCCGCGACGACCACCGCCGCGCGGCCACGCGCATGCTGACGCCGGAACTGCTGGCGACCTTCACCGCGCTGGACGACCGCCGCGCCGCGGCCGCGGTGGCGCAGACGCTCGGCATTCTCGCCGTCACGCTGTGGGCCGCCGCGTCGGTCTGGACGTGGTGGATCGTCCTTCCCGCCATCGTGATCGTGGCGACGCAGCAGCACGCCCTCTTCGTGCTCGCCCACGACGCCGCGCATTACCGGCTGTTCAGCCGTCGCGGGCTCAACGAGGCGGTGGGGCGCCTCATGGGATCGGCCGCCGGCATCTCCATGTGCTCCTACCGGGTCATTCACCGCCTGCACCACAACCACCTCTACGGCGAGGTCGATCCCGACATCGCGCTGCACGGCGGCTATCCGCGCGGCAAGGCGTATCTGCTCCGCAAGATCGGCACCGACCTGGCGGGCCTCACCGCCTGGAAGACCTTCCGCTACTTCTTCGGCGCGCCCGCCGCGAATGCGGCGACCGACGTCGCCCAGCGCCCGCTGGACGACACGTCCCCGGCGCTGCGCGCCGCCGCGAGGCGCGACCGCTGGGGCGTGGTCGCTTTCCACGTCGCCGCGCCGCTCGCCTGCTTCGCGATCGGCGGCTGGAGCGGGCTGGCGAAGTACCTCGTGCTGTGGGTGCTGCCCGCCGTGACGGTGCTGCAGGCCATCCTGCGGGTGCGCGCCATCGCGGAGCACGGCGCGCCGACCGACAAGCGCTCGCCCCTGCGCGCCGCGCGCACCAACCTGCCCGGGCCGCTCGCGCGCTGGGTGCTGTTCCCCCACCACGTCAACTACCACATCGAGCATCACCTCTTTCCGGCGGTCCCGCATTACCGCTTGCCCGAGCTGCACGCGGCGCTCGCGTCGCGCGGCGTGCTCTCCGGCGGCGAGGTGCGGACCTTCCCCGAGACCTGGCGGCGCGTGTACGCCAGGCGGGCCGCCTGACCGGCGGCACGCTCGTTGCCGCACCTTGCGCTAGCATCGCGCCCCTGAAGGGCGTGCCGGTCCCGGCGCCCGCGTCACCGGGAGAGTCGAGCCATGCAAGCGTTCCATCGCATTGCGGCGTTCGCCGCGGCCAGCCTGTTCGTCGCGGGCGCCTGGGCCCAGACGGCGGTGCCGCCCGCGGGTGCCGGACAGGCCAAGGTCCGCGGCCTCGCGATCGCCGAGAAGAAGTGGACCGGCGACTTCGACGGCATGAAGGAGCGGCGCATGATCCGCGTCCTCGTGCCCTACAGCCGCACGTTGTTCTACAACGACAAGGGCCGCGAGCGCGGCCTCACCGCCGAGAACGTGCGCGACTTCGAGCGCTGGATCAACCAGAAGTACGCCAAGGAGCTCGGCAAGCGCCCGATCACGGTGTACATCATCCCGACCACCCGCGACGAGCTGATCGAGGACGTGGCCGGCGGCCACGGCGACATCGCCGCGGGCAACCTGACGGTCACCGAGGAACGCCTCAAGCTCGTGGACTTCGTCGCGCCCGAGGATCTGAAGACGGTGAACGAGCTCGTGGTGTCGCGCGCGCCTCTCGCCACCGCGGACGAGCTCTCGGGCAAGACCGTGCACGTGCGGCCCTCGTCGAGCTATTTCCGCAGCCTGGAGGCGCTCAACCAGCGGCTCAAGCAGGCCGGCAAAGCCCCGGCCACCCTGGTCCAGGTGCCCGACGAGCTCGAGGACGAGGACATGATGGAGATGCTGAACGCCGGGCTGCTGGAGTTCATCGTCGTGGACGACTGGAAGGCGCGCGTCTGGTCGCAGGTCCTCCCCGGCATCAAGGTGAACGAGGGCGCGATCGTCCGCGAGGGAGGACGGGTGGGCTGGGCGGTCCGTAAGGGCAGCCCCAAGCTCGAGGCGGAGCTGAACGCCTTCTACACCGACTACCTCAAGAAGCAGGGGGTGCTCGCCTACCGGTACAAGCAGCAGGCGGCGCGGATCAAGCAGATCAAGAACAACGCTGCCGATGCCGAGTACCGGAAGTTCCTCGCGACCCTGGAGCTGTTCAAGAAGTACGGCGCGAAGTACAACTTCGATCCGATCATGCTGGCCGCGCAGGGCTACCAGGAGTCGCAGCTCAACCAGAACGCCAAGAGCCACGTCGGCGCGATCGGCGTCATGCAGATCATGCCGGCCACCGGCAAGGAGCTCGGCGTGGGCGACATCACCCAGATCGAGCCCAACATCCACGGCGGCGCCAAGTACATGGACAAGCTGATGACCCAGTACTTCAAGGACGCGAAGTTCACCGAGGAAACGCGCCCGCTCTTCGCGTTCGCGAGCTACAACGCGGGGCCCGGCAACATCTCCCGGATGCGCAAGGAGGCGGAGAAGCGCGGCCTCAATCCCGACAAGTGGTTCAACAACGTGGAGCTCGTGACCGCCGAGAAGATCGGCATCGAGACCACCACCTACGTACGCAACATCTACAAGTACTACGTCAGCTACAAGCTGACGGTGGAGAACAGGCAGGAACTCGAGAAGGCGCGCGCGGCGGTGACCGGCGGCGCGAAGAAGTAGCGCGTCAGGGCGACGGCGCGGGCGCGGCGATGCGCGCGACGCCGGGACCGAGCGCGGCGCGCCACGCCGCCTCCAGCGCGGCGTCGAAGCGCGGGTCGCACTCGGCGGCGGTCGCGACCAGCGCGTCGAGCCACAGCGCGTACATCCCGGACGGGATGGCGAAGCGCTGGTGCAGCGCGGCCAGGTGATCCACGTAGAGACCGACGCCCGGCGCTCCCTCGGCGGCGAGCGTCATCACGTGCAGCGACGAGCGCAGCTTGCGCTTGAGTCGCGCCATGTCGCGGCCCGCGAAGATCGCGCCGATCGCGGGCGAGGTCGCCATGAAGCGCTCGTAGAAGCGATCGAGGAAGCGCGCATCGGCCATCGCGCGCGCGAGGCTCTCCTGGAAGGCGGCGCCCGCCGCGACGCCGGCCGTGCTCACGCCCGGCCTAGTGCCAGAGCTTGCTGAACCAGGACTGCTTGCCCGACTTCGCCTTCGCGCCGAGCTTGAGCATGTGCGGCGCGTACTCCTTGTCCGAGGCGAGGATGTGCTCGGCGAGCCAGAGCTTGAGGAAGTGCAGCAGCTCGAAGCTGATCTTCGTCGTGCCGGAGGCGACGCGTGCCTGGTACTGGATGAGCTGGCCGATCAGCTCCTCGTGCTGTTTCTTGTGCGCCTCGTAGTCGGGATACTCGAAGAGGCGCATCAGGCTCTCCTCGACCGCGAAGTGGATGCGCGTGTACTCCCCCAGCCGGTCGAGGATGCGCTTGGCGGTTTCGCTGCCGTGGTGCTCGTGGATCGCCTGGTGCATCTCGTTCACCAGGCCCACCAGCACCTTGTGCTGCTCGTCGATCTCCTGGATCCCGACCGACAGCTCGTCGGTCCACTCGATGAGCGGCTTGTGGGCGACCTGCGACATGGCGCGCCTTTCGTGGACAATGCGATGCCCGCCACGGTATCGCCTGCCCGGGAGGCCCCGCAACGCCATGCACGACACGACCGACAACAAATGCGCTTGTCATGACGCGCGCCCGCCGTCCGTGGTGCGGCGCCGCGCGGTTCTCGGCCTCGCCGCGGCGGCCGCCATGACGAATTTGGCAGTTGCGCCCCATGCCGGTGCGCAGACCGCCGCGCGCGATGCCGCCCTGATCCGTGCCGCGGAAGCCGGCGATGCCGCCGAGGTGAAGGCGCTGCTGGCGCAGGGGGCGAGCGTGCGCGCGCGCGACGCGAGCGGGCGCACCGCGCTGGTCGCGGCCACGTACGGCAACCGCGTCGAGGCCGCGCGCCTGCTGATCGAGGCGGGCGCGGACGTGAACGCGCAGGACGACATCCGCAACAGCGCCTTCCTGCTCGCCGGCGCGCGCGGCTACCTGGAGATCCTGCGCATGACGCTCGGCGCGGGCGCGGACCTCGCGAGCACCAACCGCTACGGCGGCACCGCGCTGATTCCCGCCTGCCACTACGGCCACGTCGACACGGTGCGCGAGCTGCTCAAGACGAGGATCGACGTGAACCACGTCAACAACCTCGGCTGGACGGCGCTGCTCGAGGCGGTGATCCTCGGCGACGGCGGGGCGGCGCACACCGAGATCGTCCGGCTGCTGCTTGCGGCGAAGGCGAACCCGAACATCGCCGACGCGCAGGGCGTGACGCCGCTCGCCCACGCGCGGCAGCGGGGGTACGGCGCGATGGCCCGCGCCATCGAGCAGGCGGGAGGCCGCTAGCGCCGGGGGTATCATCGGCGCCGGATCCCACGCGCGTCACCCACCATGCCCGCCCAGCATCCCCTCGAAGGCGTCCGCTACCGCAGCGACGCCGAGGCCGCGGCGTTCCTGCGCTGCGGCGCCTGGCTGAACTTCACGCTCCGCGACGCCATTCGCGCTGCGGCAGCGCGCCGCGGCGACCGACCCTTCCTGCACGAAGGGGACCGCACGCTGAGCTACGCCGGCTACGACGCCGACACCGAGCGCCTCGCCGCCGCGCTCCTTGCCCGCGGGCTGCGGCCGGGCGACCGCGTGCTGTTCCAGATGGGCACCTGCATCGAGACCGCCGTCGCGCTCGGCGCCTGCTTCAAGGCCGGCCTGATCCCGGTGTGCACGCTCGCGCAGCATCGGGAGATCGAGATCGGCCAGCTTGGCGCGCTCACGCAGCCGCGCGGCTACCTGGTGCAGGCCGACTTCAGCGCGGGCTTCGACCTCGTGGCCTTCGCGCGCCGCATGGCGGGGGAGATCGGCAGCGTCGCGCTGCTCGTCACCGCGCGCGGCGGACCGTCGGACCTGCCGGCGCTGGAGAACCTCTCAGGGGGCATGGCGCTCGCCGCGGCGCGTGCCGCAGTCGATGCCGTGCCGCTCGATCCCGCGGACGTCGCCGTCTTCCAGCTTTCCGGCGGATCGACCGGCGTGCCGAAGGTCATCCCGCGCATGCACGGCGAGTACCTCGCCCAGGCGCGCGACTGGAACGACCGGCTGCAGCTGCGCGCCGAGGACACCGCGCTGTGGTGCCTGCCGCTGATCCACAACGCGGGGACGGTCGCGTGCTTCCTGCCGGCGCTGTGGGCGGGCCGCGCGATGGTGCTGCAGAACGGCTTCAACGAGGAGGCCTTCCTCGCCGCCATCGCGCGCTGGCGCGTCGCGTACACGGGCAGCATCGGACCGATCGCCGGGCGGCTGCTCGAATCGCCGGCCGCGGCGCAGGCGGACCTCTCCTCGATGCGGCAGATCTGGGCGTTCAATCGCGCCGACGATCTCGAGCACCGGCTGCACCTGCCTGCCCAGTGCATCTTCGGCATCACCGAAGGCATGCTGATGAGCTCCGCTCCGGACGCCTCGCCGGAGCGGCGCTTCGGCACGGTGGGCAATCCGGTGGGCCGGCGCGACGAGATCCGCGTGCAGTCGCCCGACGACGGGCGCGAGCTGCCCGACGGCGAGGCGGGCGAGCTGTGCCTGCGCGGCGCGTCGATGCTCTCCGCCTACTATCGGATGGACCGCACGCCCGACACCTTCACCGCCGACGGCTTCTTCCGCACCGGCGACCTGGTGCGCGCGCGGTGGGTGGACGGCGAGCGCTGCTTCGTCTTCGAAGGGCGCATGAAGGACAACATCAGCCGCGGCGGGGAGAAGTACGGCGCGGAGGAGGTCGAGGCGCTGATCGTGAAGCATCCGGCGCTGCTCGACGCGCGCGTCGTGGCGATGCCGGACAAGCTCTACGGCGAGCGCGGCTGCGCGTACGTGGTGGTGCGTCCCGGGGCCGCGGCGCCGACGGTGGCCGAGCTCGGTGTGTTCCTCGCCGGCCTCGGACTCGCGAAGTACAAGTTCCCCGAGCGCATCGAGACGATCGAGGCCTTCCCGCTCACCCGGGTCGGCAAGGTGGACAAGGCGGCCCTGCGCGCGGCCATCGCGCAGCGGCTGCAGGAAGAAGGACGGTAACGGGTGCGCATCCTCGTCGTCGGCGCCGGGCCCGCCGGCCTCTACTTCGCCTACCTGATGCGGCGGCAGCGCCCGGACGCCGAGATCCGCATCGTCGAGCAGAACCCGCGCGGGTCGACGTTCGGCTTCGGGCTGGTGTTCTCCGAGCAGGCGCTCGCGTTCCTGCACGCCGACGATCCGGAGACCCACGACCTCATCACGCCCGCCATGGAGACGTGGCGCGACATGACCATCAACCACCGCGGCGAGCGCGTGCGCATCGACGGCATCGGCTTCGCCGGCATCGGCCGGCTGCGGATGCTGGAGCTGCTCGGGCAGCGCGCGGCGTCGGAGGGGCTGGTGCCCGAGTACGCGACGACCGTGAAGAGCGAGGACGACCTCGCCGGCTACGACGTCGTCCTCGGCGCGGACGGCGTGAACTCGCAGGTGCGGGCGCTGCGTGCGGCGGCGTTCGGCACGACGATCGGCGCCCTGCGCAACAAGTTCGCGTGGTGCGGCACGCGCAAGCACTTCGACACGCTGACGCAGACGTTCGTCGAGACCGCGTACGGCCCGATGAACGCGCACCACTACAGCTACTCGCGCGACATGAGCACCTTCCTCGTCGAGTGCTCCCCGGAGAGCTGGGCCAACGCGGGCTTCGCGGACATGGACGAGGCGGCCATGCTGGCGAAGTGCGGCGAGATCTTCGCGCACGTGCTGGGCGGCGAGCCGCTGGTGTCGAACCGCTCGATCTGGCGCAACTTCCCGATCATCCGCAATGCGCGCTGGTCGGCCGGGAATGCCGTGCTCGTGGGCGATGCCCTGCGCACGGCGCACTACTCGATCGGCTCGGGCACGCGCCTCGCCATGGAGGACGTGATCGCGCTGGCGCGGGCGTTCGCGCGCCACGGCGACGACGTGCCGGCCGCTTTCGCCACGTTCGAGGCCGAGCGCCGTCCGGTCATGGACAAGCTCGTCGCCGCCGCCGACGCGAGCGCCGCGTGGTACGAGCGCTTCCCCGAGCACATCAAGCTCCCGCCCTACGAGCTCGCGATGAGCTACATCCAGCGCAGCGGGCGCATTTCGGACGAGCGGTTGGCCAAGCTCTCGCCCGAGTTCGTGGCGGCCTATGCCGCGGCCCGGGCCCGCGCCGGCCGCTAGCCCCGGGCGAGCGCCGCGCGGCGGCGCTCGTACAGCGCGATGCCGGCGCCGCTGCCCAGGATCGCGGCCAGTCCGACCAGCGACAGCGCGTCGGGAAACTGCCCGAAGAAGGCGTAGCCCGCCAGCGTGGCGAGCACGATGTGGTTGTAGATGAGCGGGGCGATGAACGAGGCCGGCACCAGCCGGTAGGCGCGGATCAGCAGCAGGTGGCTCACCGAGCCGGTCACGCCGAACGACACGAACAGCAGCGCCTGCCAGGGCGTCGGCCAGTGGTCGGGCAGGTTGAAGGGCAGCAGCACGGTCGTGGCCGCGGTGCCGATGAGCGCGGACAGCAGGATCGTGGTCAGCGGATGCTCGGTGAGGGCGAGCTTGCGCGTCAGAAGCTGGAACGCGGCGTTGCAGGCGAGCGTGGCGAGCGCGAAGACCACGCCGATGCCGGCGAGCTCGGCCCCGGGCCGGATCACGACGAGCATGCCGGCCAGCCCGCCGAGCGCCGCGACCCAGCGCGCCAGCCCGACGCGCTCGCCGAGCAGGGGCCCGGCGAGGACGAGGATCACGAGCGGCGCGACGAAGCTGATCGCCACCGCTTCGGCCTGCGGCAGGTGCTTGAGCGCCGCGATCAGGAAGCCGGAGAAGCCGAGCAGGGCGAGCCCGCGGGCGAGCTGCAGGCCGGGGCGCCGGGTGGCGAGCAGGCCGCGCTCGGCGGTCAGCGCGACGTAGCCCGCCATGAAGAGCAGGTGGAAGAAGTAGCGGCCCCACGTGACCGTCACCACCGGGAAGTCGCGCACCAGGTACTTCGCCGTGGCATCGACCAGGTTGAAGAACACCTGCGCGCCGAGCACGAGCAGCGCGGCGCGCACCCCGTTGGTCAAGGCGAAACGCGCTCGCGGGCGCGCGGGCGGAAGCGTATTCTCGATGAACGACGCAGCATGGCCGGCGTCGATCCCCCTGCAATGGTTTGCGCCATTGTCCCATCATCCCGAAGAGGTGAATCCCATGAAAGCCGCGAAAGCCCTGCTCTCCGCCTTCCTGATCCTCGTGCTCGCCGCCGGTTCCGCATTCGCGCAGGACAAGGCCAAGAAACAGGCCGAGATCCGCGACGCCGCCAGGGCCTCGCTCGAGCGCTTCTTCAAGGCCGATCCCAAGCTCAAGGACGCCGTCGCCAAGGCCCCGGGCTACGCCGTCTTCACCACCTACGGTTTGTCCTTCCTCATCGGCGGCGCCGGCGGCAGCGGGCTGGTGCACGACAACAAGACGAAGAAGGACACGTTCATGAACATGGCGCAGGCGAGCGCCGGCGTGCAGCTCGGCGCCTCGGAGACGCAGGTCCTGATCGTGTTCAGGAGCACCAAGGCGATGCAGACCTTCATCGACAAGGGCTGGGAGTTCGGTGCGGGCGGCGGCGCGTCGGCAGGCACGGGATCGAAGTCGGTGGGCAGCGGCGGCGGCGAGAACGTCATCGCGGACGCCAACTTCTACACCCTGACCAAGACCGGCCTCGAAGCGGGCGGCGCGGTGGCGGGCACCAAGTTCTGGAAGGACAAGGAGCTCAACTGACCGGCGGCGCACGGCGCGGGCGGCGTTAGAATCCGCGGCCGAGCGCCGACCGCACGGTCGGCACCTTGAGTCAGAGGAAAGGCAACACAATGGACATCCGCACCATCGGCGTCGTCGGCGCCGGCACCATGGGCAACGGCATCGCGCAGGCGTGCGCCGTCGCCGGCATTCCGGTCGTGATGACCGACGTCGCGCAGGCACAGCTCGACCGGGGCATGAAGACCATCGACGGCAGCCTCGAGCGCCTGGTCAAGAAGGAGAAGCTCACCGCGGAGAAGAAGGCCGAGGTGCTCGGGCGCATCGCCACCGGGACCGCCACCGACGCGCTCGCCGGCTGCGACCTGGTGGTCGAGGCGGCGACCGAGAACCTCGAGCTCAAGCTGAAGATCTTCGCGCAGCTCGATGCCGCCGCGAAGCCGGAGGCGATCATCGCGTCCAACACGTCGTCGATCTCCATCACCAAGCTCGCGGCCGCCACCAGGCGCCCGGACAAGGTGATCGGCATGCACTTCTTCAACCCGGTCCCGGTGATGGCGCTGGTGGAGCTGATCCGCGGCCTGCAGACCTCGGACGCGACCTACGCCGCCACGGAAGCGGTGACGAAGCGGCTCGGCAAGACGCCGGTGCAGGTGAAGAACTCCCCCGGCTTCGTGGTCAACCGCATGCTCTGCCCGATGATCAACGAGGCGATCTTCGCGCTCGGCGAGGGCCTCGCCACGGCGCAGGAGATCGACGACGCGATGCGCCTGGGCTGCAACCACCCGATCGGCCCGCTCGCGCTCTGCGACCTGATCGGCGTGGACGTGCAGCTCGCCGTGATGCAGGTGCTGTTCGAAGGGTTCAAGGATTCGAAGTACCGCCCGGCCCCCCTGCTGGTGGAGATGGTCGAGGCCGGCTACCTCGGCCGCAAGACCGGGCGCGGGTTCTACAGCTACGCGTAGGGCGCGCGCGTCGTCCCGGGTCCGCCAGGCGGCGCGCGGCCAGGGACGCTCCGGCGGTTCCCTAGCCACGCGAGCGTCTCTGCGGCACAATGACCGCACCCCGAGGCCCGGAGAGGCCGGGGCCGCCGCGCCGCGGCGAGACCATCCAATCCCCTGAGGAGGGAGCGTTGGCGGAGAAGCTCGACACTTTTCCGCGTCTGCTGCTGCATCACGCCGCGACGCGGCCGGACCAGCCGGCGATCCGCGAGAAGGATCTCGGCATCTGGCAGACGTGGACCTGGTCGCAGGTCGCCGACGAGGTGCGCGCGCTCGCGTGCGGGCTCGCCGCGCAAGGGTTCCGGCGCGGCATGTCGCTCGCCATCATCGGCGAGAACCGGCCGCGGCTGTACTGGGCGATGGCCGCCGCGCAGGCCCTGGGCGGCATCCCCGTCCCGCTGTACCAGGACGCGGTCGCGCAGGAGATGGTCTACGTCTTCCACGACGCGGACATCGCCTTCGCCGTGGTGGAGGACCAGGAGCAGGTCGACAAGCTCCTCGAGATCCAGCCGCAGTGCCCGAAGCTCGCGCACATCTTCTACGACGATCCGCGCGGCCTGCGCCACTACACCCAGGGCGCGCTGATGAGCTTCGACAAGCTGCAGGAGATCGGCCGCGAGTACGCGCGCGCGCACCCCAGCTTCTTCACCGACGAGATCGCGAAGGGCGACACCAACGACATCGCCTCGATGTTCTACACGTCGGGCACCACCGGCAATCCGAAGGGCGTCACGCACACGCACAGCGCGCTCATCACCGCGGGCCGCGTGGGCGCGGAGATGGAGGGCCTCGATCCGTCCGACGAGGTGCTCGCCTACCTGCCGATGGCCTGGATCGGCCAGAACATCTTCTCCTACACCCAGTCGTACGTCGTCGGCTTCTGCATCTCCTGTCCCGAGTCCGCCGAGACGGTGGCCATGGACATGCGCGAGATCGGCCCGACGTACTACTTCGCGCCGCCGCGGGTGCTGGAAGGCCTGCTCACGCAGGTGAGCATCCGCATGGAGGACGCCGGCTGGGTGAAGCGCAAGCTGTACGCGCATTTCATGGCGCTCGCGCGGCGCGTCGGCGGGAGGATCCTCGACGGCGACCGCTCCGTGGGCGCCGGCGACCGGCTCATGTACCGCCTCGGCGATGCGCTGATGTACGGCCCGCTGCGCAACATCCTCGGCATGAGCCGCGTGAAGGTGGCCTACACCGCGGGCGAGGCGATCGGCCCCGACCTCTTCATCTTCTACCGCTCCATCGGCATCAACCTGAAGCAGCTCTACGGGTCCACCGAGACGGCGGTGTTCGTCTGCGTGCAGCCCAACGGCCAGGTGAAGCCCGACACCGTCGGCCCGCCGGTGAAGGGCGTCGAGGTGAAGGTCGCCGAGAGCGGCGAGATCCTCATCCGGAGCCCGGGCCTCTTCACCGAGTATCACCGCAACGCCGAGGCCACCGCCGAGGCGAAGGACGCCGAGGGCTGGTTCCACACCGGCGACGCTGGCTACTTCGACGCCGACGGCCACCTCAAGATCATCGACCGCGCCAAGGACGTGGGGCGTCTCCGCGACGGCACGCTGTTCGCGCCGAAGTACCTGGAGAACAAGCTCAAGTTCTTCCCGTACGTCAAGGAGGCGGTGTGCTTCGGGCACAACCGCGACATGGTGTGCGCGTTCGTGAACATCGACTTCGAGGCGGTCGGCAACTGGGCCGAGCGGCGCAACCTCGCCTACAGCGGCTACACCGACCTCGCGGGGCAGACGCCGGTGCGCGACCTGGTGCGCGAGTGCGTCGAGTCGGTGAACCGGGATCTCGCGCAGGACGCCACGCTCGGCGGCTCGCAGATCCACCGGTTCCTGATCCTGCACAAGGAGCTCGACCCCGACGACGGCGAGATCACGCGCACGCGCAAGGTCCGCCGCGGCTTCATCGGCGAGAAGTACGCGCCGCTGGTGGACGCCCTGTACGGCGGGAAGAAGGACTGCTACATCGAGACGCAGGTGCGCTTCGAGGACGGGCGGACCGGCAAGATCAGCGCGACGCTCGCGATCACCGACGCGAAGACCTTTCCCGCCGTGTCCAGCCTCAAGAAGGCAGCGTGAACCCCAATCGACGCATCGGCGAGCCGCTGCTCGTCATCGACGACGTCTCGCTCTCCTTCGGGGGCGTCAAGGCGCTGCAGGGCGTCTCGTTCGACGTGCGCGAGCACGAGATCCGCGCCATCATCGGCCCCAACGGGGCCGGCAAGAGCTCGATGCTCAACGTGATCAACGGCGTGTACCACCCGCAGAAGG
>CAZKHE010000010.1:0-58027 GCA_964552535.1 uncultured Enterobacteriaceae bacterium | reverse complement strand
CGCCGATGCTCGCGAGGATTGCCGCGCGGCGCTCCTCGAGCTCGCGCAGATAGCCCAGACGCTCCTCGAGCGTGCGAAGCTGCGTGTCGTCGAGGCCGCCGGTAACCTCCTTGCGATAGCGCGCGACGAAGGGCACGGTGGCACCCTCGTCGAGGAGTTGCACGGCGGCGGCGACCTGCTGCGGGCGCACGCCGAGCTCGGCGGCGATGCGCTGTTCGATGGGAGGAAGCATGGGGAGACGTTCGGTGATGCGAGGAAGGGCGTGAGGGTATGCGCTGCGCGCGCCCGCCGCAAGGGGCGGACCCGTGCCGGCGCGTGGCGTGATGTCAGCGCGGGTTCGACGGGCGCCGCAATGCGGCCGCGCGCTTCTCCATCTCGATGCGCATCTCCTTGCGCACCAGCGCGGCCTGCCAGCGGCGCCGCTCGTCCGGCGTCTCCGGCACCAGGGTCGGTACCGCGGCAGGACGGCCGGACTCGTCCACGGCCACCATCGTGAAGAAACAGCTGTTCACGTGGCGCACCACCTTGCTGCGGATGTCCTCGGCCACCACCTTGATGCCGATCTCCATCGAGGACCGCCCGGTGTGGTTCACCGAGGCGAGGAACGTCACGAGCTCGCCGACGTGCACCGGCTGCCTGAACGTGACCTGGTCCACGGAGAGCGTGACGACGTAGCGCGCGGCGTACCGGCTCGCACAGGCGTACGCGACCTGATCCAGCAGCCGGAGCAGCGCGCCGCCGTGCACGTTGCCGGAGAAGTTCGCGGTGTCCGGCGTCATGAGCACGGTCATGGAGAGCTGATGGTCGGGCCGCTCCACCGTCGCAGACCGGGCGGCCGTCAACCGGGCGCCGCCTTCGCGGCCTTGTCGAGCATGCGCTTGTCGAAGCGCGCGACGGTGACGACGACGCGCTCGTGCGCGCCTTCGCTGATCGCCTCCACCTCGTCCGCGGCGGAGAGGCGGAAGCGGATCGAGCGGCCCTCGATCGCGACGACCTCGGCCTCGGCGCGCACGCGCATCCCCACCGGCGTCGCGGCGAAGTGGCGCACGTCGAGCTGGATGCCGAGCGACTGCATGCCCTCGGGCAGCAGGTGCTCGACGGCGTCGAGTGCCGCGGCCTCCAGCAGGTTCACGACCACCGGCGTGGCGAGCACCGGCACCTTGCCGCTGCCCACGTGCGGCGCGGTGTGCTCGGCGGCGACGATGATCTGCTTGGCGCCCTTGAGGCCGGGGACGATGCTCGCGGGAAGGCTCATGGACGGATGATAGCGGGCAGCGGCGGGCATTGCCGCAGCGTCAGCCCTGGGCGCCGTGCACCCGCACGTCGGTCACCCAGATGACCTCGCACGCTCCGTCGCCGGTGTCCTCGCGGCTGAGCGAGCTCTGCCAGTGCCAGTCGTCCTTCTCCGCGCGCACCAGGAAGCCCGCGAGCGTCACCGTCTGCCCGGGGCGCACGCCGCGCAGCGTGTCCTCGATGTCGGCACGCGATGGAATCAGGTGCATGTTCGCGCTCGAGACCTCGATCTCCCGCTGCGGAATCGGCGGCTCGTGCCGATAGCGGAAGTGGTACCAGCGGCTGCCCTGGCTGATCTGCAGGGAGGCGAGGACGGTGTCGTGGCTCATACGGCCCCAGCCGAACGCGATGTCCACCGGCGCCAGGCGGTCCTGCGACGAACAGCAGTAGGTCTTGCGCGACAGCACGCGTCCGGTGAGGTGGAAGGTCGCGAGCGGCGTGATGCGGTAGCCGTCCTTGCGCAGCACCGCGGACATCGGCGGCAAGTTCTCCTGCACCGGCACCGCGGTGACGACGAGCGCCGGCGCGGCCGGCGCGGCGGCCGAGGGCGGCTCGTACACGGAGCGGCTGAAGACGTGACGGTGCAGCCCGTAGGCGGCGCAGAGTGCCAGGACGGCGATGGCGGGCCAGCGCAAGGCGGCGAGCGGCGCGCCTAGACGCTGCGCGACACCACGCGGTCGTCGCCGGCGGCGCGCGCCTCGTCCATCGCCTCCTCGGCGGCGCGCACCAGGGTGTCCGGATTCCAGTCGGAGTCGTGCGACGCGGCGGCGACGCCGACGGTGATGGTCAGCGGCAGGTCGCCGCGCGGCGTCGCGATGGGCGTGCGCCGCACCTGGTGGCGCATGCGGTCGGCCAGGCGCTCCGCGTTGGCGAGGTCGCAGCGCGAGAGGAAGATCAGGAACTCGTTCGGCGCGAAGCGCGCGCAGGTGTCGGAGCGGCGCACCACGCCCTTGATGCGGTGGGTCACTTCGGTGAGCACCGCATCGGTGACCGCGGTCGCGCCCGGGGCGGCATCGAGTGCGGCGTACTGGTCGATCTCGGCGAGGATCACCGCGACGTTCTCGCGCTCGCGCCGCGCGCGGTGGAACTCGCGGTCGAGCAGCTCGAACATCGCGTGGCGGTTCCAGAGCTGGGTGCGCGTATCGACCAGCGCACGGCGGCGCAGCCGCTCGCTCTGCTCGGCGAGCGCGGCGCGCGACTTCGAGAGGGCCATCACCGCGAGCTCGGTCTCGACCAGCTTGGCGAGGTCGCGCAGCAGCATCAGGTCGCCCTCGGCGAGCGCGCTGGCCTCGCGGTCCGCGACGCCGAGGATGCCGGCCTTGCTGCCGTCCGGGCCGACAATCAGCGTGCCGGCGTAGAAGCGGATGTAGGGCTTGCCGCTGACCCAGGTGTGTTGCGCGAAGCGGGGGTCCACGCGTGCGTCGCGCAGGACCAGCGGGCCCGAGCTCGCCATCGTGGCGGCGTCGAACGCGTTCTCCGAGCCGACCGCGGTGACGGGCACCCCCTGGCAGGCGACCAGGCGGAGCCGCCCGCCGTGGCGGAGGGAAAGGGTGACGATGGGGACGCGGAAGAGCCGGCGGGCAATGCGCGTCACGATCTCCAGCCGCTCGGCGAGGGTGGAGTCCCGGGGCGTTTCGGCGGCGAGCTGCGCGGCGGGCAGTGCGGACATGGCGGCAATCCCGGCAGGAAACGACAGGGGATGATGCGGCAACGGGCCCCGGACGATACAGGAACTTCTACGCTTTGCGGGGCAGTAGGCCGTTCGGCCGGCTGCCCCGCGCCGGTGCTAGCATCCCTCGGCACGCTCCATGACCGTCCCGTGTCAGCCCCCCGCCCCCCCATCGTCCCCGGCCATGTCGACTTCGATGCCGGCGGCACCCCGTACTCGCCGCTGTACGGCGACGTGTACCACGCGGCCGGCGGCGGCGCGGCGCAGGCGCGCCACGTGTTTCTCGGCGGCAACGACCTCCCCGCCCGCTGGCGCGGCCGGACGAGCTTCACCGTGCTGGAGACGGGCTTCGGGCTCGGCACCAGCTTCCTCGAGACCTGGCGCGCCGCGCGCAGCGACCCGCACGCGCCGCGGCGCCTGCATTTCGTCTCGGTGGAGGGGCACCCGGTGGATGCGATATCGCTGCGCCGCGTACACGGGGCGGACCCGCTCGCCGACGCGCTCGCCGCACACTGGCCGCCGCCCCTCGCCGGGCTGCATCGGCTGCACTTCGACGACGGGCGGGTCACGCTGACGCTCGCGTTCGGCGACGCGGCGGACCTGCTTCCGCGTCTCGTGCTGCGCGCCGATGCCATCTATCTCGACGGCTTCGCGCCGGCGAAGAACCCGTCGATGTGGTCGCCCGTGGTCCTCGCGGCGGTCGCTCGCCTCGCGCGCCCCGGCGCCACCGCGGCGACCTGGTCGGTGGCCGCATCGGTGCGCGCCGGGCTGGCGGCAGCCGGCTTCGCGGTCGCGACGCGCGCCGGCTTCGCCGCGAAGCGCGAGATGCTGGTCGCGCGCCTGCCGGGCGACTACGTCGAGCCGTCGCGCGCGCGCCGCGCCGCCGTGATCGGCGCGGGGCTCGCCGGCACCTCGGTCGCGGAGCGGCTCGCGTCGCGCGGCTGGTCGGTGACGGTGTACGAACGCGAGGCGGCGGCGGCGCGCGGTGCGTCGGGCAATCCGGCCGGCGTGGTGCAGCCGGTGCTCAATCTCGCCGATGCGCCGAACGCGCGGCTCTCGCGCGCGGCGTTCCTGTACGCAGTGCGGCGCCTTCGTGCCATGCCGTCGCTCGACTGGGGCGGCGCCGGCGTGCTGCGCCTCGCGCGGGACGCGACCCAGCAGCAGCGGTTCGCCGCGATCCTCGAGCGGCTCGGCGCGCCGACCGGGTACGCGCACCTGGTGGATGGCGCGGAAGCCGCCGCGCGTGCCGGGCGTGCGGTCAGCGGCGGCGGCGTCTGGTTTCCGCAGGGCGCGTGGGTGAGCCCGCCCGCGCTGTGCACGGCGTGGCTCGACGCCCACGCCGGGCAGATCGAGCGGCGCTTCGCCCGGGGCGTGACCCTGCGCGACCTCGCCGCCCTCGAGGAGGACGCGCTCGTGATCGATGCGACCGGCGCCGGGCTGGACGACGCGCTCCCGATCGCGCAGGTGCGCGGACAGGTCTCGTACCTGCCGCCCGCGCCGCACCGGCAGCTCGACATCGCAGTGACGGGCGACGGCTACGTCGCACCGATGCCCGGCGGCGGACACTGCGCCGGGGCGAGCTTCGGGCACGACGACACCGACCTCGCGCCGCGCGCGGCCGACCACGCCGAGAATCTCGCCCGCGTCGAACGCATGCTGCCCGGGTTCGCCGCGCATCTGGAACCGCGCGCACTCGGCGGCCGCGCGGGGCTGCGCGTCACCACGCCCGATCGCGTGCCCGCGTTCGGCCTGCTGCGCGAGCGGCGGGCGATCGCGACCGGCCTCGGCGCACGCGGCCTGGTCTGGGCGCCGCTGTGCGCGGAGCTGTTCGCCTCGCAGTTCGAGGACGAGCCGCTGCCGGTCGAACGCGAGCTCGTCGCTGCACTGGATCCGCAGCGCTTTGCGCTGCGCTGAAAGCCGCGGCAGGTCAGGCAGCTTCCGCACGCGGCCGCAGCAGCGAGCGCAGCCAGCGCCAGGGGCGGGCACCTGCGGCACTTCGCGCGGCCTCCTTCGCGGGGCGCGTCTCGTGCAGCGGCGGGACTTCCGCACCGAGGGCGGCGCCGCGGGCACGGCGCAGCGCGGCCCCCTGACCGTTCAGCGCGAACCACGCGCCGACGGCATGGCACACCGTGCGCCCGTCGCGCGTCTCCAGCACGGTAGCGACGCCGTCCACCAACCCGATCTCCACGATCCGGTCAGCCAGGACGAAGCGCCGCGGCGTGAGACTCCGTCCATCCGCGCCGATGGGTTCGTGATCGTCGTCCATGCTCGCCTCCTGGGCTCTCGGCCCTGTCGAAGAAAGGCCCACAGCTTGTGCTCGACGGGCTTGCGTATCGCTGACGGATGCGCCCGCCCTGCCCCGCCATGCTCGGAACCGCCTGACGGGGCGAAGCATTCCGCGTCGCCAGCCCGCGACGGTGGACGCGTCACATTCCTTGGTGCACCATGTTTTCGAACTTGCGTTGCGGCGCGCTGTCAGACGCCGTGACCGGAAAGCACAACATGAGAACCATCGAAGACCTGGTCCGCCCCGGCACGGCGAGCGGACCCAAGCTGCAGACGCGCCAGGAGCCGCTGGCCGCCTACCTCGCCGAGACCCACCACGTTTCCAGCTCGATGCTGCGCCGATTCGCGCGCGGCGAAGCCCACGTCGAGCGGGGCTACGTCGACAACGGTCAGAGCCGCATCCCGAACGCGCTGCACGCCGCCATGCTCGAGCCGGGCCGCTTCGCGCAGGAGTACTTCGTCATGGACGAGGATCCGGCGGTGCAGGCCTACGCCGAGAAGGACGACCTCCTCGACCGCGTGTGGCTCAACTCGGGCGAGCACGCCGAGCTGGTGGCCATGCAGCACGCCATCCGCGAGTATCCGCGCGCGCCGCTCGCCGCCGCGCTCGACAGCGGCATGCGCGAGCTGTCGATCTACTGGACCGACGAGTCGGGCGCACGGTGGAAGGCCCGGCCCGACTGCTTCACCGAGGACGCGATCTACGAGCTGAAGACCACGCAGGACGTGCGTCCGGCCGCGTTCGCGCGCACGCGCCGCCGCTTCGGCTACGACCTGCAGGCGGCGCACTACATGGAAGCGGTGCGGCGCCTCACCGGCCATGCGCCGTCGTTCTCGTACATCGCCATCGAGCCGCGTGCGCCGTACTACGTCTGGGTCCACACGCTCGGCCCGGCGGACGTCGAGCGGGCGGCCGAGGAACTCGCGCTGGTGCGCAGCCGCTATCTCGCCGCCGCGGCCTGAACGCGCGGCGGCGCACGCCGCAGGTACACGTTGTTCGCGATCAGCGCGCCGACCACCAGCGCGGCGCCCGCGATCTCCGCTGCGCCGAAGCGCTCGCCCTGGGCGTAGCGGATCACGAACGTGACCACCGGCACGAAGTTGAGCAGCAGCATCGCGTTCAGCGCGCCGATGATGCGGTTGCCCCAGTTCCAGACGATCATCGCGACGAGCACGCCGCCGAGGGTGAGGAACGCGACCTCGGGCCACACCGACCCGAGCGCCGCCGCCGACGGCACGACCAGCACGCCCGCTGCCACCAGGGCGGCGGTGAGCGCGAGCAGGCCGACGGTCCCGACGACGAGGGTCAGCAGCGTGATCTTCAGCGTCGGCCAGCCGCGCAGCGTCTCGGTGCCCATGGTGTAGGCCACCCAGCAGATCGCCCCGGCGAGCACCATCAGGTCGCCGACGATCACCCGCGCGCCGCCGTGCAGGACGAACTCGCCGCGCGTCACCACCGTCACCACGCCGGCGAACGCCGCCGCGATGCAGGCGATCGTGAACGCGGCCGGGCGGCGGCCGCGCAGGAGCCATTCGGCCAGCGCCGTCATCGCGGGCTGCAGCGCGATGATCACCGCGGCGTGCTCCGGACGGGTGAAGAGCAGGCCCCCGAAGACCAGCGCGGGGGACGCCGTCATGCCGACCAGCCCGAGCACGGTCACGGCGGTCAGCCGGCCCTCGGGACGCAGCACCTCGCGCCCCTGTGCCGCCAGCATCCACGCGGCGAGCAGCAGCGTCGCCACGACGTAGCGGATGGCGGAGAGATGGATCGGATCGAGCGCGGCGAACGCCTGCTTCGCGACCGGGAACTGCGCGCCCCAGATGAGGACCGCCGCGAGCGCCGCCGCCACGCCGCGGGGGAACGTGGGAGACACGGTCCGATGGTACAGGCCCGGCGATAATGCGCCGTCCCCGCTCCGGAACCGCATCCCATGGCCCTCATCACCTACCTCACCACCATCCACTTCGATCACGGCGCGCTGGCGCTCCTCGCGGGGGAGTGCCGACGGCTCGGCATCGCGCGGCCGCTGGTCGTCACCGATCCCGGCATCGGCGCCAGCGCCCTGATCGAGGCCCTGCGCGGTGCGCTGCAGGGCCTCCCCGCGGAGGTCTTCGCCGAGACGCCGGCCAATCCCTCCGAGGCGGCGGTGATGACGGCCCTCGCGCGGTATCGCGACGCACGCTGCGACGGCGTGGTCGCGTTCGGCGGCGGCTCCTCCATGGACCTCGGCAAGGCGGTCGCGCTGCTCGCGACGCACGCGCCGCCGCTGGCCCAGTACGCGATGATCGAAGGCGGCGTCGCGCGCATCGGGGCGCACGTCGCGCCGCTCGTGGCGATCCCGACCACGGCGGGCACGGGCAGCGAGGTCGGCCGTGCGGCCGTGATCGTGCTCGCCGACGGCCGCAAGGTCGGCATCGTCTCGCCGCACATGCTGCCGAAGGTCGCGATCTGCGATCCCGACCTGACCCTCGGCCTGCCGCCGGGTCTCACCGCGGCGACCGGCATGGACGCGGTCGCGCACTGCATCGAGACCTTCCTCGCCCCTGCGGTGAACCCGCCGGCGGAGGCGATCGCGCTCGACGGGCTCGGGCGCGCCGCGCGGCACCTCGAGCGCGCGGTGCGCGACGGCACCGACCGCACGGCGCGCTGGAACATGATGATGGCGGCGATGGAAGGCGCGATGGCGTTCCAGAAGGGCCTCGGCGCGGTCCACGCGCTCTCGCACCCGCTGGGCGCGCTGCCGCAGAAGCTGCATCACGGCACGCTGAACGCGGTGCTGCTGCCCGAGGTGCTGCGCTTCAATGCCGGCCACGTCGGCGACAAGCTCGAGCGGCTGGCGACCGCCATGGGACTCGCCCCCGGCGCGGACGTCGCCGCAGCGATCGCTGCGCTGAACGCGCGCATCGGCCTGCCGCGCGGGCTCGGCGAGATGGGCATGCCGCGCGAGGTCCTGCCCGCCATCGCGGAGGCGGCCACGCGCGATCACTGCCACGCGACCAATCCGCGGCCGGCGACGGCGGCGGACTACCTGAACATCATGGAGCGGAGCTGGTGAGTCACCCCGCAAGCAGCGCACCCGCCGCCGCGGCCGCGACGACGACCGCCCACGGCGGTGCCCGCCAGGCCATGAGCGCCACGAATGCAGTCGCGGCGAAGGCGAAGTCGCGCGGCGAGTGGACCGCGCTCGTCCACACCGGGTCGTAGAGCGCCGCCGCCAGCACGCCGACCACTGCGGCGTTGGCCCCGCGCACGAGGCCCTGGGCCCACGAGCGGACGCGCAGCGCATCCCAGTACGGCGCCGCGCCCACGACGAGCAGCAGTCCGGGCAGGAAGATCGCCACCAGCGCGATCGCCGCACCCGCGACGCCGCCCGCACCGTTCTGCGACACCGCGCCGAGGAACGCGGCGAAGGTGAAGAGCGGCCCCGGCACCGCCTGCGCCGCGCCATAGCCGGCCACGAACGCGTCGCCATCGACCCAACCGCGCGCGACGACTTCGCCCTCGAGCAGGGGCAGTACCACGTGCCCCCCGCCGAACACCAGCGCACCGGCGCGGTAGAACGCGTCGAAGAGCGCCGGCGCCGGGCCGCCGCCCGCCGCCAGGGGAGGGATGAACAGCAGCGCGACGAACACGCCGAGCGCCGCGAGCGCGGTCCCGCGCGCCACGCCGAAGCCGAGTGCTCCGCTCGCCGGCGCAGCGCCGCCGCGGCACCAGCGCCAGCCGGCGACCGCCCCGAGGGCGATGGCGGCCACCTGTGCGTACGCGGTGCCGGCTGCGGCGATGAGGACGATCGCGCCGACGGCAATGCCCGCCCGCACGCGATCGGGCGCGAGCGTGCGGCTCATGCCCCACACCGCCTGCGCGACGACCGCGACCGCGACCAGCTTCAGCCCGTGCAGGGCGCCCTGCGCCGCGGGACCGGAGAACGAGGCGAGACCGAGCGCGAACGCGAGCAGCGCGAGCGCGGAAGGCAGCGTGAAGCCGGTCCACGCCGCGAGCGCGCCCGCGAACCCGGCGCGACGCAGGCCGAGGGCGAAGCCCACCTGGCTCGAGGCGGGACCGGGGAGGAACTGGCACAGCGCGACGAGGTCGGCATACGCGGCTTCATCGAGCCACCTGCGCCGCGCGACGAACTCCTCCCGGAAATAGCCGAGATGGGCGATCGGACCACCGAACGAGGTCAGCCCGAGCTTGAGGAAGACGGCCAGCACCTCGCCTGCCGTGCCGCGGGAGGAGATTCCCGCATCGTTGTTCTCGTTCATCACCGCCCCGGATCACGCTCCGGCGCGGATTGTCGCCGGTTACGCGCGGCGCGGCGAGGTCACTCCGCATCGCGGACGATGTCGGTCCGTCCGCTGGCGAAGGGCGGGACTTCGTGCTTGTCGGTCGGCATCCGCTCGCCGTGCGCCGCGTGCGGCAGCAGCGCCAGCAGGGCCAGCGTGACCGCGGCGAGGGCCGCGCCGATCACTCGAAGGAGGGGACGATCCATGGTGGGGCCTCTCGAGCGTGCAGGGATCGCGGATACCGGCGCGATCCCTGCTCCGCTGCGATCACGGATTGAAGTTGTCGACGTGGTCGTACGAGCGGTTCGACTGCACCGGCCGGGTCTCGGCGTGCACGGCGGCGGTGCCGTGGACCGATTCCGCGCGCTTCCAGTACGGATCGTCGAAGGGGAAGTTGTTGTCCGCGCGAGCGGCGGAGACGGAGAGCGCGGCGGCGGCGCCGGCGAGGAGGACGAGGGCGGTTTTCATGGCGATGCTCCTGTGTTGGACGGTTCGGCTGCATCGGGTTCGCGGGCGGGATGCCTGTTTGCGACGACCCGATGCGATGCATTGTGGTCGCCGCGCGCGCAGGCGGGCGGTGCGTATTCACGTCGTGCGTGGGACTTCCTCACCACGGCTGTACGGACCGCGCGGGACGGCGACCCGGGACAGTCGCGGGGACGGCCCGCGCGACCGCGGCGACCCGACGATCAGGCGTCGCGGACCAGGACCTTCCGTGCACCGTGGCCCGCGAGCGAGCGCTCGAGCGCCTGCGCGGCGTGCGCGGAGTCCGCGTCGGCGGTGAGCACGCACGTGCCGAGGCGCACCGACTCGCCGTAGCGCGACTCGGCCGAATCCGCCGCGGACTGCCCCGGCTGGTTCTCGTACGATTGCCCGGGCGCTTCGGCGGCGATGCCGTCGGCGGCGAGGTTGGCCGTGACGTGGACGCGGGATTGCGGCAGGCCCGCCGCGAGCAGCGAGGCCTCGGCCGCCCGTGCCGCCTCGACGGTGTCGAACACCGCCACCACCGCGCGCTTCGACGCATCGGCCATGATCCGCTCTCCGGTCGGGATGTGCCTGCCCACGCAGCACCAACCGTGCCGGTGCGCAGGCCGACGCCGATCCGGCTACGATAGGCGCCGCACCGCTTCCAACTCCGCACCGACATGGACCTCGCCGCCCTTCGCAAGGAATACACCCGCGCCAGCCTCGACGAGGCGAGCGCCGACCGCGACCCGTACGCACTCTTCGCCCGCTGGTTCGACGAGGCGTCGAAGGGCGGGCTGCCCGAACCGCACGCCATGACGCTCGCCACGGTCGAGCAAGGCGCGAACGGCGTCGCCCGGCCCGCGACGCGCGTGGTGCTGATGAAGGGCTTCGACGCCCGCGGCTTCGTCTTCTACACCAACTACCAGAGCGCGAAGGGCCGGGAGCTCGCCGCCAATCCCTACGCGAGCCTGCACTTCTTCTGGCCCGAGCTGGAACGCCAGGTGCGCATCGACGGCGCCGTGGAACAGGTGGACGCGGCCGCGTCCGACGAGTACTACCGCAGCCGCCCGCTCGGCAGCCGGCACGGCGCCTGGGCGTCGCCGCAGAGCCAGCCGATCGAAAGCCGCGTCTGGCTGGAACGCCGGCTCGCCGAAGCGGTCGAACGCCACGGCGACGACCCGCCCCGCCCGCCGCACTGGGGCGGCTACCGGGTCAAGCCGGAAACGTTCGAGTTCTGGCAGGGCCGCCCGAGCCGCCTGCACGACCGCCTGCGCTACCGGCGCGGCGCCGACGGCTGGCTGATCGAGCGGCTCGCGCCCTGACCGACGCGGCAACAACCGTGACGGCGCGCGGTTAGAATCGCGCGCCGTCGCCACCGTCATTACCGGAGACTTCGATGAAACGCATCGTCCTGTTCGTGCTCACCAACGTCGCCGTGCTGGTGGTGCTGAGCATCACCCTGCGGCTCCTCGGGGTCGACCAGATCCTGACGCAGAACGGCATCAACTTCGGCGCACTGCTGGTCTTCTCGGTCGTGGTCGGCTTCACCGGCTCGATCATCTCGCTGCTCATCTCCAAGCAGGCGGCCAAGTGGTCCACCGGCGCGCAGCTCATCGACGGCACGGAATCGAGCGACGCGCGCTGGATCGTCGAGACGGTGCGCAAGCTCGCCGAGCGTGCCGGCATCGCCATGCCGGAGGTCGCGATCTACGAGGGCCCGCCCAACGCGTTCGCCACCGGCCCCTCCAAGAACAACTCGCTGGTCGCGGTGTCCACGGGCCTCCTGCAGAGCATGAGCCGCGACGAGGTGGAGGCGGTGCTCGGCCACGAGGTCGCGCACGTCGCCAACGGCGACATGGTGACCATGACGCTCATCCAGGGCGTGGTGAACACGTTCGTGGTGTTCCTCTCGCGCGTGGTCGGCTACTTCGTGGACCGTGCGGTGTTCCGCAACAACGAGGGCAGCGGCCCCGGCTTCTTCATCACCGTGCTGGTGTGCCAGATCATCTTCGGCCTGCTCGCCTCGATCATCGTCGCGTGGTTCTCGCGCCAGCGCGAGTTCCGCGCCGACGCCGGCAGCGCCGCCTACCTCGGCACGCCGCGGCCGATGATCAACGCGCTCGCCCGCCTCGGCGGCATCGAGCCGGAGCCGCTGCCGCAGGGCGTGCGCACGCTCGGCATCACCGACAAGAAAGGCCTCATGAACCTCTTCTCGACCCATCCGCCCATGGAGGAGCGCATCGCGCGCCTCCGCGAGCGGCAGGCGTGAAGCGGACGCCACCACCACCAGGGAGAAGCGAGCTGTGATCGAGTTCTACACCGGCCCCACCGCGAACGGCCACCGCGCCGCCGTCGCGCTCGAAGTCTTCGGCCTGCCCTACCGCGCGCACAAGATGAACCTGCAGGCGGGCGAGACGCGCACGCCGGAGTACCTCGCCATCAACAAGGCGGGCGCCATTCCGGCGATCATCGACGACGACGGCCCGGGCGGGACGAAGATCACGCTCGCGCAATCGGGCGCGATCGTGCTCTACCTCGCCGAGAAGACCGGCAAGCTGATCCCGCAGGACCCGGCGCGCCGCGCGATGGCGATGCAGTGGTTCATGCACGCCTGCTCCGACGTCGCCGTGACGGCCGGCGCGATGTTCCAGTTCTCCACCTTCGCGCCCGACAAGACGCCGGCGCAGGTCGAGTACTTCGAGAAGCGCTTCGTCGGCTTCCTCAAGCCCTGCGACGAGCAACTCGCCGGCCGCGACTTCCTCGCGGACGAGTTCTCCATCGCCGACATCGCGCTGTACCCGGTGTACGCGGTGCGCAAGGCGATCGTCGAGAAGCACGCGCAGCTTCCCAACCTCGCGCGCTGGGGCGCGGCGATGGCGGCGCGCGCCGACGTCGCGAAGGGCATGACGGTTTCGGCGCCCTAGCCGGCGCGGGCGGCGGTGGGCAACCTCCTCGCGGCGCAGGCGGCCTTCGTCGTCGGGCATCTCCTGCTGTCGCATCCGCCGGTGCGCGGACGCCTCGTCGCGCGCATCGGCGAGGGCCCGTTCCTCGCCGTCTACTCGGTGCTCATGATCGCGGCGCTGGCGTGGCTCATCGTCGCGTACCGCGCCGCGCCCTACGTGCACCTCTGGGACCTCGGCGGCGCCGCGCGCGTGTTCGCCGCCGCGGTCATGCCCGTCGCACTGGTGCTCGCGGTCCTCGGCCTCACGTCGAAGAACGTCACGGCGGTGGGCGGCGAGCGCCACTTCAACGCGCCGGTGCGCGGCGTCGGCACCATCACGCGCCACCCCTTCCTGTGGGGCGCGGGGCTGTGGGCCGTCGCGCACCTCGCCGCCAACGGCGACGCGGCGTCGCTGGTGTTCTTCGGCGGCATCGCGGTGCTGTCGTTCGCCGGCATGCGCGCCATCGACCACAAGCGATCGCTCAAGCTCGGCGACGCGTGGCGCGGCATCGCGGCGCGGTCGCCGCTCGTGCCCTTCGCCGCCGCGCTCGCCGGCCGCACGTCCATCGACTGGGCCGGCATCGGCTGGATCCGGCCGGTGATCGGCATCGCGCTGTACGTGGCGCTGGTGCGCTACCACGCGCTGCTCTTCGGCGTGCCGGCGATGCTCCCCGCGCGATGAACCTCGCGGCGCTCATCCGCACGATTCCCGATCACCCGCGGTCCGGGGTGATGTTCCGCGACATCACGACGCTGCTCAAGGACGCGGCCGGCCTGCGCGCGGCGGTGGATGCGCTGGCGGCGCGCCACCGCGGCGCGCCGATCGATCTCGTGGCCGGCATCGAATCGCGCGGGTTCATCGTCGCGGCGCCGCTCGCGTACGCGCTCGGCGCCGGTTTCGTGCCGCTGCGCAAGGCCGGGAAGCTCCCCGCGGCGACCGTCGGCCACGACTACGCGCTCGAGTACGGCACCGACCGGATCGAGATGCACGTCGACGCCGTGCAGCCGGGCCAGCGCGTCCTGCTCGCCGACGACCTCATCGCCACCGGCGGCACGGCGGAGGCGGCCGTGCGCCTCATCGAGGGCGCCGGCGGCCGGATCGTCGGGTGCTGTTTCATCATCGCGCTGCCCGACCTCGGCGGGAGCGCGCGCCTCGCCGCGCTCGGCCATCCGATGCACGCGCTGGTGTCGTTCGCCGGCGACTGATTCGCCGGGGGAAGCACTATTCCCCGCCGCCGTCCCGCATGCCTGCGCGGCGACGAAGCGGACTCCTAAAATGGGTCGTATCTGCTTCGACCCGCCGCGCTCGATCTCGACATGGTCAGTCCGCTCCGCGCGCTCCTTGCCCTTGCCCCGCACGTCCTGCTGCTCGCGGGCGCGTCGGTGGCCGCGGTCCGGCCGCTGCCGGCGTCGCTCGAAGGGCTGTGGGTCTACGGGCCATGGGCCGCATTGGCCGTCGCGACGATCGTGGCCGGCGCCTTCCGGCGCGGTCGCGCGGTGTTCGCGCTGATCGCGGTGGCCGCCGCCTATTGGAGCTACCGCCACGTGATCGAGCCCGGCGGGGACCTCCTCGCGCGACGCGCCGCCTTCGCCGGCGTCGCCGTCTTCCTGCCGCTGTACCTCGGCGGCCTCGCGCTCGCCGTCGAGCGCGGCGTGATGAACGCACGCGCCCTCGCCCGCCTCCTGCCGATCGCCGCGGTCGCGGCGGTCCTCGCGTGGGCCGTGCGCGAGCGGCGCGCCGCGCTCGTCGACTGGTTCTTCACGCCGTTCGTCCAGCTCGACCTGCCGTCGCTCGCGCCCCTGCCGCAGCTCGCCGTCGCCGCGGTGTTCCTCGCCTTCGGGGCCGCGCTCGCCATGGCCTTGATCCGCGGGCATGCGGTCGAGGCGGGCCTCGCTGCGGCGATCGCAACCATGGCCATCGCGGCGCATGGCCTGCGCGATCCGGCGGCGTTCCCGGTCTTCACCATCGCCGCGTGCGCCGTGATCGCCGTCGGCGTGCTCCAGGACTCCTATCGCATGGCGTTCCGCGACGAGCTGACGGGGCTGCCGGGCCGGCGCGCGCTGAACGACCGGATGAAGGGCCTGGGCCGGCGCTACGTGATGGCGATGGTGGACGTGGACCACTTCAAGAACTTCAACGACACCTACGGCCACGACGTCGGCGACGACGTGCTGCGCATGGTTGCCGCGCGGCTCGCGCAGGTCGCCGGCGGCGGGCGGGCGTTCCGCTACGGCGGGGAGGAGTTCACCGTGCTGTTCCCCGGCAGGAACATGGACGACGCGCTGCCGTATCTCGAGGCGCTGCGCGTGGAGATCGAGGGCAACCGGATGGCCCTGCGCGCGCCGGGACGTCCGACGCAGGATCGCGTCGGGAAGAAGAAGCGCGGCGCCGCGCACGTGCGGCGCACCGTCGGGGTCACCGTCAGCATCGGCGTCGCGGACCGGGACGACCGCAACACCCGTCCCGAGGACGTCATCGCCGCGGCCGACAAGGCGCTCTATCGCGCGAAGCGCGGCGGCCGCAACCGGCTGTCCACCTGAGCGGGGCGTGCCGCATCGGGGCAGCAGGTTTCGTCGTATAACGCTGGAATTCCCCTCGAGGAGCATCGCCATGAAGCACCTTCGCGCGCTCGCCGCCGCCTTGTTCGTGAGCCTCGCGCCCCTCGCCGGCGCTCAGACCGCCCCGCAGACCGCCGTCGCCACCTTCGCCGGCGGGTGCTTCTGGTGCATGGAGCCGCCCTACGACAAGCTCGCCGGCGTGATCTCCACGACCTCCGGCTACATGGGCGGGAGCGTCCGCAATCCGACGTACGAGCAGGTCTCGGGCGGGCGCACCGGCCACACCGAGGTCGTGAAGGTGGTGTACGACCCGGCCAAGGTGAGCTACGAGAAGCTGCTCGAGGTGTACTGGAGGAACGTCGATCCGACGGTGAAGGATCGTCAGTTCTGCGACATCGGCTCGCAGTACCGCACGTCGATCTTCTATCACTCCGAGGAGCAGAAGCGCCTCGCCGAGGCGTCGAAGGCGCAGATCGAGAAGACCAAGCCCTTCAAGCAGCCGATCGTCGTGCCGATCGTGGCCGCGGGCGAGTTCTGGCCGGCCGAGGAATACCACCAGGACTACTACAAGAAGAACCCGGTGCGGTACAGCTACTATCGCAGCGGCTGCGGCCGCGACGCCCGGCTGAAGGAGCTCTGGGGACACTGAACGGTGCCGCGCCGCTCGCCCGTGCAGACGTCGTCCTGCTCCTGACGGAGGGGGACGATCGGGGCGGGGGGCCAAATGAAAAAGCCCGCTCGCGCGGGCTTTTTCTTCGGGCGGGGCGTCGGCTACTTCAGGTACTTGTTGACGTACTTCGTCAGGTCGAACATCGACGCGGAGCCCTTGCCGCCGAAGAGCTGCTTCAGCTTCTCGTCGGCGTTGATCATGCGGCGGTTCACGGCGTCCTGCAGCTTGTTCTTCTTGATGTAGGCCCAGATCTTCTTGGTGACCTCGGTGCGCGGCACCGAGATGGCGCCGATGATGTCGGCCAGCGGACCGGTCGGCGTCAGCGGCTTCATGAAGGCCGCGTTCGGCTTGCGCTTGGCTGCGGCTTTCTTCGCCGGCTTCTTCGCCGGCGCCTTCTTCGCGACTTTCTTCGCCGGCGCCTTCTTGGCGACGGGCTTCTTCGCCGCGGGTTTCTTCGCAGCCTTCTTCTTCGTGGCCATCGTCTTCCCTCCAGTTAGTTCGGTTTCGATCGCGGGTGATTTGGAATCTTTTCCGTGACACGGTCGCGTGGCGCGGTGGCGGAAGATTGCCTAACGTTTTCCGAGTATGCAAGCGGTTTTTCGCTCTGGGAACGCCCGTTTTCCCTCTGAGCGACGGCATTCCGCCGGCATGCGCGAACCGCGCTTCATCGGAGGCTGTCGAGCCAGGCCCCGAGGCCCTGCGCATTGAGCTCCACGTCCATCCCGTAGGCCGCGAGCGCCCTCTCCTCGGCCGCCTCGCCGCCGTAGCGCCGCGCCTCCTCGCGCACGATCCGCTCGACGCCTGCGCGCAGCCGCTCGTGGCGGCGCGCACCCGCCTGCCGCTCGGCGAGCGCCAGCTCGGCGTGCGCATCCACCAGACGGTGGAGGCGGGCGGCGATGTCGGCCACGTCGCGGAGCTGACTGTAGTGGGTGACGTACACCGCCCCGCTCGCAAGACGGGCGACGAGGTCGATGGACCGATGGTAGGGCTCCGGCTCGAATTGCACGGGACTGGTCGTCGGCAGCACGAACTGGCGGTCGCCGTCGTCCAGTTCGCGGTACGACAGCCCGAAGGTGTCGCCGGCGAACACGTGGCCCGAGCCTTCGTCGTGGATGCACACGTGGTGCCGGGCGTGCCCCGCGGTGTCGTGGAAGGTGAACCGCCGCCGCCCTAGGGTGAGCGCTGCGCCGTCCGGCGTTTCCACGATGCGCGCCTGCGGCACCGGGAGGATCTCGCCGTACATCTCGCGGGTCTTCGCCTCGCCGTACACCGCGACCGTCCCGGCCACGAGGCGCGAAGGGTCGGCCATGTGGCGGGCGCCGCGCGGATGCACGGTGAGCGTCGCGTTCGCACAGCGGCGCATCAGCTCGCCGGCACCGCCGGCGTGGTCGAGGTGGATGTGGGTGAGCATCACGTACTCGACGCGCTCGGGGCCGATGCCGCGCGCGGCGAGCGCCTCGAGGATGCGCGGCACCGAGGCCTGCGTGCCGGTGTCGACGACGGCGGCGCGGCCGTCCTCGACGACGAGGTGGACCGCGTCGAGCTGCGGCCGCAGGTAGCCTGAGTCGACGGCGGTGATGCCGTGCGGATAGTCGATGGTGAGCGGGGTCTGGGGCGTCATGCGGGCCATTGTAGCGACGCCGGTAGAATGGCCGCGCCATGCAGCGCCACCTGCCCTGGATCGCCGTGCTCGCCGCCTTCGCCGCCGCGGCGGCGGTGCGCTATGCGCTCATCGAGCCCGAGGGTTACGGGTTCCGCTGCGCAGCGGGCGGCCCGTGGTGGTGCGGCCCCCGCGAGGCGATCATCGTCGCGTTCCACAGCAAGGCGGTCGGCTGGGCGGCGCTCGCGCTCGGGACGCTCGCGTTCGTCGCGCGCCAGCGTGCGCTCGCCCTGGCCGGCGCGGTCTGCGGCGCGCTCGGCCTGGTGCTCTACAACTACGACCTCTCCGCCGTGGGACTCGGGCTGGCCGTCATGGTGCTCCTGCGGCGCGACCGGCCCCAGGCGACGAACACGGGCACGGCGTAGGCGGCGGCGACCGCGAGCCAGCCCAGCGCGTGCAGGTTGTCGAGGCGCTCGACCACGACGATGAGCGGCGCGGTGAGCGCGATCCACGCGGCCGCGGCGCGCTCCTCGATCTCCGGCTCGCCGGTGGCGCCCGCGATCCCGAGCAGCGCGAACGCCGCCGCCGGCACGAGGTGCAGCGGCAGCGGAAAGTCGCGATAGCGCGGATCGAACACCAGCAGCAGCGCCATCACCGCCGCGCCGAACAGGAACAGGGCGCGCAGGCCGCCGAGCCACGCATCGACGCCCGCTGGCGCGCCGTCGCGGATGCGATGCCAGGCGGCCAGCGGTCGCGGCGCCTCGCCCTGCAGCCAGCGTCCGAGCGCGATCGACGCGGACAGGGCGACGGCCACCGCCGCGAGCGTGTAGAGCCCCGTCGCCAGCCACTCGAGCACGTCGCGGTTGGACGCGTCCATGTAGCGCCACTGCGCGAGCAGCGCGCCGCCCGTGGCGATGCCCGCGGAGACGAGAAGCGCCGCCCCGCCTGCGCTGCGCACCCCACGGGCACGGCCGCCCAGCACGAAGAGCAGCACGCCTGCGCCCATCGCCGCGTAGCCCTGCAGCCAGCGCGGATCCTCGACGACGGGGCCCTTGAGCGGAAACTTGGAGTGGCCGGCGGAATCGAACAGGCCCCAGTAGCCGCCCATGGCCCCCTCCTGCGCGCGCTTCCAGGGCTGGTCGAACGCCTCGATGACGTTGTAGCGGATGCCGCGCGCGCTCGCCGCCGCGGCGAACTCGCGAATGAAGCGCGCCTGGTTCAGCACCGAGGGCACTGCGCCGCGCCGGTGGCGGCCGGCGCTCGGCCAGCCGGCCTCGCCGATGGCCACCTCCTTGCCGGGGAACTTCGCCTTGACGTGGTCGTACATCGCCATCGCATGACCCACCGCGTTCTCCACCGGGATGGGGAGATCCTCCCAGTACGGCAGCATGTGGACCGTCACGAAGTCCACCTCCTTCGCGAGGGCCGGGTTCTGGATCCAGAACTCCCAGACGTCGGCGTAGGTCACCGGGATGCCCTCCACCGCGCGCCGCACCTCGCGGAGGTACTGCGCCATCCGCTCCGGCGGCTGCTCCCGGCGCAGCAGCACCTCGTTGCCCACCACGATCGCGGCGATGGCGTCGCGATGGCGCCGCGCGAGATCGATCGCGGTCGCGATCTCGCGTTCGTTCTCGAGCGCGTCGCGGCCGATCCACACGCCCAGCCATACCTTGAGGCCGTGGCGCTGCGCCGCCGCCGGCACTGCGTCGAGGCCCTGCTGCACTGAATAGGTGCGGACGCATTCGGTCTCGTGCGCGAGCCGCGCCAGGTCCTCGTCGACGCGCGCGGGCGCCGCGTGGAACGAGCGGTCGTGCGGCGTCTCGCCGGGAAGCCGGAAGGGCGAGTACGACACGCACTGCAATCGCCCGGTGGGCGCGTCGGGCAGGGCGACCGGCTGGCCGCGCTGCCACCAGTACCCGACGGCGGCGAACGCGCCGGCGAGAGCGACGGCGAGCACGAGAGCGCGGCGGAGGAAGAGGCTGGGACGCATGGCAGTCGCAGGGGAAGTGTCGGCCCCGCCCGACGAGAATGGCGCAGGGGTGCCGGATGTCGGCGAAGCGTGGAAAATCCTCGCGCGGCACCCATCTTGCTTCAACGCTTGCCGCCCGTCGAGCGTTATGCCGGAACCCGCGCGGCGGCAGCCCTCGGTCCAGGGTGGGGCAACCGCAAGCGGTCTTAAGTTTCCGTTAACGCCGGGCACGTAGAATCCGCGCCCTCGACGTGATTGCCAGATCGATGAACGCCTCGCACGCGCCGTCCGCGCCTTCCCCCGCCCCGTCCTCCGGCCGCATCGCCGGCTGGATGGCCGCGGTCCTCATTGCCGTCACCGTCGTCGCCGCCAACCTCGGCGCCTGGGGCTGGCTCAACCGTCCGCTCGATGCGCCCGACTGGGACGGGCCCGTCGAGGGCATGGCGTACAACTTCTATCAGCGCGACCAGAGCCCGCTGCGCAAGGAGCTGCCCACCGAGGACCAGGTGGCCGGCGACATGAAGGTGCTCGCCGCCTACACCAAGCGCATCCGCACCTACACCGCGGCGGAGCTCGAAAACCTGCCCGATCTCGCCGCGCAGCAGGGCCTGCGCGTCACGGCCGGCGCCTGGCTGGACCAGCGCAAGGACAACAATGCCGTCGAGCTCGAGGCGCTCGCGCGCTCGGTGAAGCGCAACCGCCACGTCGACCGCATCCTGCTCGGCAACGAAACCATCCTGCTCGGCCGCCTGCAACCCGAGGAGCTCATCGGCTACATCAAGCAGATGCGCCGCAAGGTGAACGTGCCGATCTCCACCGCGGAGCCGTGGCACGTCTGGCTGAAGTACCCGGAGCTCGCGAAGAGCGTGGACTACATCACCGTCCACCTGCTGCCGTACTGGGAAGGCGTCCCCGTCGAGGAGGCGATCGCCGACGTCGAGCGCCGCTACGACATGCTGAAGCGCGCCTACCCGAAGAAGTACATCGTGATCGGCGAGGTGGGCTGGCCCTCCAATGGCGACCGCTTCCAGGGCGCGTTCGCCTCGCGCGGCGAGCAGGCGCGATTCATCCGCCTGTTCCTGCACAAGGCCGAGGAGAGGCACTGGGACTACTTCCTGATGGAAGCCGTCGACCAGCCGTGGAAGATCAAGAACGAAGGCCGGGTGGGCCCCTACTGGGGGGTGCTGAATGCCGATCGCGAGCCCAAGTTCCCCTTCGCCGGCCCGATCCTTTCCGACCCGCTGTGGACGAGCAAGGCGGGCGTGGCCTCGCTCATCGCGTTCCCGATGATGCTGCTGTTCGCCGGCCGCTTCCGCCACTTCCGGCTCGCGGGCAAGCTCTTCTACGCCGCGCTGATCCAGGCCGCCGTCGCCGTGGCGGTGTGGATGATCGCGCTGCCGTTCGAGTTCTACCTCAACGGCTTCGACTGGCTCATGCTCGCGGTGGTGGTTCCGGCGCTCCTCGCGATGATCGCGATCCTGCTGGCGAACGGCTTCGAGTTCACCGAGGTGCTCTGGAACGGCGGCTGGAAGCGCCACTCCAAGCCGCGCCGGGACCCGGCCGATGCGCCGAAGCCGTTCGTCTCGGTCCACCTCGCCTGCTACAACGAGCCGCCGGAGATGGTGATCGCCACCATCGACAGCCTCGCCGCCCTCGATTACCCGCACTACGAGGTGCTGGTCATCGACAACAACACCACCGACGAGGCGCTGTGGAAGCCCGTCGAGGCGCACTGCGCGATGCTCGCCGGGCGCCATCGCGACCGCGGCGTCGCCTTCAAGTTCGTGCACCTGCCCAAGTGGCCCGGCTTCAAGGCCGGCGCGCTGAACTACGGCCTGCAGCACCTCACCGATCCCCGGGCGGAGGTCGTCGGCGTCGTCGACGCGGACTACGTCGTGCGCCCGGACTGGCTGAAGTCGCTGGTCGGCTACTTCACGGATGATCCGAAGGTGGCGGTGGTGCAGGCGCCGCAGTCGCACCGCGAATTCGAGCACTCGCCCTTCCAGCGCATGACGAACTGGGAGTTCGACGGCTTCTTCCGTCTCGGCATGCACCACCGCAACGAGCGCAACGCGATCATCCAGCACGGCACCATGACGCTGGTGCGCAAGGCGGCGCTGGTGGACACGGGCAACTGGTCCGAGTGGTGCATCTGCGAGGACGCCGAGCTCGGGCTGCGCCTGATGCACGCCGGCTACGAGACGCTCTACGTGGACGAGGAGTTCGGCAAGGGCCTGACGCCGGCCGACTTCAAGTCGTTCAAGTCGCAGCGGTTCCGCTGGGCCTTCGGCGCGATGCAGATCCTGAAGGGCCGCTGGGACTGGCTGGTGAAGCGCGGACCGCTCACCGCCGGACAGCGCTTCCACTTCCTCACCGGCTGGTTCTCGTGGTTCGGCGACGCGCTGCATTTCGTCTTCACGTTCGCCGCGCTGATGTGGACCATCGGCATGCTCGCCCTGCCCGAGCACTTCACGCTGCCGATCGACCTCTTCCTCATTCCGCTCCTCGGCTTCTTCATCGCCAAGGCGGCGTTCGGACCGATCCTGTACGCCGTGAAGGTGAAGTGCGGGGCGGCCGACAACGCCGGCGCGGCGCTGGCCAGCATGGCGCTCTCGCACGCGATCGCCGCGGGCGTGTGGGCGGGCCTGACGCAGAAGGAAGGCGCGTTCGTGAAGACGGCCAAGAGCTGGAAGCAGCGCGTCACCAGCGGCGTGCTCGGCGTGGTGAAGGAAGAGGCGCTGATGCTCACGGCGCTCGCCCTCGGCATGCTCGCCATGCTGTGGCGGGACGGCACGAACCATCGCGAGACCAACCTCTGGATCATGATCCTCGCCGCGCAGTCGCTGCCGTACCTTTCGGCGGTGGCGGTCTCGTGGATCTCCGCGTGGTCGGAGCGCCGCGAGCCGGTGCCGACCGTGGACGCGAAGACCGAGGCGGCGGAGCGCGCACCCGCGAGCCCGGCGCCGGTGGGGCTGGCACCCGCCAACGCCTGACGCGCCCCTCCCGCGAACGCCGGCTTGACGCGAGTCCAGCCGGCGTTTCTCATTGAGGCATTGGCCGCCCAGGGAGGGAGGAGAAGCCGTGCCGGAGCTCGCCACGCTCGTTGCGCACCACGCGCGCTACCGTCCGGACCACGTCGCGGTCGTCGTCGGCGACGAGCGGCTCACCTGGCGGCAGTTCGCGGCGCGCACCGCCCGGGCGTCGAACGCGCTCACGGCGCTCGGCATCGGACCGGGCGACAAGGTCGCGACCGTCCTCGGCAACTGCCGCGAGGCGCTGGAACTGATCTGGGCGGTGCCGCAGGTGGGCGCGGCGCTCGTCCCGCTCTCGCCGCTGCTCATGCCCGCCGGACTCGGGAGCCTGCTCGCCGACTCGGACGCGAAGTGCCTGGTGACGCAGCAGTCCATGCTCCCGACGCTCCTCGCGATTCCCGACAAGCTGCCGGCGCACGTCCTGCTGGTGGACGGAGCCGCCGGACGCTTCGGCGACTACGCCGCCCTCTGCGACGCCGCGCCGGCGGAGCACGCGTCCGTCCGGCTCGACGACGAAGCGCTGTTCAACATCATGTACACGAGCGGCACCACCGGGCTGCCCAAGGGCATCATGCACAGCCACTACGTGCGCTCGATGTACTGCATGCTGAACGCCGCCTCGTGGCGGATGTCGCCCGAGTCGCGCACGCTGCACGCCGGCGCCATCGTCTTCAACGGCGCGTACACGACGATGATGCCGAGCTTCTGGCTCGGCGGGACCTACGTGCTGGCGAAGCAGTTCGACCCGGCGCTCGTCATGGACCTGGTCGAGCGCGAGCGCATCACCCACGTGATGCTGGTGCCGACGCAGATCATCGCGATCCTCGACGCACCCGGCTTCGACCCGCGCCGGCTGCAGTCGCTCGAGTGCGTGCTCTCGCTCGGCGCGCCGCTGCTGCAGGAGCACAAGGACCGTCTCGACGCGGCGCTGCCCGGCCGCTTTTACGAGCTGTACGGCCTCACCGAGGGGTTCATCACGATCCTGGACCGCGAGGATGCGGTCCGCAAGTCCGGGTCGGTGGGCGTGCCGCCGCCGTTCTTCGAGATGCGCATCGTCGGGGAGGACGGGCGCGACCTGCCCGCCGGGGAGATCGGCGAGATCGTCGGCCGCGGGCCGTTCATGATGGACGGCTACTACAAGCGGCCGGACCTCACCGCGCAGGCGATCCGCGAGGGCTGGCTGCACTCCGGCGACATGGGCTACCGGGACGAGGACGGCTTCCTGTACCTCGTCGACCGCAAGAAGGACATGATCGACTCCGGCGGCATGAAGGTTTACCCGAAGGACGTGGAGGAGATCGCCGCCCGCCATCCCGACGTCGCCGAGGTGGCGGTGTTCGGCGTGCCGCACGAGAAGTGGGGCGAGACGCCCGTCGCCGCGGTGCTCCTGCGCCCCGGCGCGTCGGCCGACCCCGCGACGCTGCGCGAGTGGATCAACGCCCGGGTCGCCGCGCGCTACCAGCGGGTGAGCGAGGTGGTGATCCTGCCGTCCTTTCCGCGGAGCGCGGCGGGGAAGACGCTGAAGCGCGAGCTGCGCGAGCCGTACTGGGTCGGGACGAACCGCGCGATCTGACGCGGGCGGCGACGCCGGCGCAGAGCAGCGCGAGACCGAGCAGCTCCAGCGCGCCCGGCTCCGGCACGCCGAGCGCGCTGGCGAAGAGTGCACCAAGGGCCAGGTGCGCGCGCGCGGTCGGATGAACGTCGTCCCAGAACAGGTCATCGGCGGGAGTGCATACGGGCTGACTAAGACAGGCGTCCGTCCAGTTCGCGAAGCCGAAGCGTGCCGGGTCCGCCACAACCGCGTTCAGCAATCCGAACACGTCAGCCTCGACGAGCGCGATGCCCGGCAGAGCCCGCCGGCCCTCGATCTGCTGGTCGAGGACCGTATTGAACGCCGCGCTGAAGGCGCTCAAGTCGTCGGCCGTCTCGCTGCGGTTGAACGCCGGGGTGCGCCCGAGGTCGGGCATGTTCGCCACGAGGAAGTCTCGGGCGCCGAGGGCATACAGGCGGTCGATCGCCTGGGCGAGATTGCCCGTCGTCTCGGCGATCAGCGCGGCGGCGTCGAACGGGACGCCGTTCAGCATCGCGTTCGCGAGCGCGAGGAAAACGTCGTTCGCTCCTGCCCACACGAAGTAGAGCGCGTCGGGCCGGGCCGGGGCCCCGGCGAGCCTGTCCTGGAACTCGTCGACCTGCGCGAGCAGGCCGGTATCGGCGAGCCCCGGATAGAGCGATTCCCCCAGAGGTCCCCCGCGGAAGGTGACGTTCGAGTAGTTCTCGAGGCCGGAGGTCGCGCCGCCGATGGCGTAGTTGACGTAGGGGCCGCTGCCCCCAGGGCCCCGCGAGGCGGGCAGCCGCAGGCCGAGTTGCCGCGCGGCGAGTTCGATCCCGACCGGCGCATCGCCGTTGGTGAACCGTCGGGTGCCGTTGGGGTCGGGCGGGAACGGATACGGCGGACGAATCGGATTCCATGGCACGAGATACCCGAGCGCAACCCCGATGCCGGGCTCCGCGGTGTTCGCGTAGTAAGCGTTGCCGGTGTCGGACAGGCTGTCACCGAAGGACGCGATGGCGGCGTAGGCCATCGACTGCGACGGGACCAGCGCGACCACGAACGCCAGCAAGGCGAGGATTCGAAGGGACATGGCGCCTCCTGCGGAACGACCCGATACACGCCGCAGCAAGGAGCGCACCGAGCCGGGCGGCCGCGCGTTGCGTCAGGCGAGCGTGACCGCGAGGCCCGGAAGGTCGAGTCCCGAGAGGGACGTGGACCACGTCTCCCCCGCCTTGACCGGCAGCGCCGCGGTGAGCGTGCCCGTGGTCACGAGTTCACCCGCCTGCACCGGCGCGAACGCGGGCTGGCGCGTGAGCAGGTCCGCCAGGTGCGCGAACGCGAGCAGCGGACTGTCGAGCACGTTGGCGCCGCCGCCTTCGGCCTGCACCGCGCCGTCGCGCGCGAGCGTGATGCGGAAGCTCGCGAGCTTCGCGGCGCAGTCGTCGATGTCCTTCACCGGCACGGGCGGGCCGACGAGCAGGCGCCCGTGCAGGGCGAACGCCGCCATCGTGTCGGGCGCGCGGAACTTCCACCCGGGAAAGACCGACTGCACGATCTCGATGCCGTGCGCGATCCAGTCGATGCTCTCCAGGATCGCCTGCGGATCGCGCGTCACCGGGGGCCGGCGCGCGAAGTGCAGGACGATCTCCGGCTCGATGCGCGGCTCGGGCAGGTCGGCGACGCGGATGCGCGCCGCGCCGTCGCCGGTGTGCGCGACCGTCGAGTCGTACACGTGCGCCCAGATGGGCGCGTAGACGCCGTACTCGGGCCAGATGTTGCGGTTGGTGAAGCCGATCTTGCGCCCGACCGGATGCTCGCCGCGCGCGACCCGCAGGTCGTGGATCTCGCGGGCGACGCCGTAGGCGCGGTCGTCGTCGAACGCCGGGTCGGTTTCGGTGATGGGCGCAAGCGACCGGGCATGGTCCAGTGCATCGAGCAGTCGGTGGGCGTGGTTCATGGTCGGCAGCCCCTCATGGCAGTCGGATCCCGGCGGCCTGCGCATACGGCTTGATCACCGCGGCGTCGTCCTCCTCCGCGTAGCCGGCCGCCATCGCGGCGAGGAACGCGCCGCGCGCCTGCGCCGCGATCGGCGCATCGTACCCCGCCTCCGCGGCCGCCTGCAGGAAGAGGCCCATGTCCTTCGCCAGGATGCGTACGGCCGCCTTGGTCGAGTAGTCGCCGGCGAGCACCCGTGGCATGCGGTCGGCGAACATCCAGCTCCCGCCGGAGCTCGCGCAGATCACGTCGTGGGCCACCTGCGGATCGAGCCCGAGACGCAGCGCGAGCGCCATCGACTCCGCCGCGGCGGCGAGATTCACGCCGGCGAGGATGTTGTTGCAGAGCTTCATCCGCGCGCCATCGCCGGGCCGATCGGAGATCACGAACCGCTTCGCCGCGGCGTGCGCGAGCACCGGCTCCGCCCGCGCGCGGGCGTCGGCCGCGCCCGCGATCATCGTGCTCATCGTGCCGTCGCGCGCGCGCGCCGGACCGCCGGAGATCGGCGCATCGACCATCGCGAGCCCGCGCGCCGCGAGCCGGTCGGCGGCATCGGCGACGAAGTCCGGCGACAGGGTGCTGCTCAGCACCACCACCGACTCGCGTGCGAGCCCCTCCGCGATGCCGTCCGCGCCGAACAGCACGCTCTCGGTCTGCGCATCGTCCACGACCACGGTCAGGACGACGCCGCACGCCCGGGCGAGCGCTGCGGGCGAGGCGTGCACCGTCGCGCCGGCCGCCCGCGCTTCCGCCTCGGCCTCGGGCCGGACGTCGCGCACGTGCACGGCGTGCCCGCGATCGAGCAGGTTGCGCGCGATGCCCATCCCCATGGCGCCGATGCCGACGACGCCGACCGCCTTTTCGTTCATCCGCCTGCCTCCTCGCCGCATCGTAGCTAGAATCCGGCGCCACGACCATGAGCCAGCAGTTTTCCCTGTTCGACGTCCCGGCGCCGCCGGCGCCCAAGGCGCCGCCTGCCCCCGCGGCCGCGATCCCCGACGCGGACCTCCTCGCGCTCGGCGCGCGGCTGCCGGCGCGCGCGCTGCTTGGCACGTCCTCGTGGTCGTTTCCCGGTTGGGCGGGACTCGTCTATGCGGCCCGGGCCACCGAGGGCGAGCTGTCGCGCCGCGGACTGTCGGCGTACGCCCGCCACCCCGTGCTGCGCGCGGTGGGCATCGACCGTACGTTCTACGCGCCGATCGCCGTGGAGGACTTCCGGGCCTACGCCGAGCAGGTGCCCGCCGGCTTCCGCTTCCTGGTGAAGGCGCCGGCGGCGGTGAGCGATGCCGCGCTGCGCGACGAGCGCGGCCGCGCCACCGAGCGCAATCCGGGGTTTCTCGATGCCCGCTGGGCGATCGACCAGTTCGTCGCCCCGGCGCTCGACGGCCTCGGCGCCAGGGCCGGGCCGCTGGTCTTCCAGCTTTCGCCGCTGCCGCGCGAGTACGCGTTCGATCCGCCGAAGTTCGCCGCGCGCCTCCACGCGTTCCTCGCCGCGATCCGCGCCGCGGCGCCGCGGGCGCTGCTCGCCGTCGAGGTGCGCAATGCGGAGGTGGTCGGCGCGCCGCTCGCGCAGGCGCTGCGCGACACGGGCGCACGCTACTGCTTCGGCGTGCACGCGCGCATGCCGACCGTCGCGGAGCAGGCCGAGCGCATGGCCGCGGTCGCCGACGGTCCGCTGGTCGCGCGCTGGAGCCTGCACGCCGGGTTCCAGTACGAGGAGGCGAAGGCGCAGTACGCGCCGTTCAACCGCCTGGTCGATCCCGACGTGCCGACGCGCACGACGCTCGCGGACCTCGCGGCGCGTGCCATCGGCGGCGGGCACGACGCGGTCATCATCGCCAACAACAAGGCCGAAGGCAGCGCGCCGCTCACGATCGTCGAGCTCGCGCGCGCCATCGTCGGCCGCTTCTGAAGGGGAGGCTCGCATGGCGACGAAGGCAACGCGCCGGCCGCGCGCATCGAAGGCGTTCTGGGAGCGCGGCTATCTCTCGCACGGCTACTGGATCGGCAAGGTGAAGGCGGGCAGCGTGAAGCTCGATCGCGCGGCACCGCCGGAGCACAAGTACCGCTGGGAGGCAGGCACCACGGCGGGCCATGCGCAGTCGCTGGCCGATGCCAAGCGCGCGGTGGAGGCTGCGGTCCTGCTAGGGCAGCGCCAGCTCGGCCTGTTCGAGGGGCTCGATGCGAACGCGCCCCCGGCGTGACGGAATGCGCAATGCTCGCGCCCCGTTCACGGCGTTGTAACGCGTCGGCGCTAGCGTCTCGGGCAAGGTGACAAGAACAACAACCACGCCGCCTCCCCCCACCCGCGTTACCGCGCACGCGCCATCCCCGGCCGGCGCGACCTTCCGCAGCCGATCTCTCGCAACGGGCGCCTCGAGCGCCCGTTGCGCATTTCGCCCTGCCCCGCCGGGCAGGCCCCTCGACGTGCTTGTACAACCATAGGAAAAAACCCCCATGAGCACCGACATCCCCGCTTCCACCGAGCTCCCGCTCGACGCGCCGCTCTCCGGCTGGTCGGGCCTCGCCGGCATCGTGCTGGTGTTCGCGTGCGCCGCCGGACTCCTCCTCGGCACGCCGTTCTTCGCGCCCGTCCCCGCCGGCGTGATGGCATTCGTCGCCGTCTGGGCGGCCAAGGGCCTGGTGATCCTCCAGCCCAACGAGGCCGCCGTGATGACCCTCTTCGGCAACTACGCCGGCACGCTGCGCCGCGACGGCTTCTTCTTCGTCAATCCCTTCTACGCACGCCGTCGGCTGAGCCTGCGCGCGCGCAACTTCACGACGCCCACGCTCAAGGTCAACGACCTCGCCGGCAACCCGATCGAAGTCGCCGCGGTGATCACCTGGCGCGTGGAGGACACGGCGCAGGCGGCGTTCGACGTCGAGGACTTCGAGAGCTACACCCACGTGCAGAGCGAGATGGGCCTGCGCGAGGTGGCGAGCGGGCATCGCTACGACGCCCAGGGCGCATCGCGGGAGGTCACTCTCCGCGGCAGCTTCGAGGCCGTGAGCCGGCTGCTCGCCGAGACGATCCAGTCGCACGTGGCCATCGCCGGGGTCTGCGTCCAGGAAGCGCGCCTCACCCACCTCGCCTACGCCTCCGAGATCGCCGCGGTCATGCTCCGCCGCCAGCAGGCGGAAGCGGTGATCGCGGCCCGGGAGAAGATGGTGGAGGGCGCGCTCGGCATGGTGAAGCTCGCGGTGGACAGGATGGGGCGCGACGGCATCGCGGACCTGCAGCCGGCCGAGCGGGCGGCGCTGGCGCGAAGCCTGATGATGGTGCTGCTCTCCGAAGCGGGCGCCCAGCCGGTGCTGCCGGTGTCGGGCCAGTCGTAACAGGGACGCGCGATGAACGCGTGGGCCCTGCTCGCGATCGCCGGCGTGCTCAGCCTGGCGGCCTGGTCCCTGGCGTGGGGCATGCGGTATGCCGCGCAACGCGCTGCCGCCGAGCGGCAGCAGCGGCCCATCCGCGAGCGCCGCGCGCGCGAACTTGGCTGGCGCTACGACGGCACGCCGGAAGGCGACATTCGCTATCGGTTCGAGGGGCGTACCCCGGACGGGGTGCGCTGGACCATGAAATTCGATTCGGACGCCGGCAGCAGCAGCTCGGTGCCGAAACTGGTCTGGCAGGCGCCCGATCTTCGCGTCGATCGCACCGAGCTGATGCTCGGTCCGCGGCGCCAACTCGAGAGCATGACCGGCGGCGCCGCGCGCACGATGATCGGCGCCGCGCACGTCGTGCTCGGCAGGCTGCTCGGCCCATCGCTCGAGGACCTGCACGACTTCCTCGCCGCCGCCCAGCTGGCGACCGACGGCGGCGCCGCGCGTGACGGCTTCGCGGTTGCGGCGCGCGATGCACGACGTGCGCGGCGCATCCTGAGCGCCGCCGGCATCGCACCGCTGCTGAAGAAGTGGCCGCGCGGCACGCCCCAAGGCTTCGTCCCGGCTCGTGCGGTCTCTGCCAAGCACGATCGCGACGGCCTCACCGTCAGCGTGAACCTGGACGGGCCGCCGATGGCGGTCTGCGAGCACCTCGCGATGCTCGGCGCAGCGCTCGCCGCCGAGATCCGCGGCCTGCGCTGATCAGCGCTTCAGCCGCTCCACGAAGTGCTTGCGGAACTTGGCGACCTTCGGCCGCACCACGAAGGCACAGTAGGACTGGTTCGGGTTGCGCGCGAAGTATTCCTGGTGATAGGGCTCGGCGACGTAGAACGTGCTCGCCGGGACCACCTCGGTGACGATCGGATCGTCGAAGAGCTTCCCCGCCGTGAGGTTCGCGATCACCGCCTCGGCCTGCGCCTTCTGCTCGGGCGAGTGATAGAAGATCGCGGAACGGTACTGCGTGCCGACGTCGTTGCCCTGCCGGTTCAGCGTGGTCGGGTCGTGGATCACGAAGAACACCTCGAGCAGCTCGGCGAAGCTCACCACCTGCGGGTCGAAGGTGATGCGGACGATCTCCGCGTGGCCGGTGTCGCCGCCGCAGACGTCCTCGTACGTCGGGTTCTCCGTCCGGCCGCCCATGTACCCGGACTCCACCGACTCGACGCCGCGGAGTTCGTCGTACACCGCTTCGAGACACCAGAAGCAGCCGCCGGCGAGGTCGGCGATCTGTTTTCCTGCAGGGGCGGAGGTGGGGGTCATGCGCGAATCTCCTGTGTGTGCGAGCGGTCCGGCGAGAGTGGTCTAAAGTATGAGCGAAAGCGTCGGAGTCAACCTCGGCGCGGCGCCCCGGCCGATTTGACCTGGCTCACATCCTGAGCTTGGGAAATCGGGAAACTGCGGCGCACGCGCTGCGAGTGCGCGCTGACTCCCACGAGGGCTATGCTCCGCGCCCCTGTCGCCATGCCAAGCACCATCGAGGACACGAAGTGAAGACTGCTGAAAACAAAGACCAAACGACCGTATCGACCCGCCTGCCGGAGCAGGACATCTCCGCCGAGGTCCTGGTCGAGAAGTATGCCAAGGGCGGCGAGCAGACCGTCGAGGAAGTCCGGCGCCGGGTCGCCCGCGCGCTCGCCGCCGTCGAAGCCGAGGACAAGCGCGCGCACTGGGAGGCACGGTTCCTCGAGGCGCAGCGCGACGGCTTCGTCCCCGCCGGGCGCATCAACTCCGCGGCGGGGACCGAGCTCACCGCGACGCTCATCAACTGCTTCGTCCAGCCGGTCGGCGATTCGATCTCCGAGGTCGTGGACGGCCGTCCCGGGATCTACACCGCGCTCTCCGAGGCGGCCGAGACCATGCGCCGCGGCGGCGGCGTGGGCTACGACTTCTCGTCCATCCGTCCGGTCGGCGCCTTCGTGAAGGGCACGCACTCGCGCGCCAGCGGCCCGGTGTCGTACATGCGCGTGTTCGACCGCTCCTGCGAGACCGTCGAATCCGCGGGTTCGCGCCGCGGCGCGCAAATGGGCGTCCTGCGCTGCGACCACCCGGACATCGAGCAGTTCATCCACGCCAAGGACGAAGGCGATCTCACCAACTTCAACATCTCGGTCGGCGTGACCGACGAGTTCATGAAGTCGGTGGAGGCCGACGGCGACGTCGAGCTCGTCCACAAGGCCGAACCGGCGCCCGACGAGAAGGCGAAGGGCGCCTATCAGCGCGCCGACGGGCTGTGGGTGTACCGCAAGATCCGCGCGCGCGAGCTGTGGGACCAGATCATGCGCTCGACGTACGACCACGCCGAGCCGGGGATCCTCTTCCTCGACCGCATGAACCGCGACAACAACCTCAACTACTGCGAGACGATCGAGGCCACCAATCCGTGCGTCACCGACGACACGTGGGTGATGACCGCCGACGGCGCGCGCCAGGTGCGCGACCTCATCGGCACGGCCTTCGTCGCGATCGTGGACGGCAAGCCCTACGCGACCGAATCACGGGGTTTCTTCGCCACCGGCGTGAAGCCGGTGCTGCGCCTCGCCACGCGCGAAGGCTACGCCCTGCGCCTCACCGCCGATCATCCCGTGCGGCGCGTCACGCGCAAGACGCGCCATCTGGTCGAAAGCGAATGGACGCACGCCGGTGCGCTGCGCGCGGGTGACGAGATCCTGCTGCACGATCACCGTGCACTGGCCGGCTGGGACGGCGCCTTCGGCGCAGCCGAGGGGTACCTGATCGGCCTCCTGATCGGCGACGGCACGCTGCGCGAGGATAAGGCTGTGCTGTCGGTGTGGGCGCCCCAGCTGCGAGTCGTCGGCGGCGACGCGGCGGCGCAGCCGCACGGCGCGAGCGCGGTGATGGCCGCAGCCGAGCGAGCCATCGCGGCGCTCCCGCATCGCAACGATTTCCGGGGCTGGCAGAAGCCGCTCGCCGCCCGCGGCGAAGCGCGGCTGGCCTCGGCGGCACTGCGCGATCTGGCCTTCGCCCTGGACGCCACGCCGGGCAACAAGACCATCACGCCGGCGATGGAGGCTGCGTCGAGCGACTTCTACCGCGGCCTGCTGCGCGGCCTCTTCGATGCCGACGGCTCGGTGCAGGGCACGCACGACAAGGGCATCAGCGTGCGCCTGACGCAAGCGGACCGCGGCCTGCTCGAAGCGGCGCAGCGCATGCTGCTCCGCATGGGCATCGCCTCGACGATCTATCGGGAACGCCGCCCTGGCGGCGATGCCCTCCTGCCGGACGGCAAGGGCGGGCGGAAGCCGTATACCCGCCAGGCGCTGCACGAGCTCGTCATCGCCGGCGACAACCTTGCCGTCTTCGCCGATCGCATCGGCTTCGAGGACTCGGCCAAGGCCGAACGCCTCGCGGCCCTGCTCGGGGGTTACCGCCGCGAGCTGAATCGCGAGCGCTTCACCGCGGCCGTGGTCGAGCTCGAGGCGGACGGCTTCGCGCCGGTCTACGACGTGACGGTGGAGAGCGTGCACGCGTTCGACGCGAACGGCCTCTACGTGCACAACTGCGCCGAGCAGCCCCTGCCGCCCTACGGCTGCTGCTGCCTCGGCTCCATCGACCTCACGCGGTTCGTGCGTGCGCCGTTCGGCGAGAAGCCGGAGTTCGACTTCGCCGCGTTCGGCCGGACGGTCGAGGTGTCGGTGCGCATGCTGGACAATGTGCTCGACGCGACGCACTGGCCGCTACCCCAGCAGCTCGACGAGGCGCGCTCGAAGCGGCGCGTCGGCCTCGGCTTCACCGGCCTGGGCGACGCGCTGATCATGCTGAAGCTGCGCTACGACACGCCCGAGGCGCGGCAGATGGCGGCGAAGATCTCGGAGTTCATGCGCGACCGCTCGTACCTCGCCAGCGTGGAGCTCGCCCGCGAGCGCGGCGCGTTCCCGCTCTTCAACGCGGACCTCTATCTCTCCGGCGGCAACTTCGCCTCGCGCCTGCCGGCGGAGGTGAAGCAGAAGATCCGCGCGCACGGCATCCGCAACTCGCACCTGCTGTCCATCGCGCCGACCGGCACGATCTCGCTCGCCTTCGCGGACAACGCCTCCAACGGCATCGAGCCGCCGTTCTCCTGGACCTACACGCGCAAGAAGCGCATGCCCGACGGCACGTTCAAGGAGTACTCGGTCGAGGACCACGCCTGGCGCCTGTACCGCCACCTCGGCGGCGACGTCCGTCACCTCCCGCCGTACTTCGTGACCGCGCTGGAGATCTCGGCCCAGGCGCACAAGGACATGGTCGCGGCCGTCGCGCCGTTCATCGACACGTCGATCTCCAAGACGGTGAACGTGCCGGCGGACTATCCGTACGGCGACTTCGAGGACCTCTACCTCACCGCGTGGAAGGCCGGCCTGAAGGGCCTCGCCACCTACCGGCCCAACTCGGTGCTCGGCTCGGTGCTGTCGGTGGAACCGTCGGCAGCGGAGAAGAAGCAGCCGCAGGACGTGGAGATCAGCGAGGCGAACCGGCGCCTGTCGATCAAGTCGCTGCCCGCGCCGGTGCTCTCCTCGCTGGTCTGGCCGGGACGTCCCGAGTTGCCCGGGGGCAATCCGGCGTGGACGTACATGGTGGAGCATCCCGGCGGCGAGTTCGCGGTGTTCGTGGGACACATCGAGAACGAGGGGCGTTCGTTCCCGTTCGAGGTCTGGACCAACGGCACCGAGCAGCCGCGCGGCCTCGGCGCGGTCGCGAAGACCCTCTCGATGGACATGCGCGCGAACGACCGCGCCTGGCTCGCGCTCAAGCTCGACGTGCTCGCCAAGACGCCGGGCGACCAGTCCTTCGAGATGCCGTTCCCGCCGCACGGCGAGCGGCGCCTGGTCCCCAGCGTCGTCGCCGGCGTCGCGCAGGTGATCCGCTGGCGCTGCGACCGGCTGGATGCGATCGATGAATCGCGCGGCCCCGACCTGCTCTCGCCGGAGGGCCGTCCGCATCCGGTGCTCGACGCGATGTTCAGCGTGCAGGAGCCGAAGACCGGCACCGACGGCACGCTCTCCTGGACGGTCGACATCGCCAACCCGGCCACCGGCGAGGACTTCGTGCTCGGCCTGAAGGAGATCACCCTGCCCGACGGCGTGACGCGGCCCTACTCGATGTGGCTCTCGGGCTACTACCCGCGTGCGCTGGATGGCCTGGCGAAGATCCTCTCGCTCGACATGCGCGTGCTCGACCCGGCGTGGATCGGCATGAAGCTGCGGAAGCTCCTCAACTACTCGGAGCCGCTCGGCGACTTCATGGCCTTCGTGCCCGGCCAGCGCCGCCAGCAGACCTGGCCCTCGACGGTCGCGTACCTGGCGCGGCTGGTGATCCATCGCTACGCGATGCTCGGCGTGCTGGACGAGAACGGCTACCCGACGCGCGAGATGGGCATCCTCGAGGCGCCGCGCGGCTCCGACGACTCGAAGCTGATGCAGGGCGCGCTGTGCAACGAGTGCGGGAACCACACGGTCATCCGGAAGGACGGGTGCGATTTCTGCACGGCGTGCGGGGCGGTGGGGACCTGCGGCTGAACGTCGGCGGCGCTGCGCCACGTCGGTGGCGCTGCGCCGTCATCCCCGACTGACCTCCGCGAGGCTCACCCTCGCCGCGCCGCCGCGATCGCGGCGATGTCGATCTTGCGCATCGTCATCATCGCGTCGAACGCGCGCTTGGCCGCGGCGCGATCCGGATCGGAGACCGCCTCGAGCAGGACGCGCGGCGTGATCTGCCAGTTCACGCCCCACCGGTCCTTGCACCAGCCGCGCGCGCTCTCCTGGCCGCCGTTGCCGACGATCGCGTTCCACAGGCGATCGGTTTCGGCCTGATCCTCGGTGGCGATCATGAACGAGAACGCCTCGTTGTGCTTGAACTGCGGCCCGCCGTTGAGGCCGACGCAGGGAATGCCCGCCACGGTGAACTCGACGGTCAGGACGTCGCCCTGCTTGCCGTCCGGGTAGTCGCCGGGTGCCCGCATCACCGCGCCCACCGCGCTGTCGGGGAAAGTCTCGGCGTAGAACCGGGCGGCGTCCAGGGCGGCGCCGTCGTACCACAGGCAGATCGTGTTCCTTGCAGCCATTTCCGTGCTCCTGAAGGCGTTGAAGGGTTGCATTGCCTGCTCTGGTCGTTCGGCGGCTCCTCCAATCGACACGGCTTCGAAAACGGCGGAACCACCCTCGCGGTCCGTAAGGCCGGCCGACACTCGTCGTCGCGCTCCGACACGCGTCGCGGATCTGCACGGCGATCGGCGCGCCCGCGCCAGAGTAGACTGAACCATCCCCGCACTTCCGGGCGGCCCTCCTGCAGCCCCTCACGCAGCACGTCCGCTTCTGCACGGCGCCTGACGGGACGGTCCTCGCCTACGCGGCCGTCGGCAGGGGCCCGCCGCTCGTCCGCGCGGCGCACTGGCTCACGCACCTCGACTTCGACCGGCAGAGCCTGGTGTGGCGCCCGTTCATCGACGCGCTCGCCCGCGACTTCACGTTCGTGCGCTACGACCAGCGCGGCTCGGGACTGTCGGACCGGCACGTCGCGGACATCTCGGCCGCGGCGTGGCTGGGAGATCTGGAAACGGTCGTCGACGCCGCAGGCCTGACGCGCTTCGCCCTGCTCGGCATGTCGCAGGGCGCCGCGATCGCGATCGAGTATGCCGTGCGCCATCCCGACCGGGTGTCGAAGCTCGTCCTCTACGGCGGATACGCCCGCGGCAGGAGGCGACGCAACGACCCCCGCGAGGCGGAGGAAGCGGATCTGCAGGAACGCGCGATCCTCTTCGGCTGGGGCCGCGAGAATCCGGCCTTCAGGCAGATCTTCACCAGCCAGTTCATCCCGGATGCCACCCGCGAGCAGATGGACGACTGGGATGCCATGCAGCGCGTCTCCACGTCGGCCGAGCACGCGGCCGCGATCCTCCGCACCACCAGCGAGCTCGATGTGACCGCGCTCCTTCCCCGGGTGAGGGTCCCCACGCTGGTGGTGCACAGCGAGGCCGACGCGCGGGTGCCGTTCGCCGAGGGCCGCCTGCTCGCCTCATCCATTCCCGGCGCACGGTTCCTGCCGCTGCCCTCGCGCGGTCACGTGCTGCTCGACAGCGAGCCCGCCTTCGGCATCTTCTTCGAGGAGGTGCGGCGATTTCTCCGCGACGGCGCGCAACCCGACCCGGCGGCACTGGAAGGCCTCACGGCGCGCGAATGTCAGATTCTCGACCGTGTCGCGCGCGGCCACTCCAACGACGAGATCGCGGCGGAGATCGGCGTGAGCCCCAAGACGGTACGCAACGTGGTGAGCATCCTGTTCGACAAGCTGGGCGTGACGAGCCGCGCCCAGGCGATCGTCAAGGCGCGGGAGGCAGGCTTCGGCCGCGTCTGAAGGGCCTGCTTGTCCCGGGTGAAGCCCCACGGCGCGCAGGCGGACGGGACAAGTGCCTCATGACGCCCCGACCGCGCCGAGGGACAGTCATCGCTCCGCACATGTTCCCCAAGGAGCGAACCATGGATCTCGATACCGACAAGCTCAATGCGCTCATGGGGCGTTTCGTCGGCGACCTCGGCGCCGCCTTCCACGCCGGCATGGTGATGATCGGCGAGGAACTGGGCCTGTACCGCGCGCTGGCCGGACGTCCGTGCACCCCCGAGGAACTGGCCGCCGCGACGAGCACCGACGCGCGCTACGTGCGGGAGTGGCTGAGCTCGCAGGCCGCCGGCGGCTACGTCGAGTATGACCCGGGCAGCCGCCGGTTCTCGCTCACGCCGGAACAGGCCTTCGCGCTCGCGAACGAGGACGGCCCCGCTTACGTCCCGGGCGCGTTCGAGCTCGCCCTCGGCGCACTGAAGGCCGTGCCGCGCATCACCGACGCATTCCGGACCGGCGCCGGCATGGGGTGGCACGAGCACGATCACGCCGTGTTCCGCGGCTGCGAGCGCTTCTTCCGTCCCGGCTACCTCGCGAACCTGGTCACCAACTGGCTACCCGCCCTCGACGGGGTCGCAGCGAAGCTCGAAGCGGGCGCGCGGGTCGCCGACGTGGGATGCGGGCGCGGCGCGTCGACCATCCTGATGGCCCAGGCCTACCCGCGCTCGTCGTTCGTCGGCTTCGACTACCACGAGGGCTCCATCGAGGGCGCCCGCGCCGCGGCGGAACGGGCGGGCCTCACCGACCGGGTGGCATTCGAGACGGCGGCCGCGAAGCGCTATCCCGGCAAGGGCTACGATCTCGTCTGCGTCTTCGATTGCCTGCACGACATGGGGGACCCCGTGGGCGCCGCCGCCCACGTGCGCGAATCGCTTGCGCCGGAGGGCACCTGGATGATCGTCGAGCCGTTCGCGCACGACGCGCTGGAGGCGAACTTCAACCCGGTGGGCCGCATCTACTACTCGGCCTCCACCCTGCTCTGCACGCCATGTTCACGTTCGCAGGAGGTGGGGCTCTGCCTCGGCGCGCAGGCCGGCGAGGCCCGCCTGCGCTCGGTGGTCCGCGACGGCGGATTCACGCGCTTCCGCCGCGCCACCGAGACGCCGTTCAACCTGGTGTTCGAGGCGCGGCCCTGAATCAATCCGCCTGGATGCCGAACTCCTTGATCACCTTCGCATAGCGCTCGTAGTCGCTCGCGAGGCGATTGCGCAGCGTCTCCGGCGGCCCGCCGACCGGCACGAGCGCGAGGGTGGTCATGCGCTGCTGCACGTCGGGCATCTTGAGGATCTCGTTCACATGCCCGTTGATGGTCGCGACGACCGCGGGGCTCACCCCTTTCGGCGCCATGAAGCCCTGCCACGCGCCGACCTCGGCATCCTTGATGCCCGCTTCGGCGAACGCCGGCACGTCCGGTGCGAGCGGCGAGCGCTTCGGGTCGGCGACCCCGAGGTTCTTCATCTTGCCGGAGGCGATGTGCGGAGCGACCGGCCCGAGCGTCGTGTACATCATCGGCACGTGGCCGCCGAGCATGTCGTTGATCGCCGGCCCGCTGCCGCGATAGGGCACCTGCTGCAGCTTGATGCCCGCCGACTTGTTGAACATCTCGCCGAGGATGTGCATGGGCGAGCCGCTGCCCGGGCTCGCGTACTGCGTGATCTTCCCGGCCTTCGCCGCCGCGACGAGCTCCGGCAGGCTGTTGATGCCCGTCGACGCGTTCACCACCAGGAACAGCGACTGGCTTCCCGCCATGATGATCGGCGTGAAGTCGTTGAGCACGTCGTAGGTCTGGCCCGTGCCGGGCTTCAGCACCATCGTCGCCGTGGTGATGGTGTTGGGCGTGAAGAGCAGCGTGTGCCCGTCGGGCGCGGCCTTCGCGACCGCGGCGTTGCCGATGGTGCCGCTCGCGCCGGTGCGGTTCTCGACGATCACCTGCTGGCCCACCCGCTGCGCGAGCTTCTCGGCGAAGACGCGGGCGAGCGCGTCGGTGTCGCCGCCCGGCGGGAAGGAAACGATGATGGTGACGGGCTTGGTCGGCCAGGATTGCGCGACCGCCGGCGCAGCGGGCAGGACGAGCGACAGCGCGGCGGCGGCGGAGAGAACGGACAACAGCAGACGGCGATGCGGCTTCATCGACAGGCTCCCGGAACGGAATGAATTTTGTGCGCGCAGCATCACGTTCCCGGGCTTCGCCGTCAAGCCGCGGGCGCCCCGGTCGACCTGTTGCGCCCCGATTGTTTAGGCTATGGAACATGCCGCCCGCCGTCGTCGTCCTGCTCGCCACCTGTCTCGCCTCCGCCGCCACCGCGCGGCCGGCCACGGCCCAGACGAAGAGCGTGGACCTCTGGCTCGGCGGCCGCGAGACAACGGTGGACGTCGTCGTCCCGGACGGCGAAGCGCGCGACGCGGTCGTCCTCGCCCACGGGTTCACCCGCCACCGCGGCACCCTGATCGGGCACGCGGAGCGGCTGGCGCGCGCGGGCTTTCTCGTCGCCGTGCCGGACCTGCCCTATTTCTGGCACTCGGGCGACAACGCCCGTGCGTTGCGGGACCTGGTGCGGGTGCTCGTCGAGGGCAAGGCGGCGCCGCCGGTCGCGCGCGTGGTGCTGGTGGGCTTTTCCGCAGGCGGCCTCGCCGCGCTGCTCGCGGCCGACGCGCCGGGCGTCGCGGGATACGTCGGGCTCGATCCGTTCGATCGCCCGAGCGGCCTCGGTCTCGACGCGGCGAAGAAGCTGCCCCTGCCCGCCTACCTGCTGCGCGCGCCGTCCTCGCGCTGCAACGCCTTCGCGATCGCCGCGCCGTGGAAGGACGCGCTGCCTAAGCTCGCCGCCGATCGCGTGTTCGACGGGGCCACGCACTGCGACTTCGAATCGCCGACCGACTGGCTGTGCCGCGCGGCATGCGGCGGCACCGACGAGGCGCGCCGCAAGGCGATCGGCGAGGCGCTCGACGCGGCGGTGCGCGCGATGCTGCCGCCGCGCGAGGTGCGCTGACGCGCAGCCGGCCGCTGGCACGTGCCGTGCTGACCTCGATGGACTTGCACATCGGAGCGCCAGCATGTCGTCCGAAGACCGTCCCACTCCCGATCGACCCACCACGCGGCGGCGCTTCGTTGGAGGCCTCACGGTGGGCCTCGCATCCGCCGCGGGCCTGCCCGGCGGCATCCAGGCGCAGCCCCAACAGCAGCAGCAGGCGCAGGGCGGCGGCGGCCCGTCCCTGCAGGATCCCGCGAAGGCTTACCCGGAGCCGCCGTTCCCGAAGCAGGAGCAGCCCTGGCCCGGACTGGCGAGCCGCATGGAGCCGAAGCCCGACCACGGAGAGACGAGCTATGGCGGCTCGGGCCGCCTGGCCGGCCGGCGGGCCTTGATCACCGGCGGCGATTCCGGCATCGGGCGCGCCGCAGCCATCGCGTACGCACGCGAGGGCGCGGACGTCGCGTTCAACTACCTGCCGGCCGAGGAGTCCGATGCGCGGGAAGTCGTGCAGCTGATCGAGCAGGCGGGCCGCAAGGCGGTACCGCTGCCGGGCGACCTGCGCGACGAGAAGTTCTGCAGCCGACTCGTACAGGACGCGGTACGCGAGCTCGGCGGCCTCGACATCCTGGTGAACAACGCCGCGCGGCAGCATTCGGCGCAGCGCATCGAGGACATCACCAGCGAGATGTTCGACTGGACGATCAAGACCAACCTCTACGCGACGTTCTGGCTCACCAAGGCCGCGCTGCCGCACATGAAGCCGGGGGCTGCGATCATCAACACGACGTCGGTCGTCGTGCACGAGGCGCCCCGCAATCTGCTCGACTACACCGCCACGAAGGCCGCCATCCAGCTGTTCACGCGTTGCCTTGCCAAGCAGGTCGCCGACCGGGGCATCCGCGTGAACGCCGTGGCCCCGGGTCCGTTCTGGACGCCACTGCAGCCGAGCGGCGGGCAGCCGCCGGAGAAGATTCCGACTTTCGGCGCGGCCACGCCGATGGGGCGTCCCGGCCAGCCGGCGGAACGGGCCTCCATCTACGTGCTGCTGGCATCGCCGGAGTCGAGCTACGCGACGGGGCAGGTCTACGCCGCGACCGGGGGCAGCGGCGATCCGTAGGCGCCGCGCCCGGCGTCAGGCGGGCACCCGCCCGTGCAGCATCTGCAGGTACAGCGGCCGCAGCATGTAGAGCTTGATCGACCACGCGAACCAGTTGGACGACAGCGGATCGACCAGCGGCAGCGTCGGCGTGAGCTTGAAGTCGTCGTTGAACTCGATGAGCGCGGCGTTGCCGATCTCGGTGATCAGCGGGCACGAGGTGTACCCGTCGAACGTCTCCGTCGGCGTCTTGCCGTCGATCACGGACGCGAGGTTGTGCATCGCGATGGGGGCGCTCTTCTTCACCGTCGCCGCGGTCTTGCCGGCCGGCGTGCCGTTGGTGTCTCCCACCCCGAAGACGTTGGGGTAGCGCCGGTGCTGGAGCGTGCGCTTGTCCACTTCCATCCAGCCGCCGCCGGCGAGCGCGCCCTCCTTCCAGGCGAGCTTGCTCTCCCGCACCACGGCCACCGCGCGCATCGGCGGCACCACGTGGATGTAGTCGTACTTCCGGGTGACCTCGCCCTTCGGCGTGCGGAAGATCGCCTCGCGCCGGCCGGGCTCGATCGCGGTGAGGATGTGGCCGTAGTCGTAGCCGATCTTCTTCGCGTCGAAGTGCTGCTTGATGAGCGCGGCCGTCTCCGGCTGCGCGAACAGCTTGTCGTTGTCGGCGAGATAGGTCACCTCGCCCTTGCCGCGCGTGCCCGCGTTGACCATGCGCGAGGCGGCGAGGAAGGCCGCCTTGATCGGGGCACCCGCGCATTTCATCGGCGTGCCGGGCTTCGTGAAGAGCCCGACGCCCCCGTTCTCGACGAACGCCTGCGAGGCGCGGAACGTGGCGGCCGCGCCCTCCGGTCCGGCATAGGTGCAGCCGATGCCGTTGGTGCCGACCAGCTTCGGCTCGAAGCCGTCGATGCCGTCGAAGTTCAGCTCGCAGCCGAGCGCGACCACGAGGAAGTCGTAGCGCAGGCGCTTGCCGCCGATGGTGGTCACCGTGTTCGCATCGGGATCGATCTCCGCGACCGCTTCCGGCACCCACGCCACGCCGGAGGCCACGTAGTCGCCGGTCTGGCGCACCACGTCGCCCGTCTGGTACACGCCGTTGGCGACCAGCGTGAAGCCCGGCTGGTACCAGTGCTCGCGCCGCGGATCCACGATGGTGATCTTCGCGCCGTCGAGCAGGCCCGCGAGCTTGCTCGCCGCGGTGAGGCCGGCCGCCCCGCCCCCGACGATGACGATCTCGGCCCGGGTCTTGATCGCGGCGCGCACGGACCGCGGCGCACCGGTTGCACCCGCGGCCGCGACCGCCGCCGACAGACGCAGGAAGTCGCGCCGGCCGAGGTCGGCCGGACGCACCGTGAACGGGGACTGCTTCATCGCTCGACTCCTCCTCGCATGGGGTGAGGCGCCGCCCGGTGGCCGGGTCTCTTGGCGCCGCGAGGAGAAGGCTATCGGGCCGGGCGGCCGGCGGTCTGCGACGTAAGTTCCAAAGGCGCCGGCCGGCCGCGCGGGGCGGGGGTCAGGCGAGGAAATCGCCGGCGTCGAAGCCCGCGTCCATGTCGGGCCCCGCGTCGCCCCAGCTGCTGTCGGTGAGCTGGTGCGCATCGCCCGCTGCCGGGGCCCCCGGGGCATCGGTCCCGAACAGCTCGTTGATCCCCTGGAACAGGAACGCGCCGCCGGCGACGCCCGCCGCGACCGCCGCCGCCTGGCCGAGCAGGCTGCCCATGCCGGCGCCCGCGCGCGGGACCGGGCGCGACGCTGCCAGCCGCGGCTCGGCGCGCCGGCCCCAGGCATCGGCGCCGAGGAAGCTCGACGCCGCCTGCTGCCGGGGTGGCGGCGCTTCGGCTCGCAGGCGGGCCACTTCGGCCTGCGACGTCTCGAGCGCCTCCTGCAGCAGCAGCGCGCGCTGCACCACGAGGTACGCCGCGTTCGGCTGCCGCTCGAATGCGGCCTCGATCATCGCCGCCGCCTCGCGGTCCTTCGGGATCTGCGGGACCTCGACGAGCTGGTCGAGAAACCGACCGAGCAGCTGCTTCTCCTCCGGGTTCATGCGGTCTCCTCCATCGTGGCCGCGCCGCGAGGGCGCGATCTCCGTTCGACTGCCGCCGCCGCTTTTCGATCCCGCCGTCAGGCGAGGTCGGCAGCGGCCTGCTCGGCGCGCAGCCTCATCGCATGCACGTGCCGGGCCCGCAGCCGCCCGTCGGTGACGATCTCGGACAGCGCCGCCCCGACCACCGTTGCCACGCCGAGGATCGGCAGCACCAGCGCCAGGCCCGGCACCCCGGCCATGGCGCCGCCGACGAACAACATCAGCACGCTCACGAGCGGATGCAGGTTGAGGCTGCGGCCCACCGTGGCCGGCAGGAACACGAAATCGTCCAGGGCGCGCACCAGCAGGAACAGCCCCACCGACCAGTAGGCCATTCCGGGATCGTGCGGGAAATCGGTGGCGGCGACCAGCACCACCAGCAGGCAGCCGGCGATCGAGCCGATGTAGGGCACCCAGGCCAGCACGGCGGCGATGAGCGCGAGCACCCATGCGCCCGGCAGGCCGAGGAGCCAGAGCCCCGCGCCGAGCGCGAGCGTGTCGAGCAGCGCGAGCTTCACGAGCCCGGTGAAGTACGCGCGGCCGGTGCGGTGCATGTCGTGCAGCAGGGCGAGCGTCTTCTCGAAGTATGCGTTCGGCACCGCGCGCGCGATGAAGCCGTGGAAACGCCTGCCGTCGCGCAGGATGAAGAACGCGAAGAACGGTCCGAGCGCCGCGGCGGGCAGCCACGCGATGAGCGAGACCAGCAGCGGCTGCACGTGACGCTCGACCACCGTCGCCGAGAACTCGTTCAGCCACACCGTGACGCTCTCCGCGACCTGCGCGCGCGCGAGCAGCGGCCAGCGCGCCTCGGCGGCCGCCAGGCTGCGCTCGAGCAGCAGTGCGCCCCCCTGCAGGTAGCGCTCGACGCCCGCCTGCCAGTCTTCGGCGCGCGCGCCGGCCCACGACATGAAGGCGAGCGTGCCCGCGACGAGCACCGCCAGGAACACCACGGTCACCACGGCGGCGGCGCGCTGCCGCGTCATGCCCGCGTACATCAGCCGCTGCATCGGCGGATACAACGCATAGGAGAGCACCAGGGCCATCAACGCCGGCACCACGAGCCACAGGATGTGGTTCAGCGCGAGCAGCAGCAGGCACGTGGCCGCGACGATCCCGAGCCACGCGAGCGGGCCCGGCCCGTGGCGCAGTGCCGGCTGCCCGGTCACGGGTGCGGATCGGCGCCGGGCGCCGTGATCGAGCTGCGCAGACGCCGGCCGAGATGGCGCGCGAGCGGCAGCAGGATGTGATTGGCGAGCCGCGACTCGGTCTCCAGCAGCGCGAGGAAGTCGCTGCCGAAGAGCACCGCGAGCCGGCTCGGCTCCAGCGCCCGCGCCTGGGCCGCGCGCGGCGCGCTGTCGAGCAGCGCGAGCTCCCCGAAGAAGCTGCCCGCGCCGTGTTCGGCGATGGGCTGCTCCGGATGCGCCTGGCGGCAGATGAGGATGCGGCCGGTGCGCACGATGTAGAGGGCGTTGCCCGCCTCGCCCTCGTCGAACACGATCTCGCCCGCGAGGTACTCGCGCTCGTGCAGCACCCCCTGCACGATCTTCAGCTCCCGCGCGGAGAGATTGGTGAACAGCGCCAGCGCCCGCAGCTCCTCGAGACGGCTGTCGGGCGCCGGGCGGAGAAAGCCGAGCACGGACGGATCCCCTTGTTGGTATTGGCCTTATCCCGCTCGGGAGTATTGCATACGCGGATGCTGCCGCGCCGCGCCTTGACACCGCCGATGGGGGCGCGGATAGTGACTTTGCAACGTGCAGCAAGCTATTGCGTAATGTGCAAAGCGCCGGGTACACGGCGCGAGCCGGGACTTCACCAAAGGAGATCGCAATGTCTGGACGTTTCGCCGCGGCGCTCGCCGCATCGGCCGCGCTCGCGCTCGGCCTTCCCGGCGGCGCCGCCGCCCAGGGCACCATCAAGGTCGGCTTTCCCATGATCCTCTCCGGCCCCGGCGCGCTCTTCGGCGAGCCGACGGTCAAGGGCGCGCAGATGCTCGTGGACGAGGTGAACGCCAAGGGCGGCGTCGCCGGGAAGAAGCTGCAGCTCGTGGTGCGCGACACCAAGGGCAACGCCGACGAGGCGGTGCGCGTGTCGCGCGAGCTGATCCTCAAGGAGAACGTGGACTTCCTCGTGGGCACGCTGACCTCCGCGGAAGGCCCGGCGGTCTCGCCGATCGCCAAGGAGAACAAGGTCGTCTTCATCGCCCCGATCACCAAGACCGACCAGCTCACCGCGGCTGCGAACCTCCACCCGTACGTCTTCCGCACCGCGGCGACCACGACCACCGAGGGCCGCAGCGCCGCCGAGGTGATGGCGAAGTGGAAGGACGTCAAGCGCGTCGGCACCATCGGCTACGACTACGCCTACGGACAGGACGTGACCAAGGCCTTCGTCGAGCACCTCCGCAAGCTGCGCCCCGACGTCGAGATCGTGGACCAGCAGTGGCCGAAGCTCGGCGAGCAGGAGTACACCCCGTTCATCAACGCGCAGATGGCGAAGAAGCCCGACGCGGTGTTCTCGTCGCTGTGGGGCGGCGGGTTCGTCACCTTCGCGAAGCAGGCGAAGCCGCTCGGCTATTTCGACGCGCTGAAGTACAACTTCGTCGGCGCCGGCGAGGCCGGGTCGATCGAATCGGCCAAGTCCATGGGGCAGGACTATCCGTTCGGGATCTGGGCCAATTCCTACGACGTCTTCAACTGGGACAACGGCCCGCAGTCGCACAAGGACTACATCGCCCGGATCAAGGCGTACACGAAGGAGGAGACGCCCTCGTCCTGGCCGCTGGTGGGCTACATGGCGATGCAGGCGCTGGTGGAGGGGATCCGCAAGGCGAACAGCACCGACGCGGACAAGGTGTCCGCGGCCCTGCGCGGCCTCTCGTGGGATTCGCCGCTCGGCAAGCAGACGATCCGCGCGAAGGACCACAACGCCAACCGCGGCCAGTTCTGGGGCAAGATGCAGAAGGACGCGAAGCTGCCCTTCGCCGTCATGACCCAGATCCAGTACGTGGACCCGCTGCCGTTCATGGACTGAGCGCGCCCCGATGGCCCGGACGACAGCGCGTCCGGCCGCTGCGGGCAACGGCATCAAGAGCGTCGCGAAGGTACTCGACATCCTCGAGTACCTCGCGGCGACGCGGCGCCCGGTCGGCGCCTCCGAGGTTGCGCGTGCGGTCGGCTTCCACGTCAGCACCACCCATCGCCTGCTGCGGACGCTCGCGGCGCGCGGCTACGTGGTGCAGCACGGGACGCTGCGCCACTTCGCGCTCGGCCCGCAGCTCTTCGCGCTGGGCAACGCCTACGCCGGCGAAAGCCTGGTCGACATCGCGCGTCCCGAGATCGAGGCGCTGCGCGACGGGTTCGGCGAGACGGTCCACCTCGGCGTGTACCGCGACGGCGAGGTGATCGAGCTCGCGAGCGCGAGCGGCAACCAGGCGGTGAGCGTCTCCCTCGGCGCCGGCCGCCGCGACCCCGCGCACTGCACCGCGCTCGGCAAGGTGCTGCTCGCCGGGCTCGCCGCCGACGCGCTGCAGGCCTTCTTCGCCGCGCGCACGTTCGAGCGCCGCACGCCGCGCACGCTGACGCGCAAGGCGGACGTGCTGAAGGCGGTCGAGGCGGCGCGGCGCCTGGGCTACGCGACCGACGAGGAGGAACTCGCCGCGGACCTGTGCTGCATCGGCGTCCCGATCCGCAATGCGTCCGGCCGCACGGTGGCGGCGGTGAGCATCGCCATGCCGAAGAGCCGCTACCGCGCGGCCCGCGTCGGCGAGTGGGTGCGGGCGCTCTCGGCCGCCGCCGCACGCATCGGCGAGCGCGTCCGCGACGGCGCGGTCTAGCGATGGCCGAGCCGTCCTTCCTGTTCGGTCAGTTCGTGAGCGGGCTCACGACGGCGATGTTCCTGTTCCTGATCGCGTCGGGGCTGTCGCTGATCTTCGGCGTGCTGCGGGTGCTCAACTTCGCCCACGGCTCGTTCTACATGCTCGGCGCCTACACGGCCTGGCAGCTGGTGCAGTGGCTCGGCCCGCGCACGGAGAGCTTCTGGCTCGCCGTGCTCGGGGCGGCGCTCGCCGTCGCCGTGCTCGGCGCGGTGATCGAGCGCCTGCTGCTGCGCCACCTGTACGCGCGCGAGGAGCTGTACCAGCTCCTCTTCACGTACGCGCTGGTGCTGATCCTCGCCGACGTGGCGCGGTACACCTGGGGCACGCAGCAGTTGTCCGTGCCGCGCCCGCCCAGCCTCGACGGCGCGTTCACGGTGCTGGGCGTGCAGATCCCCTACTACAGCGTGTTCATCATGGCGCTCGGGCCGCTCATCGCGGTCGGGTTCTGGCTCGTGCTCAACCGCACCTCCGCCGGCCGCATGATCCGCGCCGCGGCGCTCGACCGCGAAATGCTGTCCGCGCTGGGCGCGAACACGAGCTGGCTCTACACCGGCATGTTCGCGCTCGGCTCGTTCTTCGCGGGCCTCGGCGGCGCGCTGGTCACCCCGGTGCGCTCAATCGTGCCGGGCATGGACGTCGAGATCATCGTCGAGGCCTTCATCGTGGTGGTCATCGGCGGCCTCGGGTCGTTCTGGGGCACGTTCCTCGGCGCGCTGATCTTCGGGCAGGTGCTCGCCTTCGGCATCCTGGTCTTTCCGCGGTTCTCGATCTTCGCCGCGTTCGTGCTCATGGCCGCGGTGCTGATCCTGCGCCCGTGGGGGCTGCTGGGGAGGCCCCTGAAGTGAGCGCGAAGCGCATTCCGTGGGTGCTGATCGTCTTCCTCGTGATCGTGTGGATCCCGTGGCTCGGCTCGCGCTTCTACACCTTCCTCGCCACCGACATCGTGATCCTCGCGCTGTTCGCGACCAGCCTGAACCTGCTGCTCGGCTACAGCGGCCTGGTCTCGTTCGGCCACGCGGCGTACTTCGGCATCGGCGCCTATGCGTGCGCGATCCTCACCAAGACCCACGGCATGCCGTTCCTGGTCGGACTCGCCGCGGCGCCAGTCCTGGCGGGCGCGTTCGCGGCCGTGTTCGGCTTCTTCTGCGTCCGGCTGACGCGCATCTATTTCGCCATGCTGACGCTCGCCTTCGCACAGATCGTGTGGGCGATCTGCCTCAAGTGGAACGCCGTCACCGGCGGCGAGCAGGGCATGCCGAGCGTCCCCTACCCCGACATGGCGTGGATGGACGCCCTGCCCTTCCTCGCCGGACTGCGCGTCGGGGAGAAGTACTACCTCGTCGCGCTCGCCGTGGTGGCGGTGTGCTTCGCGCTCCTGCGCATGATCGTGCGCTCCCCGTTCGGCCGCATGCTGACCGTGATCCGCGAGAACCCCGAGCGCGCCGCGTTCATCGGCATCAACGTCCGCCGCTACGAGCTCGCGGCGTTCGTCATCGCGGGGATGTTCGCCGGCGTGGCCGGTGCACTCTTCGGCATCTTCAATCGCGGCGTGTTCCCGGACTTCGCCTACTGGTCGAAATCGGCCGAGGTACTGATCATGGTGATCCTCGGCGGCATGGGGCACTTCTGGGGGCCGGCGGTCGGCGCCGCGGCGCTCCTCTGGCTGCACCAGCAGATCACCGCGGTCACGCAGTACTGGCCGTTCGTGCTCGGCGTGATCCTCATCGTGCTGCTCTTCGCCTTCCCCGGCGGCATCGCGGGCGCCCTGGAGGCGGGATGGCGGCGCCTGCGGAGGCGCGCCGGTGCTTGAGGTGCGCAACGTCGTGAAGCGGTTCGGCGGCTTCACCGCGGTGGGCGGGGTCAGCCTGTCCGTCGCGCGCGGCGAGATCGTCGCGATCATCGGCCCCAATGGGGCGGGCAAGTCCACCTTCTTCAACCTCGTCACCGGGCACCTGCGGCCGGACGAGGGCGACGTCGCGTTCGAGGGGCGGACGATCACCGGCGCCCCGCCGCACGACATCGTCCGGCTCGGCATGGGGCGATCGTTCCAGCGGATCAACATCTTCCCCAAGCTCACGGTGTTCGAGAACGTGCAGGCGGCGGTGATCGCGCATCGCGGTTTCGGCAGCCGCCTCTGGGGACGCTCGGCCGAGATGTTCCGCGAGGAGACCTTCGCGCTGCTCCACTCCATCGGGCTCGCGCCGCTCGCGGAGGAGACCAGCGGCCAGCTCTCGTACGGCGCGCAGAAGCAGATCGAGCTCGGCATCGCGCTGGCGAGCGAGCCGAAGCTCCTGCTGCTCGACGAGCCGACCGCCGGCATGTCGGCGAAGGAGACCCGCGACGCCATCGCGCTCATCGAGCGCATTGCCGCCGCGCGCGGCCTGTCGCTGCTCTTCACCGAGCACGACATGGACGTGGTGTTCCAGATCGCGCAGCGCATCGGCGTGCTCCACCAGGGGCGGCTGATCGCGCAGGGCAGGCCCGACGAGGTCCGCCGTGATCCGGACGTGCGCCGCATCTACCTCGGGGAACACGCGTGAGCGGCGCCGGGGCTTCGCAGGGCGCTCCGCTGCTGGAGGTGCGCGACCTGCACGCCGCCTATGGCCTCTCCCGCGTGCTGTTCGGCGTGTCGCTGGAAGTCCGCCGCGGCGAATGCGTGTGCCTGCTCGGCCGCAACGGCGTGGGCAAGAGCACCACGATGCGCGCGGTGATGGGGCTCACGTCGCCCTCCTCCGGCGAGGTGCGCTGGAAGGGTGCGCCGGTGACCGGCTGGGCACCGCACCGCGCGGCGCGGGCCGGCGTGGGCTTCGTGCCCGAGGACCGGCGCATCTTCGCCGAGCTCAGCGTGTGGGAGAACCTCGACGTCGCGCAGCGTGCCGCCGGCCACCCCGGACGCTGGACGCTGGAGGCGGTGTACGAGCTCTTCCCCAAGCTGCGCGAGCTCGCCGACCGCGCCGGCGGCAACCTGTCGGGCGGCGAGCAGCAGATGCTGACCATCGCGCGCACGCTGATGGGCAATCCCGAGCTGCTGCTGCTCGACGAGCCCTCGGAAGGCCTCGCGCCGCTGGTCGTCGAACACCTGCTGGCGCAGGTGCGAAAACTGAAGGACGAGGGCTTGACGATCCTGCTCGCCGAGCAGGGCGTCGCGTTCTCGCTGGCCCTGGCGGACCGGGTGTACGTGCTCGAGAAGGGCAGCGTGCGCTTCGCCGGGCCGGCGCAGCAGCTGCGCGAGGACGAGGCGCTGCGCCACTCGCTGCTCGCGCTATGACCGACGTCAACCCCAGGAGGACCTGACCATGCCGTTCGTGAACATCCGCATCCTCGAAGGCCATTCGGCCGAGCGCAAGGACGAGATCGCCCGACGCGTCACCGACGCCATCTCCGAGGTTGCCCAGCTCCCGCGCGACTACATCTGGGTGGTGTTCGAGGACGTGAAGGCGGACGACTGGTACGTCGGACCGACGCGCGTCAGCCGCATGAAGAAGGACTAGCCATGACGCTCGACATCCGCGACCCGCGCCTGCGCGACGTCGTCGGCGCGGCAGTGACGTTCGAGCGCATCGCCTCCGGCTGCCTCTTCACCGAGGGGCCCCTGTGGCACGCCGCCGGCCAGTACCTGCTGTTCAGCGACATGCCGGGCGATCACCTGCGGCGCTGGAGCGCGAAGGACGGCGTGAGCACCTTCCGCAAGCCGTGCAACCAGTCGAACGGCCTCGCGTGGGACCGGCAGGGGCGCCTGCTCGTCTGCGAGCACGCCTCCAGCGCGCTCACCCGCACCGAGGCCGACGGCCGGATCACGGTGCTGGCGACGCATCACGGCGACAAGGAGCTGAACAGTCCGAACGACCTGGTGGTGAAGTCGGACGGCACGATCTATTTCAGCGACCCGACGTACGGCCGCGCCGAGTACTACGGGCGGCCGCGCGAGCCGGAGCTCGCCTTCCGCGGCGTGTACCGGCTGGATCCGGAGACGGGCGCGCTCACGCTGCTCGCCGACGACTTCGGCCAGCCCAACGGCCTCTGCTTCTCCGCCGACGAGCGGCAGCTCTTCGTGAACGACACCGACCGGCAGCACATCCGCGTGTTCGACGTGCGGGCCGACGGCACGCTCGCCCATTCCCGGGTGTGGGCGGAGACCACCGGGGAGGGCGACGGCGCGCCCGACGGCATGAAGCTGGACAGCGCCGGGAACCTTTATTGCTGCGGTCCGGGAGGCATCCACGTCTTCGACGCATCGGCGCGCTGCCTCGGCGTGATCCGGGTGCCGGAGTACACGTCGAACTTCTGCTGGGGGGATGCGGACTACCGCAGCCTGTACATCACCGCGTCCACGTCGGTCTATCGCATCCGCACCCAGGTGCCCGGACGCCCGCAATGACCCCGCTCGCAGACCTCCCCTGATGGAGACCCCGCCATGCGACTCCTCCTGAAGAACGCCCGCCTGATCGACGGCACCGGCGCCCCGCCCCGCGACGAGGCCTGCCTGGTCATCGAGGGCGAGACCCTGCTGCACGCCGGCCCGCTGCCGCCCGGCGACCGCCCGAGCGGACCGGACGTGCGCACCATCGACCTCTCCGGGCGCACGGTGATCCCGGGCCTCATCGAGGGGCACATCCACCTCTCGTACAACAACGTGAAGGTGATCGCCGACCTCGATCTCAATTGCCAGCCCGAATACACCACGCTCGCTTCGGCCAAGATCGCCGAGCAGGCGCTGCATTGCGGCTACACCGCGGCGCGGTCGGCCGGCTCGGTGCACGCGGTGGACGTGGCGCTGAAGCGCGCGATCAACGAGGGCATGTTCCCCGGCCCGCGCCTGCTCGCGGCGGGGCGCGACATCTGCGCCACCGGCGGCATGGCGGACTGGAATCCGTCGTACCTCAAGCTCGGCATGGAAGGCCTGGCGCTGATCGCCGACGGGGTCGAAGCGTGCCGCGCCGCCGTGCGCCGGTGCGTCAAGGACGGCGCCGACGTGATCAAGTGCTACATCGGCGGCGACGCGCTGCTGCCGCACACCCCGATCGCCGACTGCACGTACACCCAGGCCGAGGTGGACGCGATCGTGGACGAGGCGCGCATGCGCAACCGCATCGTCGCGGCCCACGTACGCGGCGAGCGGTCGAGCGACGTGGCTGCGCGCGCCGGCGTGGACTCGATCGAGCACGCGACCTACGCGAGCGACGACGCACTGAAGCGCATCCGCGACGGCGGGATGACGCTGGTGCCGGGCCTGCGCTATCTCTATTCCATCATCGAGAACGGGCCGAAGTTCGGCATCACCGAGGCGATCTGGGGTCCCGCCGGCCTGCTCGAGGAGATCGAGAGCGCCAAGCAGACCTACCACCGCGCCCGGGCGATGGGCATCCGCATGGTGCCCGGCGGCGATTTCGGCTTCGCCTGGAATCCCCACGGCGAGTACGCGAAGGACATCCAGGTCTTCGTGGACGTGATCGGCTTCACCCCGCTGGAGGCGATCACCTGCGCGACGCGCAACGGCGCCGAGCTGATGCGCATGGCCGACCGCATCGGCACGCTCGAGAAAGGCAAGCTCGCCGACCTCGTGGTGGTGGAAGGCGATCCCCTGCGCGACATTGCCGTGCTCCAGGACCGCAATCGCCTGTCCGTCATGAAGGGCGGGACCTTCGTCACGCAACGCTTCGGCTGATCGGACGCGCGGCCCGGGCACCGGGTTTTCCCTGGCGGGGAGCGGCCCGTCCGCGGGATTGTTCGTGCACTGCGCCTTGACAGCCCCCCCATCGGCCGCGATAGTGGCCCGCTCCGCGGGAGACACGCGGCTGGATAAATGGAGGAGGCGATGTCGAAGACGTTCCTGCGTACGGCCCTGATGGCGTGCGCGATGCTCGGGCTGGCCGGCGCGGCGAGCGCGCAGAACTGGCCCACGAAGACGGTCACCCTCGTGGTGGGCAGTGCGCCGGGGTCCGCACCGGACGTCTACGCGCGCCTCGTAGCCGAGCCGATGAGCCGGCTGCTCGGGCAGCAGGTGATCGTCGAGAACCGCACCGGCGCGAACGGCAACGTCGCCGCCGAGTACGTGGCCAAGTCCGCCGCGGACGGGCACACGCTGTGGGTGCCGGCGCAGTCGCAGATCGAGATCAACCCCAGCGCCTACAGCGACCTGCGCTGGAAGCAGTCCGACTTCGTCGGCGTGATCAAAGGCGCCGAGTCGCCGGTGGTGCTGGTGGTGCACCCGAGCGTGCCCGCGAAGACGCTGCCGGAAGTGGTGGCGTGGGTGAAGGCGAACCCGGGCAAGGTGTCGTACGGCTCGTTCAGCCCCGGCACGTCGTCGCACTTCCTCGGCCACCAGCTCAACGAGCGCTACGGCCTCGACATGACGCACGTCACCTTCCGCGGCTCGGGCCCGCAGGTGCAGAACCTCGTCGGCGGCCACGTGCCGCTCGGCTTCTCGCAGATCCAGACCGGCCTGCCGCACATCAAGTCGGGCAAGCTCGTGCCCATCGTGGTGACCAGCGCGACGCGCTGGCGCCAGCTCCCGGACACGCCGACCATGGCCGAGCTCGGCCTGAAGGAGTTCACCGCGACGACCTGGTTCGGGATCGTCGCGCCCTCGCAGACGCCCGCCGACGTGCTCGCGAAGCTCGTCGACGTGGCGAAGAAGGCCCACGCCGACGCCAACGTGCGCGCGAAGCTCGAGGAGGCCGGGTTCGACGTCCCCGCGCAGACCGGGCCGGAGCTCCAGGCGAGCATCAAGGAAGGCACGGAGCGCTGGGCCAAGCTCGTGAAGTCGACGGGCTTCAAGGCCACCGACTAGCCGAGAACGAAGCGGGATCCATGAACGCAGCAGCCCCTGCCCCCTGGCAGGAAGAGGTCTTCGCCGTACTGAAGCGCGGCGGCATCCGGCAGGTGCCCTACGTGCCCGACGCCGGCCACGCGCACGTCATCCGCCGCGTCCACGCCGATCCGGACATGCGCGGCATCGTGCTCACCACCGAGGAGGAGGGCGTCGCGGTCGCGTGCGGCGCGTGGCTCGGCGGCGAGCGCGCGGCCCTGCTCATGCAGTCCTCCGGCGTCGGCAACTGCGTCAACATGTTCTCCCTCGTGGCGAACGGGCGGTTCCCCTTCCTCACGCTCGTCACCATGCGCGGCGAATGGGCCGAGTTCAACGGCTGGCAGGTGCCGATGGGGAAGGCGACGCCCGCGGTGCTGCGCGAGATGGGCTTGAGCGTCCTGCGCGTGGATCGCCCGGAAGAAGCGGCAGAGACCGTGGCCGCGGGCCTCGATGCCGCGTTCGAGGGCGGCGAGGCGGTGGCGGTGCTGCTCTCGCAGCGGCTCATCGGCCGCAAGCAGTGGGACGCCAAGTCCGGGGAGGCGCGATGAGCGACGCCGGGCCGCCCCAAGGCGCTCATCCCGAGCGCGCTGCACGCGCGAGGATCGTCCAGTGAGCGCGACCGTCGATCGCCGCGCGTTCGTCGCGGCGCTGCTCGGCGCCTGCCCGGAGGCGCTCATCATTGCCGGGCTCGGCTCGCCCGCCTACGACGCGTTCGCCGCGGGTGATCGCGACGCGACCTACTATCTCTGGGGTGCGATGGGCGGCGCGGCGGCCATGGGTCTCGGGCTCGCGCTCGCCCAGCCCGCGCGCTCGGTGCTCGTGCTGACCGGCGACGGCGAGCAGCTCATGGGCCTCGGCGCGCTGGCGACCCTCGGCGTGCAGCGGCCGCGCAACCTCTCCGTGGTCGTGCTCGACAACGGGCACTTCGGCGAGACGGGCATGCAGAAGAGCCACACCGGCCACGGGGTGAGCCTCGTCAAGACCGCGCTCGCCTGCGGCCTGGATTGGGCCGAGGACGTGACGGCGATGGACGCGGTGCCCTCGCTCGCGCACCGCATCGCCGCGCGCGACGGGTGCGGCCTCGCCCAGGTGCGCGTGCAGGCGGAGAACCTGGCGCGCGCGCTGCCGATGCGCGACGGCGTGCAGCTCAAGAACCGCTTCCGCGCGACGCTGGGGCTCGCGCCGACATGAGCACTGCCGGGCCGCCCCTCACGCTGCGGCGTTGGCTGCGTACGCTGGCCGACTCCGACCGCATCGCCACGATCCGTCCCGGCGTGCCGCTCGAGCACACGCTCGCGGCGATCGCGAAGCGCCTCGACGGCCGGCAGGCCACGTTCTTCCCGCAACCGGGCGGGCACGCCGTGCCGATCGTCTCCGGCTTCATGTCGCGGCGCGCCTGGATTGCCGAGGCGATGGGTGTCGCCGAGGCTGACCTGCTTGCCGCCTACCGCAAGGCCGCCGAGCGCCCGCTTCCCTGGCGCGAGGTCGCGCCCGGCGAGGCACGCTGCCAGGAGGTGGTGCACGAGCGGGACATCGACGTCCGCGCGCTCCTGCCGATTCCCACGCACAGCGAGCACGACAACGGCGCCTACATCACCGCGGGCCTCGTCATCGCGCGCAATCCGCAGACCGGCGTCCAGAACGTCTCCATCAACCGCATCCAGGTGCACGCCGCCGATCGCATGGCGATCCTGATGCTGCCGCGGCATCTGCACAGCTTCTACCAGGCGGCTGAGGCGGCGGGCGAGGCACTGCCGGTCGCGGTGGTGATCGGCGTCGATCCGCTCACGCTGCTCGCCTCGCAGGCGATCTCGCCGATCGACCACGACGAGCTCGAGATCGCCGGCGCGCTGCACGGTGCGCCCCTTCCGGTGGCGAAGTGCCTGACGAACGACGTGCGCGTGCCGGCCGACGCCGAGATCGTCATCGAGGGCCGCATCCTGCCCGGCGTGCGCGAGCTGGAAGGACCCTTCGGCGAGTTCCCGAAGTACTACAGCGCGCAGGAGGCGCGCGAGGTGATCGCGATCGACCGCGTCACGCACCGCCGCGAGCCGATCTTCCACACCATCATCCCCGCCGAGATGGAGCACCTCCTGCTCGGCGCCATCCCGCGCGAGGCGACCATCCTCTCGCACCTGCAGCGCTCCTTCCCCGGCGTGCTCGACGTGCATCTTGCCGTGGGCGGCGTGTGCCGCTATCACCTCCACGTGAAGCTGCGCAAGAAGCGCGAGGGCGAGCCGAAGAACGTGATCCTCGGCGCGTTCGGCGCGCACTACGACATCAAGCAGGTGATCGTGGTGGACGAGGACGTGAACGTGCACGATCCGGCCGAGGTGGAGTGGGCGGTGGCGACACGCTTCCAGGCCGATCGCGACCTCGTGGTGGTCTCCGGCGCGCAGGGCTCGATACTCGATCCCTCCACCACGGTGTATGCGCCGCCCGGCGCGGAGAACCAGGGCATCAGCGCCAAGATGGGACTGGACGCCACGAAGCCCGTCGCGTACGAGGGCCACGTCTTCACCCGCGTGCGCATTCCCGGCGAGGCGGAGGTCGACCTCGCGCGCGAGGTCGACCCGGCGGCGCCCGACTGGCGCCGGATCCTGCAGGAATGAGCGAAGCGCGAGGCTGGATCGGCGCGAGCGTCGAGCGCAAGGAGGACGAGCGCCTCCTCACCGGACGGGGCCGCTACATGGACGACCTCGCCCCGGTGGCGGGCCTGGGCCATGCCGCGATCCTGCGCTCGCCCCATCCGCATGCGCGCATCCGCGGCATCGACACCTCCGCCGCCGAGCGGCTGCCGGGCGTGATCGGGGTGGTGACCGGCGCACAGGTCGGCGCGGTGGCCGGCGTCATCCCGAGCGTCGTTCGCTCGCGCATGCGCTACCAGGTGTGCGCGACGACGAAGGCGCGCTACGCCGGCGAGCCGGTCGCGGTCGTGGTCGCGGAGAACCGCTACGTCGCCGAGGATGCGCTCGAGCTCGTCGAGGTGGACTACGAGCCGCTCCCGGGGGTCGCGTGGCTCGAGGACGCGTTGCGTCCCGACGCGCCGCTGCTGTTCGAGGAGGCCGGCACGAACGTCGCGCAGCAGCGCACGTTCACCTATGGCGATCCGGACGGCGCGTTCGCCGCCGCGGCGCATGCCTTCGGGTTCGCGTATCGCTATCCGCGCTCGACCGCGACGCCGATGGAGACCTACGGCGTGATCGCGCACTACGAGCCGAGCCCCGACCGCTACACGCTCTGGGCGAACTTCCAGGGCCCGTTCGTGCTGCAGCCGCTGATGGCCGCCGCGCTCAACGTGCCCGGCAACCGCCTGCGCGTCATCACGCCGCCGGATTCGGGCGGGAGCTTCGGCCTCAAGCAGGCGGTGTACGCGTACATGGTGCTGATGGCCGCGGTGTCGCGCGTGCTGCGCACCCCGGTGAAGTGGACCGAGGACCGCCTCGAGCACCTGATGGCCTCGTCCAGCGCGACCGACCGCCTCGGCGACGTCGAAGCCGCGTTCAGCGCCGACGGCGAGCTGCTGGCCGTGCGCTACCGCAACGTGGTGAACCTCGGCGCGTACATCCGCGCGCCGGAGCCGGCCTCGGTGTACCGCATGCACTCGACCTCCAACGGCGCGTATCGCGTGCAGCACATCGCCGTGGACAACACGCTCGCGGTGACCAACCGCATGCCGGCCGGCCTCAACCGCGGCTACGGCGGGCCGCAGTTCTACTTCGCGCTCGAACGCATCATGGACATCGCCGCGCGCGGACTCGGGCTCGACCCGTTCGAGCTGCGCCGGCGCAACCTTGTCCGCCGCGACGAGTTCCCGTATCACTGCCCCGCGGGCTCGGTGCTCGACTCCGGCGACTACGACCGCTGCGTCGACGAGCTCCTGCGCATCGCCGACTACCCGGCCCTGCTCGCCCGCCGCGACGAGGCGCGGCGTACGGGCAAGCGCTTCGGCATCGGCGTCGCGGTCGGCGTGGAGCCTTCGGGCTCGAACATGGCGTACGTCGGCCTCGCGCAGACCGCGGAGCAGCGCGGCAAGGCCGAGCCCAAGTCGGGCGCGAACGCCTCGGTGACCATCGCGATGGATCCCACCGGCGGCGTGA
>CAZKHE010000009.1:0-58636 GCA_964552535.1 uncultured Enterobacteriaceae bacterium | reverse complement strand
TCGCGCCGGTCTGGCCGTTCGAAGTCGGCGGGCCCACGCCCCTTCGACTCGGCGCGAGCGTCTGCGGGCGCTTGATGGACGCCGGCGCCACGCGCGACGCGGCTTGGTGCGATATGTCGCACTCCCGATTTCGAGCGCGCTGACGTACCGTCGGACCAGACGCAGCGAGGCCGATCCGAAGGGACGTGAGCCCGCCTCCTAACGGCTTTGACTGTGTGTTGCTGCGCGAGGCGGACCGCCGCCTCGCTCGCGCCGATCTGGCCGTTCGAAGTCGGCGGGCCCACGCCCCTTCGACTCGGCGCATACGTCCGCGGGTGCATGATGGAAACCGACGTCAGTATTCGACGCGGTTCGGTGCTGCGGCCGGTTTCTTCAGCCCGTCCAGCGGCGACCGGTTGCCGAGTCGAAGGGGCCCGGGGCCACCGACTTGCAGCGGCCCGTTCGCTTGCCAGCGAGGCGGCGGTCCGCCTCGCGCGCAAGCACCATTGGAGACGCTAGGAGGGGACACCGGGTCCCTTCGGATCGGCCCCGCTAGATTTCGATCGCCCGGAAGTAGACGGCTCATCGAGTCCGTCGGACCAGACGCGGCGAGGCCGATCCGAAGGGACGTGAGCCCGCCTCCTAACGGCTTTGACTGTGTGTTGCTGCGCGAGGCGGACCGCCGCCTCGCTCGCGCCGATCTGGCCGTTCGAAGTCGGCGGGCCCACGCCCCTTCGACTCGGCGCATACGTCCGCGGGTGCATGATGGAAACCGACGTCAGTATTCGACGCGGTTCGGTGCTGCGGCCGGTTTCTTCAGCCCGTCCAGCGGCGTCCGGTTGCCGAGTCGAAGGGGCCCGGGGTCACCGACTTGCGGCGGCCCGTTTGCTTGCCAGCGAGGCGGCGGTCCGCCTCGCGCGCAAGCACGATTGGAGACGCTAGGAGGGGATAACGGGTCCCTTCGGGTCGGCCCTGCAGGACGCATCCGAACGCCACGCGGCGGACACACCATGCCGTAACGCTATGGCAGCTAGCCCGCCATGGCGCTCGCGGCGCTCGGCGGCGCGCGCCTAGAATCGCGCATGACCACGACCCGCCCGCTCGCCGCGCTGCTCGGCGACTATCCCGTGACCGCGGCGCTGCGCCGCGGCGAGATCGCTTCCGACCGCGTCCGGCTCGACTTCGCCGACGTCACGCCGCCCAGCAAGGCGTTCAAGCGCACCGTGCGCGATCTCGCCTTCGATGTCTCCGAGCTCGCCATCATGACCTTCCTGCAGGCGCGCGCGTACGGCGCGCCTCTGCTGCTGCTGCCCGCCGTGGTGATGCAGCGGCCGCAGCACCCGTTCCTGGTCTACAACCGCGCACGGGGGGCGCTTGCACCGCAGGACCTCGCCGGCAAGCGGGTGGGCATTCGCTCGTATGCGGTGACCACCACGGTGTGGCTGCGCCAGGTGCTGCAGGACGACTTCGGCGTGAACCCGGCGCGCGTGCGCTGGGTCAGCTTCGAGGAGCCGCACCTCGCCGAGTACCGCGAACCGGCGCATGCCGAACGCGCGCCGGCCGGCCGCACCGCGCTCGACATGCTGCTCGCCGGCGAGCTCGACGCGGCGATCCTCGCCGACGCCACGCTGCCGGACGAGCGGCTCGCGCGGCTCTTCGCCGATCCCGCCGCGGAGGACGCGGCGTGGCGGCGCCGCCACGGCGGAGCGATGATGATCAACCACATCGTGGTCGTGACCGAACGCCTGACGCGCGAGGATCCCGACGCCGTGCGCGAGGTGTGGCGCATGCTGCAGGAGAGCCGCGCACGCGCGGGCCTGCCCACCGGTGCGGACGATCCGAATCCCTACGGCGCCGAACGCAACCGCCGCAATCTCGAAATCGCCATCGACTACGCCGCGCGCCAGGGCCTGCTGGCGAAGCCGCTCACGGTCGACGATCTCTACGACGACGTGACCCACGCCCTCGCGTAGCCGCTTCAGCCCTTGAGCAGGGGCGGCCCCAGCTCGCCGAGCAGCGCGATCGCTTCCTGCGCCATTCGGGTGAGGGGCCGCTGCGCCGAGGTGGCCATCGCCATCACGCTGCGCAGCGCCGGCTTCACGATCGGGCGCGCGACGAGCTTCGCGCCGTCGCCGGCATCGATGAGCGCGTGGCGCGCGAGCACCGCGTGGCCGTGGCCGCGCTGCACGAGGTCGAGGATGGCGCGCACGCCGTCCACCTCGAGCGCGATCTTCGGCTTCAGCCCGAGCGCCGCGAGCCGCGACTCCACCAGCATGCGGATGGTGTGCGGTCGGCTCGGGATGATCAGCGCGTACTCCGGCAGGCGCTTCAGTTCGACGGTGCCCGCCGGGCCGCGCTTCTCTGGCGCCGGACTGATGAGGCACAGCGGCTGCTCGACCAGGGGCCGCAGCTCCACCGCGGGCGAGGACGACGGGTTGTAGACCACGCCCACGTCGACCCGGCCGAGCGCGAGCCACTCGAGGATGTGCACCGTGAGGCCCTCGACGATGCTGATGTCGGCGCGCGGAAAGCGCTCGCGGAACGTCGCGACGAGCGGGCCGGACAGCACCCGTCCGACGGTCGGCGGCAGGCCGATGCTCACCCGGCCGACCGGGGCGGTCCGAGATTCGTCGAGGTCCGCCTTCGCGCTCTCCACCTGCTGCAGGATGCCGCGCGCGTGCGCGAGCAGCCGCGTGCCCGCGGGCGTGAGCGTCACGCCGCGGCCGTTGCGCAGGAACAGGGCCTGGCGCAGTTCGACCTCCAGGCTGCGGATCTGCCGCGAGAGGGCCGGCTGTGCGACCGACAGGAGCTGCGCCGCGCGGGAGAAGCTGCGGGCGTCGGCCACGTGCACGAAGTACTCGAGCTGCTTCAGGTCCACGGGCTCGCCGCCTGATGCCGGATTGCGATAGCAGCTAGTCTAGTGATGCCGTTCCCGGATGAACAGCGGCCGCCCAGAATGCGATCCATGCGACGCATCCCGGGGAATGCCTGGCGGAAGTGGGTGGCGGCGGCCCTTGTGGGGCTGGCAGCGGCCGGGGCATCGCTCCAGGCCGCGGCGCAGCGCTATCCCGCGCGGCCGATCCGCATCGTCGTGCCGTTCCCGCCCGGCGGCTCGACCGACATCCTCGCGCGCGCGCTCGGCCACAAGCTGACCGAGGCCTGGGGCCAGCAGGTTATGGTCGACAACCGTCCCGGCGCCGGCGGCAGCATCGGCGCCGAGGCTGCGGCGAAGGCGCCGGCCGACGGCTACACGCTGCTGATGGCGCACATCGGCACACTGGCCGTGAACCCGGCGCTCTATCCCAGGCTGGGCTACGACGCGGCGAAGGATTTCGCGCCCGTGTCGATGGTGGCGATCGTCCCGAACGTGCTGGTGGTGCATCCGTCCGTGCCGGCGAAGAGCGTCGCCGAGCTGATCGACCATGCGCGCCGCAATCCGGGCAAGCTGAACTACAGTTCCGGCGGCAACGGCAGCGCCGCGCACCTCGCGATGGAGTACTTCAAGCTCCAGACGAAGACCGACGTGGTGCACGTGCCGTACAAGGGCACCGTCCCCGCGGTCACCGACGTCATCTCCGGCCAGGTGTCGCTCACCATGACCGGCGCGCCGGCGGTGATGCCCCACGCCCAGTCCGGGAAGCTGCGCGCCCTCGGCGTCTCGAGCACCGCGCGCCTCGACGCCTTTCCGCAGCTCCCCACCATCGCCGAGTCCGGCGTGCCCGGCTTCGACGCCACGCAGTGGTACGGCATCGTCGCGCCTGCCGGCACGCCCGTCGACATCGTGAGGAAGCTGAACGAGACGATCGTTTCCATCATGGGTTCGAAGGACATGAAGGAGCGCCTCAACACCGAGGGCGCGATCGCCGCCGCCAACACGCCCGAGGAGTTCGCGCGCTTCATCGAAGCCGAGCGTCGACGCTGGGGCGCGGTGGTGAAGGCCGCGGGGATGAGGCCGGACTGATGCGGATCACCACGACGAGGAGCGGGCGATGAAGCGGGCAATGCTGGCAGCGGCGGTTTCGATCGCGGCGTTGACGGGCTGCGCGGTCGCGCCGCCGGCGCCGACCGGGGAGCAGAAGATCGAGGTGCTGTGGCTCGGCCAGTCGGCCTTCCGCATCACCACGCCCGGTGGCAAGGTGATCGTCACGGACCCGTGGCTCGTGCGCAACCCGACCACGCCGCAGCAGTACAAGGACCTGGCCGCCCTCGGCAAGGTGGACGTGCTGCTGGTGAGCCACGGCCACCTCGACCACATCGCCGACGCGCCGGCGATCGCGAAGCTCAACAACATTCCGATGTACGCGCCGGGCGATCTCAACGCGACGCTCGGCGCCCTCGGCGTGCTGCCGGCCGAGCAGCTCCCGCGGTTCAACAAGAGCGGCACGGTCACGCCGGCGCCGGGGATCAGCGTGACCGCGGTGCGCGCGGAGCACTCGTCGGTGTATGCCTGGCAGAACCCCGCGACGCAGAAGACCGAAATCCACCCGGGCGGCGAGCCGGTGGGCTACATCATCGAGCTGGAGAATGGCTTCCGCATCTGGCACATGGGCGACACCGGCGTGTTCGGCGACATGAAGCTCATCGCCGAGCTCTACAAGCCCGACCTGCTGCTCGTGCCGATCGGCGGCAACTTCACCATGGCGGCGGCGCTGGCCGCGCACGCCACCCGCGAGTACATCCGGCCGAAGTACGCCATCCCGATGCACTACGGCGCCAACCCGCTCGGCAAGGGCACGCCCGCGGAGTACATGGACGCACTGGGCAATGCGCCGGTGCGCGTGCTCCCCCTCAAGCCCGGCGAGAAGGCCCGGTTCTGAAGCAAGGAAGACCCGCATGACGACGACCCCCAGGACCGCGCTCGTGGTGAGCGCCCATTCCGCCGACTTCGTCTGGCGCTGCGGCGGCGCCATCGCGCTGTACGCGAGCCGCGGCTGGCGCGTGAAGATCGTGTGCCTCTCCTTCGGGGAGCGCGGCGAATCCGCCAAGCTCTGGCGGGAAGGCAGCATGACGCTCGAGAAGGTGAAGGCGTCGCGCCGGCAGGAGGCGCAGGCCGCGTCCGACCTGCTCGGCGGGGAGGTCGAGTTCTTCGACCTCGGCGACTACCCGATGCGCGTGCCCGACGAGGCCCTCTACCGCCTCGCCGACCTCTACCGGGAACTGAACCCCGAGTTCGTGCTCACGCATTCCCTCGAGGATCCGTACAACTTCGACCACCCGCTCGCCGCGCACGTCGCCCAGGAGGCGCGCGTGATCGCGCAGGCGCACGGCCACAAGCCGGGCGGAAGCGTCCTCGGCGCGCCGCCGGTGTTCCTGTTCGAGCCCCACCAGACCGAGCAGTGCAACTGGAAGCCGCAGGCGTATCTCGACATCACGCCGGTGTGGGAGAAGAAGCGCGCGGCGTTCGAGCTGATGGCGGCGCAGGAGTACCTGTGGGACTACTACACGCGCGTGGCGCTCAACCGCGGCGTGCAGGCCGCGCGGAACTCGAACATGAAGCACATCAAGTACGCCGAGGCCTACCAGCGGGTGTTCCCGACGGTCTCCGACTCGCTGGTCTGAGCACCGCGTGAACGTAGGGGACCGGTCCCCTTCATCCCCAAGTCAGCTTTCGCAAGAGGACAGCGTCATGGCCCGCATCATCGGCGCGATCGCGAGCTCGCACACGCCCACCATCGGTTTCGCGCTCGACCGCAACAAGGGCGACGACCCGGTGTGGGCCCCGATCTTCAAGGCGTACGAGCCGATCCGGGCCTGGCTGGCCGAGAAGCGGCCCGACGCGCTGGTGCTCACCTACAACGACCACGTCACGTCGTTCTTCTTCGACCACTACTCGGCCTTCGCGCTCGGCATCGGCGAAACCTATCCGATCGCGGACGAGGGCGGCGGGCCGCGCGCGCTGCCTCCGGTGCGCGGCCACGCCGCGCTGTCGCACCACATCGGCGCCTCGCTCATGGCCGACGAGTTCGACATGTCCTTCTTCCAGGACAAGCCGCTGGACCACGGCGTGCTGTCCCCGCTCTCGATGCTGATGCCCCACGAGGGCGGCTGGCCGGTGCCGATCGTTCCGCTGCAGATCGGCGTGCTGCAGTTTCCCGTTCCCACGGCGCGGCGCTGCTACAAGCTCGGCCAGGCGCTGCGCCGCGCCATCGAGAGCTACCCGGCGGATCTCGAGGTCGCGATCGTCGCCACCGGCGGGCTCTCGCACCAGGTGCACGGCGAGCGCTGCGGCTTCAACAACACGCCCTGGGACCTGCAGTTCCTCGACCTGATCGAGAAGGACCCGGTGCGCCTGACCGAGATGACCCAGGCAGAGTTCGCGCGGCTCGGCGGCATGGAAGGCGCCGAGGTCATCATGTGGCTGGTGATGCGCGGCGCCATGTCGGCCGCCATCCGCAAGCTGCATCAGAGCTACTACCTGCCGTCCATGACCGGCATCGCCACGGCCATCTACGAGAACGAGGCGATGGACACCCCGGTCGACGCCCACGCCGCACACCGGGCCCACATCGCCCGCGAGCTCGCGGGCGCGGAGCAGCTGGAGGGCACGTATCCGTTCACGCTCGCCCGCAGCGTCAAGGGCTACCGCCTCAACAAGTTCCTGCACGCCCTCATCGAGCCCGCGCATCGCGCGCGGTTCCTCGCCGACCCCGAGGGCGCGTTCGCCGACGCGGACCTCACCGACGAGGAGCGCGCGATGGTGCGCAACCGCGACTGGCGTGCGCTCATCCGCTACGGCGCCAGCTTCTTCATGCTGGAGAAGCTCGGCGCCGTCGTCGGCGTGTCGAACCTCCACATCTACGCCGCGATGCGCGGCCAGACGCTGGAGGACTTCCAGAAGACCCGCAATGCCCCGGGCGCGCTGTACTCGGTCGCCGGCACGGATGCCGGTGCGCTCGCCTGGGATCCCGCGCAGAAGAAGACCGGCTGAGCCGGCGCCGATCCCGACCCACTGTCCGGAGGAGAACGTCCATGAAGTCCACGCTCGTCGCCGCCGCGCTCTGCGCGCTGGCCCTCGCGCCGCTCGGCGCCCTGCACGCGCAGCAGCCGTATCCGGCGAAGCCGGTGAAGGTGATCACGCCGTTCCCGCCCGGCAGCGGCCCCGACTCGGCGCTGCGCCTGGTCGCCGACAAGCTGTCGAAGCAGTGGGGCCAGCAGGTCCTCGTCGAGAACCGCCCCGGCGGCAACGGCTTCATCGCACTGGGCGCCGCGAAGGCTGCGCCAGCGGACGGCTACACGCTCGCGCACGCGAGCAGCGCGCAACTCTCGACCCACCGGCTCGTGTACAAGGCCATGCCCTACGACCCGGTGAAGGACTTCGAGACGATCACGCCACTCTTCCGCAACCATTTCTTCATCGTCGTGCCCGCGGCCTCGCCGTGGAAGAACGTGGGCGACCTGATCGCCGCGGCGAAGGCGAAGCCGAACGGGCTGTCGTACGGCTCGGAGTTCATCGGCAGCCCGGGTCATCTGGGCGCCGCGCTGCTGGAGAACGCGACCGGCACGCAGATGACCCACGTGCCGTTCAAGGAAACCTCGCAGCTCTTCAACGCGGTGGGCAGCGGCGACGTGCAGTTCGCGTTCGGGACCGCGGGGACCGCAGGCGCCGCCGTGCGCTCCGGCAAGGCGAAGCTGCTGGCGCTCGCCGCGCCGCAGCGCCTCGCCGCCTTCGGCGACGTGCCGACGGTGGCCGAGTCCGGCGGGCCGGCCGGCTTCGAGCTCGCCGCCTCGACCGTCGTGCTCGCGCCGAAGGGCACGCCGAAGGCGATCCTGGACCAGCTCAACCGCGACATCGCCAAGGCGGTCGCCGAGCCGGACGTGCGCGAGCGCTTCGCCGCGTTCGGCTACGAGGCGTGGCCGCTCTCGCCCGCGGACACCGCCGCGGCGATGGAGGGCGACGTGAAGCGCTATGCCGACACCATCAAGCGCCTGAACCTGCAACTCGACTGACCCGGGAAGGAAGCCAGCCATGAACGGAATCGCCGTCCGCCACATCGAGCGCGCGGATGCCGCGGCGACGGAGCGCCTCGCGCGCTTCGGCGTCGCCACGCTGCACGAAGCGCAGGGCCGCGTTGGCCTGATGCGGCCCTGGATGCGCCCGGTCTACGCCGGCGCGAAGGCCTGCGGCACGGCGGTGACCGTCTTCGCGCATCCGGGCGACAACTGGATGCTGCACGTGGCCGCGGAGATGATCCGGCCCGGCGACATCGTCGTCGTCGCCGTGTCCGCGGAGAACACCGACGGGATGTTCGGGGAGCTGCTCGCCACCTCCTTCCGCGCACGCGGCGCGGTGGGGCTGGTGATCGAAGCCGGCTGCCGCGACGTGCGCGAACTCGAGGCGATGGACTTCCCGGTGTGGTCGCGCGCGGTGTCCGCCAAGGGCACGGTGAAGGCGACGGTCGGCTCGGTCAACGTCCCGGTGGTCTGCGCCGGCGCGCTGGTGCATCCGGGCGACGTGGTGGCGGCCGACGACGACGGCATCGTCGTGATCCCGCGTGCCGATGCGGCGAAGGTGGCCGACGCCGCCGCCGCGCGCGAGCAGAAGGAGGACGCGAACCGCAAGCGCCTCGCGGCGGGCGAACTGGGGCTCGACCTCTACGGCATGCGCGAGGCGCTGACGAAAGCCGGCCTGCGCTACGTGGATCGCTACGAAGACCGCTAGCGAGGCGCTGAACGAAAGGGGAAGGATATCCCCTGGACGCCGTGCATCAGACCGTTCCCAGGACGATCGAACATCAAAGGAGACGCCCGTGAAACTGCTCGAGACCGCTCTCGCCGCGCTCGCGCTGGCTGCCGCGTCGCTCGCCGCGCCGGTGCAGGCGCAGAACTTTCCGACCAAGCCGATCCGCATCATCGTCGGGTTCGGACCTGGCGGCGTGGCCGACGTGACGGCGCGCATCGTCGCGGAGAAGCTCTCCGGCCAGCTCGGCCAGCAGGTGCTGATCGAGAACCGTCCGAGCGCCGGCGGCATCGTCGCCGCGCAGGAAGTGGCCAAGGCGGATCCCGATGGCCACACGCTGCTGCTGATGTCGAACGGCAACGCGGTGAGCGCCTCGCTCTTCAAGTCGCTGCCCTACGACACGATGACCGACTTCGCGCCGGTCTCCACGCTCGGCTTCTTCGACATCGCGGTCGTAGTGAACGCCGACTCGAAGATCAACAGCATGGCCGACCTGCTCGCCTATGCGCGCGCCAACCCCGGCAAGCTCAACATCGGCACCATCAACGTCGGCAGCACGCAGCACCTCTCCGCGGAGCTCTTCAAGGCGATGGCCGGCGTCGACGCGGTCACCGTGCCGTACAAGGGCAGCCCCGCGGTCGTCAGCGCGCTGCGCGGCAACGACGTGCAGGTGGCGTTCGACATGCTGGCCCCGATCATTCCGCAGGCGAAGGGCGGCGCGGTGAAGATCCTCGCCGTGACGTCCGACCGGCGCTTCCCGGGCCTGCCCGACGTGCCGACCGTCGCCGAGTCCGGCGTCACCGGCTATCAGGCGTCGTCCTGGAACGCGCTCGCGGCGCCGGTCAGGACGCCGCGTCCCCTCATCGACCGCCTCAACAAGGAAATCCAGACGGTGCTGGCGATGCCGGAGGTGAAGGACAAGCTGCAGGGTCTGGGCGTCATTGCGCGCGGCGGCTCGCCGGAGGACCTGCGCAAGCTGCTCGCGTCGGACGTCGAGAAGTGGCGCAAGGTCATCGAGCAGGCGAAGATCGAGAAGCAATGAATACTGGAAGGCGCATCGCGTGAAGATTCCCAAACCTCCCGTCGCGCACCCGACCCGGCCCGCCTTCGTCGCACCCGCGGACGCCTGCGACGCGCACTGCCACGTCTTCGGTCCACCGGAAAGGTTTCCGTACGCCGAAGGCCGGCCGTACACGCCCGCGGAGCCGGCGCCGAAGGAACGCCTCGCCGCGCTGCACGCGCATCTCGGCCTCGCGCGGGCCGTGATCGTCCAGGCCACCCCGCACGGCACCGACAATGCGGCGATGCTCGATGCGATCGCGTCGAGCGGCGGGCGCTATCGCGGCGTCGCGCTGGTGCCGAAGGCCATCGACGACCGCGGCCTCGAGGCGCTGCACGCGGGCGGCGTGCGCGCGGCGCGGTTCAACTTCGTCAAGCACCTGGGCGGCGCGCCGGACATGGTCTACTTCCGGCGCACCGTCGACCGCGTGAAGGCGCTCGGCTGGCACGTCGAGCTGCACTTCGACGCGCAGGACCTGGACGAGTCTGCCGACCTGCTGCTCGGCCTGCCGGTGCCGTTCGTCATCGACCACATGGGGCGCGTGAAGTCCGACGGCGCGCCCGGGCCCCTCGACGCGCTGCTGCGCCTGCTCCGCAACGAGAAGGCCCACGTGAAGATCTCCGGCGCAGAGCGGGTGTCGGCGGGCGGCCGGCGGCCCTTCGACGACGCGATCGCGGTGGCGCGCAGGATCGTCGCCGCCGCGCCCGACCGCGTGGTGTGGGGCACCGACTGGCCCCATCCCAACGTGCCCCACGACATGCCCGACGATGGCGAGCTCGTCGATCTCTTCGCACGCATCGTCGACGATCCGGCGCTGCAGCGGCGCATCCTGGTGGACAATCCCACGCGTCTCTACTGGAAATAGGAGCGCGGGATGCGCATCGGGCTCATCGGCTTCGGCGAGGTCGGCCGGATTCTCGGCGAGGCGCTGGTGCGGCAGGGCGGCCACTGGGTCGGCACGTACGACCGGCTGCTGGACGACCCCGGCACGGCCGGCGACGTCGCGCCGCGCGCCCGCGCCGCCGGCGTGCAGGTCGCGCCGACGAGCGCGGCGCTGCTCGCCGAGGCGGACCTGGCGATTTCCGCGGTGACCGCATCGCAGACGCTGCACGTGGCGCAGGCGGCGGCACGCGGGGTGCGGCCGGGGACCTGGTTCGTGGACCTCAACTCCGCCTCGCCCGGCGTGAAGACCGAGGCGAGCCGGCTGATCGATGCGGCCGGCGGGCGCTACGTGGAGTCCGCCGTCATGACCTCGGTGCCGCCCTACGGCATCAAGGTGCCCATGCTGCTCGGCGGTCCCCATGCCCGTGAGGCGGTTGGCCTCCTCGCCGGGCTCGGCTTCGCGCCGGAACTGTGCGACGAGCGCATCGGCATCGCCTCCGCCATCAAGATGTGCCGCAGCGTCGTCATCAAGGGCATGGAGGCCATCTTCGTCGAGAGCCTCACCAGCGCGCGCCACTACGGCGTCGAGGACCGTGTGCTCGCTTCGCTGCAGGAAACCTTCCCGAGCATCGACTGGAACGAGCAGGCGTCGTACTTCTTCATGCGGGTCGCGCAGCACGGCAAGCGTCGCGCCGAGGAGATGCGCGAGGTCGCCGTCACGGTGCGGGAAGCCGGGCTCGATCCGCACGTGGCGGCGGGGACGGCCGAGCGCCAGGAGTGGGTCGCGCGGCACAAGGCGAGCGCGCGCCTGGACGAGGTCGGCAAGGGCGCGAACTGGCGCGAGTACGCCGATCGGCTGCTCGCCGACCGGTAGCAGCTGCCTGGCTGACGTCGCTCGTTGACGACGTTCTCCCTTCGCAGGATGGATGGCGGCGGGAACCAGGGCTACATTCGCCTGTCCGACGAAACCCGACAGCATTACGCCCATGCAGCCGACTGCGGCTGCAACAATCACAAGCTATCGTCGACGTTCTCCCGGGGGAGCCAGCCCAAGCATCGAAGGAGCATCACCCACATGGCAGCAACCGAGCAGTTCACCGCCTTCTACCAGGCCAACGGCCAGGCCGCGCAGCGCTACGCTGCAGTCACCCTCGAGGGTGCCCAGCGCGTCATGCGCGTGCAGATGGACGCGACGCGCGAGCTGATGGAGCGCAACGGCGCGCGCTGGCGCGACGCCATGTCGCGGATCGACCCCACCCGCGGTCCGCTCGACTGGCCCGCGCTCATGACCGAGCAGATGCAGATCGCGATGGAGATGACGCGCGCCTCCATGGAAAGCGCGGCCCGCGTGTACGGCGAGTACGTGCGCACGATGCAGGAGCAGGGTCACGCGATGAGCGACGCGTTCCAGCAGACGCGCGAGCAGGGCGAGGCGATGGCGTCGCAGGGCCTCCGCGAGAACGAGCGCGCGGCGGAGGACGTCGGGCGCCGTGCGACCGAGGTCGTCTCGCAGATGTCCGGGCAGGCGGCCGGCAGCGCGGCCGCCGCGCAATCCGCCGGGGCACAGGCGGCGGAAGAGGCCCGCCGCCGCACCGCCAAGGCCTGACCCACCGCATCAGGTCCACCCCGAAGGCCCGCCCCGGTTCGCCGGCGCGGGCCTTTTCGTTGCGCGGCGCACGATTGACATCGCTCCACCGATGCGTGACGCTCGCTGGTAACGGCGTTACCAGTGGCCGCCGGCACACCCGGAACCGGGGGCGAACGAGGAGGAGCACCGCAGTGGCGGCAGTGGCAGGCGCGCGCATCGCGGCGGACGTGGGCGGCACGTTCACCGACATCGCGATCTTCGACGGCGAGAACGGCGGGCTGCGGCTGGGCAAGACCCTCACGACGCCCGAGCACCTGGTGGAGGGCATTGCGACGGGCGTGGACAAGTCCGGCTCGTCGTTCGCGGAGGCAGGGCTCTTCCTCCACGGCACCACCGTGGCGATCAACACGCTCCTGGAGCGCACCGGCGCACGCACCGCGCTCGTGACGACACAGGGCTTCCGCGACATCTACGAGATCGGCCGGGTCAACCGCCCCGAGGCCTACAACCTCTTCTTCCGCAAGCACCGCCCGCTGGTGGAGCGCGCGCTGCGCTTCGAGGTGGCCGAGCGCGTGACCAGTGCCGGCGACGTGCTGGTGCCGCTGGAGGAAGCCGAGCTCGAGCGCGTGGCGCGCGAGATCGAGCGCGAGCGCGTGGAAGCGCTGGCGATCCTGTTCCTGCACTCCTACCGGCGGCCCGAGCACGAGACCATGGCGAAGCGCTTCTTCGCGTCGCGCTTTCCCGGTCTCTACATCACCGCCTCGCATGAGCTGTCGCAGGAGTACCGCGAGTTCGAGCGCACCTCCACCGTCGCGGCCAACGCCTACGTCGGGCCGCGCGTGAGCCGCTATCTGGACGAGGTGGTCGAGCGGCTGGACCGCGACCGCTTCGGCGGCGGCTTCCTCATCGTGCAATCCACCGGCGGCCTGTACGACGTGCGCCAGGCGCAGCGCGAGTGCATCCGCATGCTTGAGTCGGGCCCGGCTGCGGGGGTCATCGGCACCCGGTCGCTGTGCCGCGCCATCGGGCTCGCGAAGGCGATCGCGTTCGACATGGGAGGCACCACGGCCAAGTCGGGTGTGATCCTAGACGGCGAGGTGCTGATGACCTCGTCCTCGATGATCGGCGGCTACACCGAGGGGCTGCCGGTGCAGATCCCGATGATCGACATCCAGGAGGTCGGCACCGGCGGCGGCAGCATCGCGCGGCTCGGGCACGGGAATTCACTGCGCGTCGGTCCGCAGAGCGCGGGCTCGAAGCCGGGCCCGGTGTGCTACGGGCTCGGCGGCGTGGAGCCGACGGTCACCGATGCGAACCTGCTGCTCGGCCGGCTGTCGGCGCAGCGCTTCCTCGGCGGCGACATGAAGCTCGACGTGGACGCGACGCGCACGGCGATGGCGGAGAAGATCGCCGGCCCGCTCGGCCTCTCGGTGGAGGAGGCCGCCGACGGCATCATCCGCATCGCGGCGTCGACGATGTCCAACGTCGTGAAACGAGTGACCACCGAGCGCGGGCTCGACGCGCGCGAGTTCCCGATGGTCGCCTTCGGCGGCGCGGGGCCGCTGCACGCGGTGCTGGTCGCCCGCGAGCTGCAGATCGGGCAGGTCATCATTCCGAATGCACCGGGCCATTTCTCGGCGGTGGGGATGCTCGTCGCCGACCTACGGCGCGACTTCGTGCGGACCCTCTTCATGCCGCTCGGCGACATCCGCTTCGAGACGCTCGAGGCCGCGTTCCTCGGAATGGAGGTGGAGGGCGAGCGCGACGTGCGCCGCGCCTCGCCAGCGATCTCCGGCGTGGAGGTGACGCGCGCACTCGACATGCGCTACGTCGGCCAGGAGCACGCGGTGACCGTGGATATCCCGGTCGCGGCGTTCAAGGCGCACGACGCCGCGGCGATCAAGCGGCTCTTCGACGCCACGCACACGCAGCGCTACGGCTACTGTTCGCAGGAGGAGCCGGCGGAGATCGTGAGCATCCGCACCTCGGTCGCGGGGACGATGCCGAAGCCGGCGCTGGCGGCCATCGCCGCGGGCGAAGCGACGCCGCCGCGCAACGCCGCCAACGGCGTGCGTCCGGTCTATTTCTCCCAGGCGGGCGGCTGGGTCGACACGCCGACCTTCCAGCGCGAGCGGCTGCTGGCGGGCAATGCCATCGCCGGGCCGGCGCTGGTGGAGGAATACGCATCGACGACCGTGGTGCTGCCGGGCGACCGGCTGACGGTCGATCGCTTCGGGCATCTGGTGATCGAGGTGGGCTATGAGTGAGGCGAAGCGGCGCGTCGACCCGGTGGTCACCGAGATCGTGCGCAACGGGCTGGTGGCGGCGACCGAGGAGATGAAGTCGAACCTCATGCGCACCGCCTACAACATGATCATCTACGAGGCGCTCGACTTCACCGTCGGGCTCTTCGACCGCGCCGGGAACACGGTCTCGATCGGCATCGGCCTGCCGATGTTCATCCGCGGCATGAGCATGACGGTGAAGAAGATGATCGGCCACTACGGCTACGCGCGCATCGACGAAGGCGACGTCCTGCTTACCAACGACGCCTACGTCACCGGCAGCCACCTGAACCACATGACCTTCGTCGTGCCGATCTTCTGGCAGGGCGAGATCGTGGCGTTCGCCGCCTGCATGGCGCACTGGCAGGACATCGGCGGCACCCTGGACGGCGTGACCACCGACATCTACTCCGAAGGCCTGCAGATGCCGGTGGTGAAGGCCTTCCGCCGCGGCGAGGCCAACGAGGAGCTGATGGACATCATCCGCATAAACGTGCGGATCCCCGAACGCGCGATGGGCGACCTGCGGGCGCAGATCGCCGCGGTCAAGACCGGCGAGAAGCGCTTCCTCGAGCTCCTGAAGAAGTACGGCGGCGAGGCGGTGCTCGCCGGCATCGAGGCGATCTTCGACCAGAGCGAGGCCGCGGCGCGCGAGGCGGTGCGCGGCATTCCCGACGGCGTGTACGAGGCCGAGTCGTTCATGGACGACGACGGCATCGAGCTCGGGCAGCGCATCCCGATCCGGGTGAAGGTCACGGTCGCGGGCGACCGCATGACGATCGACCTCTCCGGCGTCGCCGACCAGGTGAAGGGCTTCTACAACTCGGGCGAGGCCGCGGGCATCGCGTGTGCGCAGGTCGCGTTCAAGTGCCTCAACGCCGCGCTGGAGCTGCCGATCAACGACGGCTGCTTCCGGCCGCTCACCGTCGTCGTGCCCGAGGGCAAGGTGGTGAACGCCACGCGGCCGGCGCCGATGCGCTGGTGGATGACGTTCCCGATGACGGTCGTCGACACCGTGTTCAAGGCGCTCGCGCCGGCGATCCCGACCAAGGTCATCGCCGGGCATCACGCCGACCTGGTGGTCGCCAACATCCACGGCCGCATGCCGAAGAACCGCAAGCTCTTCCTCTACCTCGGCGGCCTCATCGGCGGCGGCTGGGGCGCGAAGCACAACGAGGACGGCATGAGCGCGACCATCGCCATCAACGACGGCGACACGCACAACGGTCCCTCCGAGCAGCTCGAGGCGAAGTTCCCACTGCTGGTGGAGCGCTACGGCCTGCGCGCCAACTCCGGCGGCGCGGGCAAGCAGCGCGGCGGCCTCGGCACCGAGCAGCGCGTGCGCGTGATGTCGGACATCATGTTCAACACCCAGATCGAGCGCGTGGACTGCCGCCCCTGGGGGCTCTTCGGCGGCCTCTCCGCGCTCGGCAACGAGGTCGCGCTGCACCGCAAGGGCGAGGACGAGACGGTGTACGCGACCGGGAAGGTGTTCTCCCAATTGCTCAAGGCCGGCGACACCTATACGCTGCGATCCGGCGGGGGCGGCGGGTTCGGCCGCCCGACCGACCGCAAGCTCGAGGACGTGGAGGACGACGTGCGGCAGGGCTACGTGACCCGCGAGATCGCGCGCGAGCACTACGGCGCGGTGATCGACGCCGCGACCGGCCTCGCCGATCGCGCGGCGAGCGCCGCCCTGCGCGCCGAGATGCGCGCGCAGGGCCTGCCGAAGGACGTGCCCTACACGCGCGATGCGCGCCCGCCGCAGCTCGCCGTGGTGCACGATCATCCGCGGCGGCTGTTCTCCCGGAAGGCGCGGGCATTCGAGCGCGAGGCGCGCGCCGCCAACCTGCTGCCCAACCGCTGCTGCTGACCGCGATGGCGCGCACCGCCCAGCCCAAGCTCCCGCCGCGCCACGCCGCGCGCTCGCGACCGCCAGCGCGTGAGCGGGAGGCGGCCGGGGGCGGCGTGGTGTCGCTGCGGCGCGGCCTGCGCATCCTCGAGATCCTCTGCGAGCGCAACGACGGCCTGTCGCTCGCCGAGCTCTCGCGCGAGCTCGCCGTGAACAAGGCGATCGCGATGCGGCTGGCCGACGCGATGGTGGAGTCGGGCTTCCTCTTCAAGCACGAGCAGACCGGCCTCTACGAGCTCACTTACAAGCTCTCCAACCTGGGCCTGCGCAAGCTCGACAATTCGCGCCTGCTCGACCAGGCCGGCGGCGTGCTGCGCCGGCTAGCGGAGCGCATCGGCGAGCTCGCGCGCCTCGCCGTCGTCGAGCACGGCGAGCGCATCACCTGGGTGCTCGCCGCCATCGGCGAGAAGCGCTCGCTGCGCATCGATCCGAACTACCGCCTCGAGGTCGGCCTCTCGTCCCACGCCACCGGGAAGTGCTGGCTCGCCACGCTGCCGTGGGAGGCGGCATGGCGGCTGATCGAGGCGCAGGGCATCGAGAAGCTCACGCCGAACACGATCACCGCCAAGGCCGAGATCCAGGCGGACCTCGCCGCCTGCGGCCGCCGGGGCTACGCGGTGAGCTACGAGGAGAACGAGCTCGGCGTGGGCGCGGTCGCCGCACCCATCATGGTGCGCCTGGTGAGCGGCGTGCCGACCTGCGTCGGGGCGATCAGCCTCGCCGCGCCGACCAATCGCATGACGCGGGCTGAGCTCGAAAGCCTGAGCCCGCTCGTGGTCGAGGCGACGCGCGAGCTCGCCGCGATCTGGCCCATCGACGCGCGCCCCGACGCGGGCGCCGCATCGTCCATTCCCGTCGCCTGAAGAGGAGGTCCCATGCCGCGACATCGCCAATACGTCCCGCACGGCGTCATTCCCGCCGTGCTGCTGCCGTTCCACGACGACCTGTCCATCGACGAAGCGTCGTTCCGCGCGCACCTCGCCGACGTGGCGGGCGTGGAAGGCGTCAGCGCGCTCACCATCAACGCACATTCCACCGAGGTCGCGTCCTGCACCTTCGACGAGCAGCGCCGTGTGCTCGAGATCGCCCAGGACGCGGTCGGCGCGCGCACGCCGCTCGTTCACGGCGTGTACGCCGAGGGCAGCCTGGAAGCCGCCCGGATCGCGCGCATGGCCACCGACGGCGGCGCCTCCGCGCTGCTGGTGTTCCCGCCGGGGCCGTTCACGCTGGGGCAGCGTCCGGAGATGGTGATCGAGCACTTCAAGCGCGTCGCCGGCGAGAGCGACCTGCCGATCATCGTCTTCCAGTATCCGCTGGCCGGCGGGCAGGGCTACACGCTTCCCACTCTGCTCAAGGTGATCGAGGCGGTGCCGCAGATCCGCGCGATCAAGGACTGGTGCGCCAACCCGCAGCTCCACGAACGCCAGGTGCGCACCCTGCAGAGCCTCGATCCGGCGGTGAACGTGCTCACCACGCACAGCTCGTGGCTGTTCAGCTCGCTCGTGCTCGGCTGCAACGGACTGCTCTCGGGCAGCGGCTCGGTGATCGCCGACCTGCAGGCGCAGCTCTTCCGCGCGGTGCAGGCCAACGACCTCGCCAAGGCGCGCGCCATCAGCGACCGGATCTTCCCCACCGCCGAGGTGTTCTACAGCGAGCCGTGGGTGGACATGCACAACCGCATGAAGGAGGCGCTGGTGCTGCTGGGCAAGCTGCCGCGCGCGGTGGTGCGCCCGCCGTTGATGAAGCTGCCGCCCGCCGAGATCGAGCGGGTGCGCCGCGCCCTGGTCGCGGCCGGATTGCTCGACGCGGGCGGCCAGGCCCGACGTGCCGCCTGAAACACCCTTCATTCACATAACGACAAGGGAGGAGAAACACATGAGTCAGCCCCAGTTCCGCCGGATCGCCGTCGCGCTCGCCGCCGCGGGCCTCGCCGCTGCGTCCGGCCACGCGGCCGCCCAGGCCGGCGCGCCGATCAAGATCGGCTTCGTCACCGAGGTCACCGGGCCGTGGACGTTCTTCGGCACGAGCTGCGTCGCGGGCCTCAAGCTCGCGCAGGAGGAGATCAACAAGGCCGGCGGCGCCCTCAACCGGCCGCTCGACTTCCTCGTGGTCGACAACCAGACCAACCCGTCGCAGGCGGTGGCTGCGGTGCGAAACCTCGACGTGAACGACAAGGTCCTCGCGATCTCCGGCCCGACGAGCTCGGACACGGCGCTCGCGATGTACGGCTACGCCGAGCAGAACAAGCTGCCGTTCCTGGTGCCGGTCGCCGCCTTCCCGCAGCTCACCAAACCGGGCACCAAGTACACCTTCCGCCTGGAGCCCAACGCCGCCGGCTGGGGCTACGCCATCGCCAAGTTCATCGAGCAGAAGAAGCCCGGGGCGCGGGTGGCGCTGATGTACTCCGATGCCGCGCTGATGCGCGCCATCGTGGCGGGCTTCAAGTACCAGGCGCCGCGGTCCAAGCTGAACGTCGTGCAGGACGTGCTGTTCCCGCAGGGCTCCACCGACGCCACGGTGCAGTCGGCGCAGGTCAAGGCCGCCAACGCCGATTTCGTCATCGTGATCGGCGCGGGCGCCTTCGACAACGTGCTGACCAACCAGCTCCTCGACCTCGGGGTGAAGCCGGACCAGATCATCCACCCCTACGGCATCACCACGCAGGTCTTCAACTGGGGGCAGCGCAGCGCGGGCTCGTACTACGGCACCTTCTTCGACCACTCGCTGGAGGGCGTGACGCCCGCCGGCCGCGAGTTCATCAAGAAGTTCGAGGCCGCCAACGGCCGGCCGCCGTCCTATGTCGAGAATTTCTGCTACACCACCGCCTACGTCTTCAAGGAGGCGATCGAGAAGGCGGGCACGGTGGACCGCGAGAAGTTCCGCGAGGCGCTGTCGCAGCTGAAGAGCAAGGAGACGACGTCGGGTGTGCCGATCGAGTTCGACAGGAACGGGGCGCGCAAGGAGTACATCTACTACATGCAGATCGAGAACGTGGACGGCAAGAAGACCTACAAGGCCAAGCAGGTGTACTACACCGAGTGGGATCCGGAAGTGATCCCGGTCTACGACCTCGTCAAGTAGGCGTCGCGACGCATCCAGGCGGCGGGCGCGCAAGGGCCCGCCGCCGCGTCACTCGCGGCAGAAGGGGAGAAAGTGTCCGACGCGACGCTGCTCGTGCTCATGTCGACGCTGTCGACGGGGCTCATCCTGGGGGCCATCTTCGCGCTCGTCGCGGCCGGGGTCACCATCGTCTACGGCTGCGTCTGGCTGCCCAACGCCAGCAACGGCCAGTTCTTCCTGCTCGCGGCGCTGGTCGCCTGGAGCTTCACCCACACCCTCGGCTGGGGCAGCGCGGCCGCCACGGTCGCCGTGGTCGTGCTCGGCATCGTCCTCTCGCTCGGCCTGGAGGCATTGCTCATCCGCCGGCTGTACGACGTGCCCAACCGCAACATCGCGTACTTCGTGCTGACGCTGGGCCTCACGCAGATCATGTCCGGCATCTTCTCGCTCACCTACGGCAAGTGGAGCGACCAGTTCACCCTGCCGCCGCTGGTGCAGGGGATCACCATGTTCGGCCCGTTCCCGATGCCGAACAACCGGCTCGCCGTGCTGTTCATCAGCTTTGCGCTGCTGGCGGCGCTATTCCTGCTGCTGCGACACACGTCGTACGGCCGCGCGCTGCGCGCCGTGTTCCAGAACCGCGAGGCCGCGGCGCTGCGGGGCGTCAACGTGCGCGGCATCTACAAGCTCTCGTTCGTGCTCGGCTCGGTGATCATCTTCCTCGGCGGCGTGCTGTTCGCGCTCGCCTACAGCTTCGACCTCACCGTGGCCTGGACGATGTCGGTCACCGCGTTCGCCATCATGATCGTCGGCGGCCCGGGCTCGGTGCTCGGCGCGCTGGTCGTGGGCCTCGTCTTCGGTTTCACCCAGGCGGTGGTGAGCATCTTCGCGAGCCCCACCGCGGCGACGTTCTCCTATCTCGCCGCGATGCTCGCCATGCTCCTCGTCAAGCCCAACGGGCTCTTCAACCGATGAAAGCGCTCCTCGGCACCGCCGGCGGGCGCATCGGGCTCGTGCTCGCCGTCCTCGCGCTCGTCCTGCCGTTCGCCGTCGGGGACAACCGGTTCCTCGGCTTCGTCCTCGGCATGACGCTCATCAACGTGCTGTGGGCGGCGGGGATGAACCTCGCCTACGGCTACGTCGGCCTGATGCCGCTCATGTTCGCCGGCATCGGCGGCATCGCCGGATACGCGATGGTCCACTTCACGCGGGACCTCGGCTGGTCGTTCTGGCTCGCCACCCCGGTCGCCTCGCTCGGCGCCGCGGTGGTCGGCGTGCTGCTCGGGCTGCCGTCCCTGCGGCTCAAGGGCTTCTACTTCACGCTCTGCTCGCTGGTGATCCAGACGGTGCTCACGCTGGCGTTCATCTTCTTCCCGAAGTACACGAACGGCGACACCGGGCTCTCGCAGATTGCGCCGCCCGACTGGTTCGGCGGCCAGCTCACCGGGATGTGGCTCGACTTCGCGCTGGCGGTGATCGCGGTCGCGGGCGTGGCGATCGTCGCGCTGATCGTGCCCTCCAAGCTCGGCCAGCGATTCATCGCCATCCGCGAGGACGACATCCTCGCCGAGACGCTGGGCATCGACGTCACGCGCAACAAGATCATCGCGTTCTTCATCGTGTCGCTCTACGCGGCGGTCGGCGGCTGCTTCTACGCGACCTACGTCGGCTTCATCTCGCCGCGCGCGTACGACGTGCTCATCAGCCTGAACGTCTGGCTGATGGTGGCCTTCGGGGGCCGCGGCACGATCATCGGCCCGGTCATCGGCGCGGCGATCCTCGCCCCGATTCCCTACCTCCTGCAGGACCTGCAGGCGCTGCGCGACATCCTCTACGGCGCGCTCATCATCCTCGTCATCCTCGCGCTGCCGGGGGGAATCTACGGCGAGTTCCTGCGCCGGCGGCGCAAGGCGGCGGCGCAGGCGGGCGATTCGGCGAAGCTCGCCGACCAGCGGGTCTGACCATGGCGCTCCTCGAATCCACGGCGGTCTCCAAGCGCTTCGGCGGTGTCGCCGCGCTCCAGAACGTGTCGGTGCACCAGGCCGCCGGCGAGACGCTGGGCATGATCGGGCCGAACGGCTCGGGCAAGACCACGTTCGTCAACGTCATCACCGGCAACCTGCGGGCCGACGCCGGCAGCATCACGCTGGACGGCGTGCCGATCCTCGGCCGGCGTCCCAACGAGCTCGCCGGCATCGGCCTCGTACGCACCTACCAGGCGGTGCGCGTGTTCGGCGGCCTCACGGCGCGGTCCAACATCGATACGGCCAACCTCCTGCTCGGCGAGCGGGCGCTGAACCGTGCGGAGCTCGCCGAGCTGCTCGAGTGGCTGCGGCTCGACCGCGTGCTCGACAAGGATGCCGGCGGCCTCACGCTGTTCGAGCAGCGCCGCCTGGAGCTCGCGATGCGGCTGGTGCTGCGGCCCAAGCTCGTGATGCTCGACGAACCGGTGGGCGGCCTCGCGGTGACCGAGGTGCGCGAGATGATCAAGCTCCTCTCCGAGCTCAAGGCGCGCACGACGCTCTTCGTCATCGAGCACACCATGCGCGTGATCCGCGAGCTCGCCGACCGCGTCGTGGTGCTGGTGGCGGGCGAGAAGATCGGCGACGGCGCGCCGGCGGACATCCTCCGCGACCGCCGCGTCGTGGAGCAGTACCTGGGGACCGCCCATGCTTGAAGTGAAGGACGTGGTGGTCCGCTACGGGCCGTTCATCGCGCTGCACGGCGTGAGCATCGAGGTCGCGCGCGGCGAGATCGTGGGCGTCATCGGCCCGAACGGCGCCGGCAAGAGCTCGCTCGTGCGGGCGATCGGCGGCCTGCTCGCGCCCGCCGCCGGCGACGTCCGCTTCAAGGGCGAGGCGCTCGGCCCGGTCCCGCCGCACCGCCGGATCCAGCTCGGCCTCTCCATCGTGCCCGAGGGGCGCGGGCTCTTCCCGCAGATGTCGGTGGAGGAGAACCTGCAGATGGGCGGCTACACCCTGGGCGCCGCCGCGCAGATGACGCAGCGGATGCAGCGGTGCTTCGAGCTCTTCCCGATCCTCCAGGAGCGCCGCGCGCAGCTCGCCGGCACGCTCTCCGGCGGGCAGCAGCAGATGCTCGCGGTGTCGGTCGGACTCATGTCCGACCCGCAGCTCATCATCCTCGACGAGCCGTCCCTGGGGCTCGCGCCGATCGTGATCCAGACCATCGGCGAAACGCTGAAGCGCATGCGCGAGGCCGGGCTGACGGTGCTGCTGGTGGAGCAGAACGCCCGGCTCACCTGCGACGTCGCCGATCGCATCTACGTGATGCAGTCAGGGCAGATCCGCTATCACGACACCCCGGGGAAGCTCTTCGAGAACCCCGAGGTGATGGAGAGCTTTCTCAGCGTGTAGAGTGGCTCACTGGTCCCGCGGCGCGCGCGCCTGCAGCGCGAGCGCTCCCAGCGCGGCGACCGCGCCCACCGCACTCACGCCCAGCCACCCGAACGCCGCGAACGCGCTGCTCGCAGCGAACGCCCCGAGCGCGTTGCCGCCCCACACGTGCGCGGCCAGCAGGCTGTTGGCGCGGCTGCGCGTGTCGGGGTCGGCGCCGGTGACGAGCGCCTGGTTGGCGACCAGCGCGGCGCGCAGGCCGCAGTCCATCAGGATGGCGCCGACGACGAGCGCGACGATGGTGAGCACCCCCAACCCGTACACCAGATAGGCGGCCAGCATCAGCGCGGCGCCGGTGAGCACGACCGGGCGCACGCCGTGGCGGTCCATGAGCCGGCCGGCCGGACGTGCGATCAGGATTCCGGCGGCGCCGGGAATGCCCATCAGGCCCGCGGCCGTCGGTCCGAGGCCGTGCACGGCGGCGAGCATCGGCGCGATCGTGGCCCAGAATCCGCCGTAGCCGATGCCGAGCAGGAGCTGCGTGAGCGATGCCCGCCGGACGTCGGTGCGGATGAGGTACAGCGAGCCGAGCGATCGCAGGAGCGTCCCGTAGGGCATCGACATCCTCGCGGGCGCGAGCGGCAGCCGCACCCAGAGGGCGGCGAGGGTGACCGCGAGCAGTGCCACCGAGAGCCAGTAGATCCAGCGCCAGCCGAACTGCTCGGCCACCCAGCCGCCGCCGATGCGGCCGAAGAGGATGCCCAGGAACAGGCCGGACAGCACCGTGCCGACCGCCTTGCCGCGCTCCTCGGGGGCAGCGAGGCCCGACGCGTACGGAATCACGTCCTGGGACACGCTCGAGCAGACGCCGGTGAGGAAGCACGCCGCAAGCAGGACGGGATAGGAGACGGTCGTGGCGATGATCGCCTGCATGGCAAGCAGGCCGGTGAGCTTGCCCACGATCAGGTGCTTCTTGTCCATCACGTCGCCGAGCGGCACCAGGAAGATGTTGCCGAGCAGGAAGCCGCCGAACGCGAGCGTGGCGATCAGGCCGACCTCGGCGGGCCCGAGCGCGAACTCGCGGCCGAACTCGGCCAGGATCGGCGTCTGGTAGTGCAGCGCCGCAGCCATGGTGAAGGTGGACGCCGTGATCAGCGCCATCATCCCGCCCGACTGCAGGGTCGAGCGGCCGGTCATCGCAGGTTGTCCACCATTTCTGTTGATAGGCTGTGGATAAGCGGCCGGATGGCGCGCGGAAGAGGCCGTGGCGACGGCACTTGCGTTAGTTTGCGCAACGTTTGATCGCCGCCGCGGAATGCCGATGGTATCAACTCGCGCGATGCGAACGGCGCTTGTCCGGCGCGCCGAGTTGTTCTATCTTGCGGCGCCGCGACGCGAGACGGGCGGCTCCGGCCCATCATGGAGGCGGCCGTTCGCACCATCCCGGCAGCGCGAGCAGGCGCTGCCAATCGGCGCCGAGCGGCGCCTCGAGCACGAGGCGCTCGCCCGTCTGCGGATGGGCAAGCGCCAGCGCGTGCGCGTGCAGCCACAGCCGCGTGACGCCGATCAGCGCGGCCACCGCGCGGTTGTTGCGCCCCTTGCCGTAGGTGGCGTCGCCGACGATCGGATGCGCGACGTGCTTGAGGTGGCGGCGGAGCTGGTGGCGCCGTCCCGTCCGCGGCGCGAGCTCGACCATGGCGTAGCGGCTGGTCGCATGTCGGTCGTCTGCGACGTCGAGCTCGAGCCGCGCAAGCCGCACGTAGCGGGTCAGCGCAGGCTGCGGCGCGCGGTCCGGCAGGGCGCGGCTGTCGTCGTCCAGCGGCGCCAGGGGGTGGTCGATGATCCCCGACTCGTCGGGCCAGCCGCGCACCAGCGCGAGGTAGCGCTTCTCCATGGCGTCGGACTCGAATGCACGGCCGAGCGCGCCCGCCATCTCCGGCGACAGCGCGAAGAGCAGCACGCCCGACGTGCCGCGGTCGAGGCGATGCACCGGCCACACCGGCCGGCCGACGCAATCGCGCACGAGCTGCACGGCGAACCGGGTCTCGCGGCGATCCACGTCGGAGCGATGCACCAGCAACCCCGGCGGCTTGTCCACCGCCACGAGCCACTCGTCGCGGAACAGGATGCGAGGGATCACGCGACGTCGCCGTCCACGTAGTACCAGCGCCCGTCCTCGCGCACGAAGCGGCTGGTCTCGCGCAGGCGGTGCGCCCGACCGCCCAGCTTGCTGCGCGCGACGAACTCCACGAGGCCGTGGTCGGCGTCGCTCATTGCGGTGCGCCGGATCTCGAGACCGAGCCACTTCACCGCAGGATCGACCGGCTCGAGCGCAGCCGGACGGGTGGACGGGTGCCAGGTGTCGCGCAGGTAATCGACCAGGCCGAGGGTGTAGGCGGTGTAGCGCGAGCGCATGAGCCACTCCGGCGTGGGCGCGGCCAGGTGCTGCGGCCCCGCGTGCCACCGGCCGCAGCACGCGGCATACGCGGCGCCGCTTCCGCAGGGGCAGTCGGTCACTTGTAGTAGTCGGGGGTGCCCGCAGTGAAGAGATCGCCCCACAGACGCATGCCGCCGTCCACCGACAGCACCTCGCCGGTGATGAACTTGCCGGAGGGCGCGGCGAGATACAGGCACGCCTCGGCCACGTCGAACGCGTCGCCCAGCCGCTTCATCGCGTTGGAGCGCGGAAAGCGCGCGTACGCCTCCTCCGGATAGGTGTTCATGCCTTCGGTCTCGATGGTGCCCGGCGCGACGCAGTTCACGCGGATCGAAAGCGGCGCCCACTCGACGGCAACTGTGCGCGACAGGTAGATGACGCCGGCGCGCGCTGCACAGGTGTGCGCCACGCCCGGCATGCCGCGATCGATCACGGTCACGACGTTCACGATGTTCCCCGGCCGTCCTGCGTCGCGCCACTTCCGCGCGGCCGCCTGCATCATGTACCAGGTGCCGTTCAGGTTGGTGTCGATGACGGCGTTCCAGCCCTTCACCGAGAAGTCGATCGCCGGCTGCGGGAACTGTCCGCCGGCGCTGTTGACCAGCACGTCGACGGGCCCGAGCTCGCGCCAAACCCGGTCGTGCAGCGCCTGCACCTGCTCGATGTCCCGGATATTGGTGGGCACCGCGAGCATCGGGCGGCCGCGTTCGGCGGCGAAGCGCACCACCGCGTCCAGCTTGTCCGCGTTGCGACCGCAGATGGCGACCTTTGCACCGAGGCGCGCCGCGAGCAGCGCGGTGGCACGACCGAGGCCGCTGCCGGCGCCCGACACGATCACCACGCGCCCCGCGAGCAGATCGTCGCGATAGACCGTCGGATGATCCCACAGCGCCTCGACCGAGAGGCCGCGTGCCTTCACCGGAAGGGCGTCGGCCATGCTCAGTCGCGCAGCAGCTCGTCGCTGATGATGATCTTGCGCACCTCCGTCGTGCCCGCACCGATCTCCAGCAGCTTGATGCTGCGGAACAGCCGGTTGACCTCGGACTCCCAGATGTAGCCGCTGCCGCCGTGGATCTGCACGGCCTCCTGCAGCACGCGGTTGGTGATCTCGCCGGCGTACATCACCGATGCGGCGGTGAGCTTGTGGATCTCGCCGCGCCCGCCGCCGCCGACCTCGAGCGCATTGCAGGCGCGAAGCACGCGATAGGTGAACGTGCGCATCGTCTCCACCCACACGTACATGTCGGCGAGCTTGCCGCGCACCAGCTGGAAGTTGGCGATGGGCTGACCGAACTGCTGCCGCGTCTTCGCGTAGTCGATGGAGAGCTGCAGCGCCCGCTCGGCGATGCCCAGGCATAGCGGTGAGATCATCGCGCGCTCCAGGTCGAGGCCGCTCATCACGATGGCGACGCCGTGGTTCTCTTCGCCCACCCGGTTCTGCGCCGGCACGCGGCAGTTGTCGAACACGAGCTCGGCGGTCGGGCTGCCGCGGAAGCCCATCTTGCGGAGCTTCTGCGCCACGCGGAAGCCGGGGAAGTCCTTCTCCACGATGAACGCGGAGATGCCCTTCGCGCCCTTCGCCTTGTCGGTCTTGGCGTAGACGAGCAGCGTGTCCGCGACCGGGCCGTTGGTGATGTAGAGCTTCTGGCCGTTGAGCAGGTAGTGGTCGCCCTCGCGGTGCGCGGTGGTGCGCATGGACCCGAGCGCATCCGATCCGGCCCCGGGCTCGGTGAGCCCCAGCGCTCCGACCGCCTTGCCGCTGCACAGGGCGGGCAGGTACTTCCGCCGCTGCGCCTCGTCGGCGTTGCGGTAGATGTTGTTGAGGCAGAGGTTCTCGTGGGCGACCCAGGAGAGCGCCAGCGCGTGGTTCCAGCGCGAGAACGCCTGCAGGACGAGGCCCGCGGTGAAGATGTCCAGGCCCACGCCCCCGTACTGCTCCGGCACGGTGATGCCGAAGTAGCCGTTGGCGCCGATCTTCGGGAACGCGTCCGCCGGCCACCACTCCTCGTCGTCCATCCGCTGCGACAGCGGGTGCAGCTCCGCGCGGGCGAAGCGGTCCGCCTCGTCGAGGATCTGCCGTTCGTCGGCGGTCAGGCCGTCGTGGCCGGCCGCGAGCGCGGCGCCGGCAATCATCGGGTCGTTCATGTGCGGTCCTCCTCCTTCGCCCCGAGCATACGCTGCCGTTGACAGCGCGCGGTGCGCGGGATCATGATGAGCGCGGCTCACTAGCTTGGCAAGAGTCGCCCCTGCACGCGCTCGATGGTGCGGCGCAGCGCAGGAAGACGAGGCGACCGCGAGCAGTGAGCGGCGTTCACCAACTGGCGCGAACACGAGGAGGAGGCGCGCGTGGCCGACGACGTCCGGGTCGAGAAGCGTGGTGCGGTGCAATGGATCACCATCGACCGGCCGGCGCGCCGCAATGCCATCAACGAGGCGGTGATCGCCGCGATCGGCGCCGGCATCGATGCCGCGATGGCGGACGGCGAGGTGCTCGCGATCGTGCTGACCGGCGCGGGCGACCAGGCGTTCTGCGCCGGCGCCGACCTCAAGCCGGGCGTGGAGGGCGCCGCCTTCGACGTCGACTTCTCCCGGCCGACGCACTACGTGATCGACCTCTTCAAGCGGATGGAGTCGTGCCCGCTGCCGATCATCGCGCGCGTGAACGGCCACGTCCTCGCCGGCGGCATCGGCCTGCTGTGCGCCTGCGACATGGCCGTCGCAGCCGAGGACTCTCGCTTCGGCACGCCGGAGGCGCGCATCGGCGTGTTCCCGATGATGATCCTCACCTACATGCTGCGCGTGATCCCGCGCCGCAAGCTGCTGGAGATGTGCATCACCGCCGAGCAGTTCGAGGCCCGTGAGGCGCTCGATATGGGGTTGGTCAACTACGTCGTGCCGCGCGCCGACCTCGACGCCAAGGTCGATTGGCTGCTCGGCCGGATCGTCGACAAGTCGCCCACCGCGATCCGCCTCGGCAAGCAGGCGTTCCACGCCATGCAGGACATGAGCCTGCGCGAGGCGTTCGAGTACGCGCAGGTGATGCTGCCGGTGATGGCGAGCACCCAGGACGCGCGCGAGGGCATGAAGGCCTTCCAGGAAAAGCGCAAGCCGGTCTGGAGTGGCAAGTGACCGACCGCCTGGTCCGCATCGGGTGCGGCGCGGGCTTCTGGGGGGACACCGAGGAAGGTCCGCGCCAGCTGGTGCAGTCGGGCGCCATCGATTATCTCGTGCTCGACTACCTGGCCGAAATCACCATGTCGCTGCTCTCGCGCGCCCGGGCGAAGGACCCCGAGGCCGGGTACGCGGCGGATTTCGTGGCGGTCATGGCGGCGCTCGCGCCGCAGCTCGCCGCCGGGCGGATCAAGGTGGTCGCGAACGCGGGCGGGGTGAATCCGCGCGCGTGTCAGCGTGCGCTGGCCGCGCGCCTGGCGGAGCAGGGCGTGAAGCTGCGCGTGGGCGTAGTGCTCGGGGACGACCTGCTGCCGCAGGCGGACCGCCTGCGCGCCGCGGGCGTGCGCGAGATGTACCGCGACGAGCCGTTCCCGACGAAGCCGTGGAGCGTGAACGCGTACCTCGGCGCCTGGCCCATCGCGGCCGCCCTCGACGCCGGCGCGGACATCGTCATCACCGGGCGCTGCGTCGACAGCGCGGTGGTGCTCGGGCCGCTGCTGCACGAGTTCCGTTGGGCCGCCGACGACTGGGACCGTCTCTCCGCCGGCAGCCTCGCCGGCCATCTGCTGGAGTGCGGCGCGCAAATGACCGGCGGCATCAGCACCGATTGGGAGAGGGTCGCCGCCGACTGGGACCGCATGGGCTTTCCGATCGCCGAGTGCCGCGCCGACGGCACGTTCGTCGTGACCAAGCCGGAGGGCACCGGCGGACGCGTCGCGCCCGAGACCGTTGCCGAGCAGCTGGTGTACGAGATCGGGGATCCGGCGGCGTACGTCTTGCCGGACGTGATCTGCGACTGGCGCGACGTGACGGTGACGCAGACGGGCCAGGATCGCGTGGCGGTCCACGGCGCGCGCGGGCTGCCGCCGACGGGTGCGTACAAGGTCTCTGCGACCTACCAGGACGGCTTCCGGTCGATGGCGACGCTGATGATCGGCGGCATCGACGCGGCGAAGAAGGCGCAGCGTGTCGGCGAGGCGATCCTTGCGCGCACGCGGCGGGCGTTCGCGGCGCGCGGCCTGGAGGACTATCGGCGCACCGACATCGAGGTGCTGGGCGCGGAGGCGACCTACGGGCCGCATGCGCGCGCAGCGGCCGCCCGCGAAGTGATCCTCAAGGTCGCCGTGCACCACGACGACAGGTCGGCGCTGGAGCTCTTCTCGCGCGAGATCGCGCCGTCCGCGACGGCGATGGCGCAGGGCATTACCGGGTTCGCCGGCGGGCGGCCGGCGGTCACGCCGCTGGTGCGGCTGTTCTCCTGTTTCGTGCCGAAGGCGGACGTGCCGGGCGCGGTGGAGGTGGATGGCGCGCCGGTCGCGTACGCGCCGCACCTGACCGAGCAGACCGAGCGTGTCCCGTGCTCCCCTGAGGAAACGCAGGTCGCGGCCCCGGATGCCACCACGACCGTGCCGCTCGTGAGGCTCGCCTACGGCCGCAGCGGCGACAAGGGCGATACCGCCAACATCGGCGTGCTCGCACGACGCCGCGAGTTCCTGCCGGCGATCGATGCGGCGCTGACCCCCGCGGCGGTCAAGCAGTGGTTTGCGCATCGGTGCGAGGGCGAAGTCGAGCGCTTCGCGCTGCCCGGGCTCGGCGGCTACAACTTCCTGCTGCACCGTGCGCTGGGCGGCGGCGGCACCGCGTCGCTGCGCTACGACCCGCAGGGCAAGGCGTACGCGCAGATGCTGATGGACATGCCGGTGCCGGTGCCCGCCGCGTGGCTCGCGCCCGGCGGCCTGCTCGCCGCATGACGCGCACCGCCACCCGACGCACCGTCGTGCGCCTGCCGCGCGAGCAGCGCGTGCAGGACATCCTCGCCGCCGCCGAAGCGGTGTTCTCCGAACGCGGCTACGAGAACGCCGCCATGTCGGAGATCGCCGCTCGCGCCGGCGTGGTCGAGGGCACGATCTACAAGTACTTCGAGAACAAGCGCGCCCTCGTCTTCAAGGTCATGGAGGCGTGGTACGACGGACTCGTGAACCAGTTCGCCGCCGGGCTCGCCGGCATCGCCGGCACACGGCCCCGGTTGCGCTTCCTGGTGTGGCGCCACCTGCGGACGATCCACGATGCGCCCGCGCTCTGCCGGGTGTTCTTCCGCGAAATCCGCACCGAGGACGACTACCACCGGTCGCTCATCTACCAGATGAACCGCCACTACACGCGCTTCCTCGTCGAGCTGGTGCGCGAGGCCGGTGCGGCCGGCGAGATCCGTTCCGACGTGCCCGTGGTCCTCGTGCGCGACATGGTGTTCGGCTGCATCGAGCATCACATGTGGAACTTCGTCTATGGCCGGGGCAAGGTGGACATCGAGGCCGCCGCCGACTGGATCACCGAAATCGTGCTCGCCGGACTGCGGCCCGATGCCGGATCCGACGACCCCCTTGCGCGCGAGACCAGGCGCCTCGCGGCCATCACCGACCGGCTGGAGCGCCTCGCCCGGCCGCGCAAGACGAACGGACGCACATGACCGACGTCCTGTCGCTCACCAACGTGCAGATCGTGTACGACCGCGCGATCGAGGCGGTGCGCGACGTGTCGCTCGAGGTGCCCGCGGGGAAGATCGTCGCGCTGCTGGGCTCGAACGGGGCGGGCAAGTCCACGGTGCTCAAGGCGATCTCGGGCGTGCTGTATCCCGAGGAGGGCGAGGTGGTGGGCGGGGCCATCGGCTATGGCGGGCTGGACATGGCCCGCCTCGCCCCGGAGGCGATCGTACGCGCCGGCATCGTGCAGGTGCCGGAGGGACGCGCGCTGTTCGACCAACTCACGCTGGAGGAGAACCTGGCCATGGGCGGCTACACGCTGTCCCCGGCGGCGGCCAAGCGCGGGCTCGAGCGGGTGTACGCGCTGTTCCCGTGGATCGCCGAGCGCCGCAACCAGGTATCCGGCTATCTCTCCGGCGGCGAGCAGCAGCAGGTCGCCATCGGGCGCGCGCTGATGTCGGGGCCCAAGCTGCTGATGCTCGACGAGCCCTCGCTGGGGCTGGCGCCGCAGGTGATCGCGACGATCTTCGAGACGGTGACGCGCCTCAACCGCGAGGAGGGCCTCACGGTGCTGCTGGTGGAGCAGAACGCCAGCCTCGCGCTTTCGGTGGCGCACTACGGCTACATCATGGAGAACGGCCGCATCGTCCTCGACGGCACGCCGGAGAAGCTGCTGCGCAACGCCGACGTGAAGGAGTTCTATCTCGGCATGGGCGAGGGCGCCGGCCGCCGCTCCATGCGCGAGGTCAAGCACTACAAGCGCCGCAAGCGGTGGCTGTCGTGAGCGTCATTCTCGAAGTCCGCGGCCTGACCAAGCGCTTCGGCGGCCTCGTCGCGGTGAACGCCGTCAGCCTCGCGGTGGAGCAGGGGTCGATCACCAGCATCATCGGCCCCAACGGCGCCGGCAAGACCACGCTCTTCAACCTCATCAGCGCGGTGTTCCGCCCGACGTCGGGCGAGGTGCTCTACGAGGGCCGGGACATCACCGGCATCGCCGCGCACCGCCTCGCCGGGATGGGCATCGGCCGTACGTTCCAGAACCTCGCCGTCTTCAAGCACGAGTCGGTGGTGGACAACATCCTCGTGGGCATGCACTCGCATCTCTCCACGACGCTGCTCTCCGCGCCGTTCTTCCTGGGGCCGGCGCGGCAGGAGGAGCTGGCCGCGCGCCGCCGCGCCGAGGAGATCATCGAGTTCCTGGAGATCGAGGAGATCCGCGACGCGCCGGTCGGCACGCTCTCCTACGGTTTGCAGAAGCGCGTGGAGCTCGGGCGCGCGCTGGCGACGCGGCCGCGGCTGCTGCTGCTCGACGAGATGGTCTCCGGCATGAACACCGAGGAGACCGAGGACATCGCGCGCTTCATCCTCGACCTCAAGGAAGAGCTCGGCATCACCGTGGTCATGGTCGAGCACGACATGCGCATCGTGATGGACATCTCCGACCACGTGTGCGTGCTGAACTACGGCGCCAAGATCGCCGACGGCGTGCCGGCGGACGTGGCCCGCGATCCGGCGGTGATCGCCGCGTACCTCGGCAGGACCGAGGAGGCGGCCGCATGAGCGGGGTGCTCGCGAGCTGCCGCCGCTGCGAGGCGACCATGCCCGGCCTGCTCCTGCACTGGGCGCGTACCGAGCCCGACCGCCTCGCCTTCCGGGAGAAGCGGCTCGGGGTGTGGGAGCGCATCACCTGGGGCGACTACTGGACCCAGGTCAAGCGCTTCGCCCTCGGGCTGCGCGAGCTCGGCTTCGGCCCGGGCGACCGGCTGGCGGTGGCCGCCGAGAACACGCCGGAGTGGATGTACGCCGACCTCGCCGCGCAGGCCCTGGGCGGGGCGTGCCTCGGCGTCTATCCCACCAATCCCTGGCCCGAGCTGCAGTACATCGTCCGCCATTCGCGCACCAAGATCGTCGTCTGCGGCGACCAGGAGCAGACCGACAAGGTGCTGGAGGCGATGCGCCAGGAGGGCGGCCTGCCCGACCTCGTGCGCATCGTCTGCGTCGACATGAAGGGCCTGCGCAAGTACCCGCGCGACCGGCTGATGAGCTTCGCGGACGTGGTCGCGCTCGGCGCCGCGGCCGAGGCTGCCGCGGGCGACACGATCGAGGCCGGCATCGCCGCGCTCAGGCCCGACGACGTCGCCATCGTCGTGTACACGTCCGGGACGACCGGCATGCCGAAGGGCGCAATGCTCACGCACGCCAACATGCTGTACTCGGCGTCGGCGGTGGTGGAGAAGTTCGGACTGTCCGCGGCGACGTACTCGGTGGTCTGCTACCTGCCGCTTTGCCACGTGGCGGAGCGTTCGTTCTCCACCGTCATGCAGCTGGTCTGCGGATCGGCCGTGAACTTCGCCGAATCCGTCGACACCGTGGCGACCAACCTGCGCGAGATTGCACCGCTGGGCTTCCTCGGCGTGCCGCGGATCTGGGAGAAGCTGCAGCAGAACGTGCTGATCCGGGTGAAGGATGCGACGCCGTTCCAGCAGCGCGTGTTCGAGCGCTGCATGGCGCTCGGCCGCGGCATCGCCGACCGCAGCATCGCGGCCGGCGGCGTGCGCCAGGGCTGGCGCGACAAGGCGGTGTTCGCGCTGCTGTGGCTCGCGTGCTTCCGCGCCCTGCAGCGCTACCTCGGTCTCGACCGCGCGCGCAGCTGCTATTGCGGGGGCGCCACCGTTTCGCCGGAGGTGCTGCGCTTCTTCCGCACCATCGGCGTGCCGGTCTACCAGATCTATGGCATGACCGAGGCCGCCGGCGTGACCCACATGCAGCAGCCAGGCTACACGCGGGCCGGCTGCACCGGCCTGGCCATCGAGGGCCTGGAGGAACGCATCGCCGAAGACGGCGAGCTCTTGCTGCGCGGCGCGTCGGTCTTCAAGGGCTACCTGTTCGACGCCGAGGCGTCGGAGCGCGCGCTGAGCGGCGCATGGCTACGCACCGGCGACGTCGTGGAGCGCGAGGACAACGGCGAGCTGCGGGTGGTGGACCGCAAGAAGGAGATCATCATCACCAGCGGGGGAAAGAACGTGACCCCGTCGCTGATCGAGAACGCGCTCAAGGACAGCCTCTACATCCGCGAAGCCATCCTCGTCGGCGAGGGCCGCCACTTCCTCGCCGCGCTGATCCAGATCGACTACGACACCGTCGGCAAGTGGGCGCAGGAGCGGCGCATCGCCTACACCACCTACCGCAGCCTTGCCGAGCGTCCCGAGGTGTACGAGCTGATCGAGGAGGAGGTCGGGAAGGTCAACGCCCGCTTCTCCCGCGTGGAGAACATCCGCAAGTTCGTCATCCTCGGCAAGCAGCTCGATCACGACGACGGCGAGCTGACCGCGACCATGAAGGTGCGCCGCCGGGTGATCGAGTCGAAGTTCCGCGAGGAGATCGTCGCGATCTACGGCGAAACGGAGGCGGCGTAGGCATGGAGTATTTCCTCAACCTGGTCGCGAACGGCGTGGTGATCGGCGCCACCTACGGCATGACCGCGATGGCGTTCGCGCTGATCTACAAGGCGACCGGCGTGGTGAACTTCGCGCAGGGCGAGGTGATGATGCTCGTGGCCTACGTGGCCTACAGCCTCGCCAGCGCGCTCGGCTGGAGCTTCGGACCGCTGATGCTGATCGTCGTGCCCGCGGCGATGGCCACCGGCTTCCTGATCGAGCGCCTGTTCATCCGCCCGATGCTCGGCGAGCCGGTGTTCTCCATCGTCATGGTGACCATCGGGCTGGCGGTGATCATCCGCGGCGTCGTCGCCCTGATCTGGGGGACTCAGCCGGTCGACTTCACCGCCGGCTTCACCACCGACGTGATCCACATCGGGCCGGTGCCGTTCTACGAGGTGCAGCTCTACGCCGTCGGCGCGATGGGACTGCTGGTCGCCGGTGCGTGGGCGTTCTTCCGGTTCACCCGCATGGGCATCGCGATGCGCGCCACCGCGAACAACGAGACCGCCGCGCTGCTGATGGGCATCCCCGTCGCCCGGGTCTATGCGGTCGCCTGGTCGCTCGCGGCGGGCGTGTCGGCCATCGTCGGGGTGATCTTCTCGGCCATGTTCAGCCTCGGCCCCGACCTCTGGTTCCAGGGGCTCAAGGCGTTCCCGGCGGTGATCGTCGGCGGCCTGGATTCGGTGCTCGGCGCGGCGATCGGGGGCCTGGTGATCGGCGTGGTCGAGAACCTCGCCGAGGGCTACATCGGCCAGGGCCTCAAGGAGATCGCCGGCTTCGTGGTGATCGTGCTGGTGCTGATGATCCGGCCGTACGGACTCTTCGGCCAGAAGGAGATCGAGCGCGTATGAGGAGCGGTCACTTCAAGGAGAGCTACGGGGCGCTGGTCGCGCTCTCGGACAGCCCGGCGGTGTGGACCTGGACGAGCCTGCTCGTGCTGGTGCTGCTCGCCCTGCCGCTCGTCGCGGGCAACTATGTCCTGACGCTCGCCACGACCGTCTGCATCACCGCGATCGGCGCCATCGGCCTCAATCTCATCACCGGCACGACCGGTCTGATCTCGCTGGGCCACGCCGGCTTCCTGGCAGTGGGCGCCTACGCAGCCGCGATCCTGCTCACCGACTATGGCTGGCCGCTCGCCGCGGCGCTCCCCGCGGCCGGCGTGGTGTCGGCGCTGGTGGGGCTGATCGTCGGCGTGCCGTCCCTGCGCCTGAAGGGGCTGTATCTCGCCATCACCACGATGGCGTTCGCCTTCATCGTCCACCACGTGATCCTGTACGCCGAGCCGATCACCCACGGGCCGAACGGCATCTTCCTCAAGCGCACCGACTTCCTCGGCATTCCGCTCGCCAACGATCGGGCGCTCTATTACTTCACTCTCGGCGTCGCGGCGGTCATGACGCTCGCCGCCCTCAATATCCTGCGCACCCGCATCGGGCGCGCCTGGATGGCGATCCGCGACCACGACATCGCCGCGCGGGTGATGGGCGTGAACCTCACCACCTACAAGCTGGCGGCGTTCGTGGTGAGCTCGTTCTTCATCGGCATCGCCGGGGCGCTGATGGCGCTGCAGATCCGCTTCATCAACATCGACGTCTTCAACCTGCTCCTGTCCATCGAGGCGCTCGCCATGATCATCTTCGGCGGGCTCGGCTCGGTGGCCGGCGCGATCCTCGGCGCCGCGTTCCTCGTGCTGCTGCCGGAGCTGATCCGCGAGGCCTTCGCGCTCTTCGGCGGCGACCAGCAGGCGTTCTCGCAGTACATCTACCAGATCCGCGCGCTCGCCTACGGCGTGGTGATCGTGTTCTTCCTGCGCTTCGAGCCGCACGGCCTGATGGGGCTCTGGCGCGACGTCAAGAAGTACTGGACCCACTGGCCGCTGGCGAAGTGACTCACCACAAAGGAGGGATGACCATGGCAGGGAAGCATTGGAGAACCGGCGTGCTCGCCGCCGCCGTCGCGCTGGTCTGTTCGGGTGGAGCCTTCGCCCAGGAACCGGGCGTGACCGACTCGGAGGTCAAGATCGGCGACGTGACGATCCTGTCGGGACCGGGGGCGTTCATCGGGCAAGCGACGCAGATCGGCCTGAAGATCGCCGCCGCGGAGGTCAACGAGCGCGGCGGCATCAACGGCCGCAAGGTCACCGTCGCGCTGGAGGACGACGGCTACGTGCCCTCGCGTTCCTTCCAGGGCGCGAAGAAGCTCATCGAGGTGGATCGCGTCTTCGCCATCGTGGGCATGTCGGGCTCCGCCAACGCCCTCGCCATGCTGCCGCTGATCGAGGAGAACAAGATCCCCGCGATCGCCACGACGGCGCCCAACAAGCTCATCTACACACCGGTGAGGCCGACGGTCTTCAGCCTCGGCGCGGACTACTCCGATGCGTTCTACGCGCAGCTCCGGTACATCCACGATCGGCTGGCGCCCAAGGGCGCGGTGTACGGAATCATCCGGCAGGACGACGATTTCGGCCAGTCGGTCGAGGACGGGTACTCGCGCGCGGTCAAGGAGCTGGGCCTCAAGGATGCGATCCGGCTCAAGTACAAGCGCGGCCAGCGCGACTTCGCCGCCGAGGCGCTGCGCATGAAGAACGCCGGGGTGAACGTGATCGCGTCCGGCGCGGTGCTGGGGGGCAATGCCGCGCTGCTGCGCGAAACGCGCAAGCTCGGCATGGACTCGCAGGTGGCGACGGTGTGGACGGAGCACATTCCCCTCGCCATGACGCCGGCGCTGCCTGCGGGCTACGACTACCTCGTGGGGGACTACGTGCCGGTCATGTCCGACCTCGCCGCCCAGCAGTTCCTCGACCGCACCCGCAAGTACCTGACGCCGGACGAGGTGAAGGCGGTCAACCGGTACACGCTCACTTCCTACGCGGGCGCCCGCGTGCTCTTTGCGGCCATGGAGAAATGCGGCAAGAACCTGACTCGCGCCTGTACCGTCGCCGAGCTCAAGAAGCTGAAGAACCACGACGTGGGCGGCATCATGGCCCCGATCAGCTTCGACAACCCGAAGCAATTGTCCGGCACCGCGATCAAGCTGTACCAGCTCGACGCGAAGAGCGGCAGCTTCCGCGCGCTCACCGACTTCCGCCAGTACTGATGGGGGAGCGCACCATCCGCCGCGTCCTCGTCGCCAACCGCGGCGAGATCGCGGTACGCATCACGCGCACGCTGAAGAGCCTGGGCATCGCGACGGTCGTGGTCTTTCACGACGACGAGCGCGACAGCCTCGCGGTGCGCGAGGCCGACGAGGCACGCGAGATCACCGGTGCGACGCCGGTGGCCGCGTACCTCGATGCCATGCAGATCGTGGCGGCCGCGGTCGCAGCGAACTGCGATGCGGTGCACCCGGGCTTCGGCTTCCTGTCGGAGAACGCCGACTTCGCGCAGCGCGTGCGGGACGCCGGACTCGCGTTCATCGGGCCGTCCGCGGACGCGATCCGGCTGATGGGCGACAAGATCGGCTCGCGCGAGTTCGTACGCCGGCACGGCTTCCCCATTGCGCCCTCGGCGACCGAGGAGGAGGACCCGCCGACGTTCCTCCGGCGCGCCGCGGCGGTGGGGTTCCCGCTGCTGGTGAAGGCGTCCGCGGGCGGCGGCGGCAAGGGGATGCAGATCGTACGCGAGCCGGGCGACCTGGCCGAGCGCATCGCGACCGCCAAGCGCGAGGCCGAGCGTTACTTCGGCGACGGGCGCGTCTACTGCGAGCGCTACGTGGAGCGCCCGCGCCACATCGAGGTGCAGGTGCTCGGCGACGAGCACGGCAACGTGATCCACCTCTGGGAGCGCGAGTGCTCCATCCAGCGGCGCTTCCAGAAGATCGTCGAGGAGGCGCCCTCGCCGGGGCTCGACGAACGGCTGCGGGCGCGCATCCTGGAAGCAGGCGCGGGCATCGCGCGGGCAGCGGGCTATTCGAACGCGGGAACCGTCGAGTTCATCCTCGCGCCCGACGGCGAGTTCTATTTCCTGGAAATGAACACGCGGCTGCAGGTGGAGCACCCGGTGACCGAGATGGTCACCGGCCTGGACCTCGTCGCGCTGCAGGTGCGCGTGGCGCAGGGCGAGCCGCTGCCCCTCGCCCAGGGCGACGTGCAGCGCGTGGGGCACGCGATCGAGTGCCGGATCTACGCGGAGGACGCGGAGGCCGGCTTCGTGCCGGCCATCGGGACGCTGCTTCGCCTGCGCCCGCCCGCGGGACCGGGCATCCGCTTCGACAGCGGCCTCCTTGAGGGCCAGCGCATCACCGCGGCCTACGATCCCATGCTGGCGAAGCTCGTCGTGCACGGCGCCGACCGCGCGCAGGCGACGGCCCGCATGCGCGCGGCGCTGCGCGACCTCGTGGTGCTTGGCGTGACGACCAACACCGCCTATCTGGAGCGGCTCCTCGGCCACCCCGCGTTCGCCGCCGGCACCACGCACACCGGCTTCGTGGTCGAACACGCCGAGGCGCTCGCGGCACCGCCGCCCGATCCCGAGACGCTCGACACGCTGCTCGCGGTTGCGACGCTGGCGGGCCGGGCCATCCGCGAAGTCACCGGACACATTCCCGAGCCGTACGCCTCCATGGGCGCGTGGAGGAATTGATGAAAGCGCATTTCGACATCGAGGACGTGCGCCACGAGGTGGTGCCGGTCCGCCGGGCAGGTGGCATGGCGATGGTGGTGGGCGAGCGCACCTGCGCCATCGCGCTGCGCCGGCTGGACGCGGGCGAGGCGGTGGTCATGGTGGACGGGCGGCCCCAACGGGTGTGGATCGCGCAGCAGGGCGACGAGCTGTTCGTGCACGCGGCGGGACGCGCCTGGTGCATTCGCGCCGTGGACGACCTCGACGCGGCACAGGGCCACGGCAGCGCGGACGATACCCTCGTCGCCCCCATGCCGGGCACGGTGGTCGCGCTTGCGGTCGCACCCGGGGACGTGGTGAAGCGCGGCGACACCGTGATCGTGATCGAAAGCATGAAGCTCGAGTCGTCGCTGAAGGCCCCCCGGGACGGCATCGTGGCGTCGCTGCCGCTCGCCCAGGGCGCCACGTTCGACCGCGGCGCGCTCCTCGCCACGCTGGAGCCGGAGAACGAGAAGAACCCATGAGGCGCATCAAGTCGAACGTCGACACGTCTTCGGCGACCTACCGCCGGTATCGCGAGAACATGCTGCGCGTGGTGGCCGAGTTCCGCCGCAGGCAGGACGAGGCGCGCCACGCCCGGGCCGAGCGCGACATCCAGCGCCTCGCCCGCCAGAACAAGCTGCGCGTGCACGAGCGCATCGAGCTGCTGCTCGATCCGGGCACGCCGTTCCTGGAGCTCTCCTCGCTCGCGGCCAACATGGCCTACGGCGGCGACTCGCCGCAGGCCGGCGTGGTGACCGGCGTCGGCATGGTGAACGGACGCGAGGTGATGATCCACGCCGACGACTCGAGCGTGAAGGGCGGTGCGTGGTATCCGCTGTCGATCAAGAAGATCATCCGGGCGCTGGATATCGCCATCGAGAACCGGCTGCCGGTGGTGCACCTGTGCGACAGCGCCGGCGGCTTCCTGCCGCTGCAGCACGATCTCTTTCCCGACCGCTACAACGGCGGGCGCACGTATCGCAACCAGTCGATTCTCTCCAAGCTCGGCTGTCAGCAGGTGGCGGTGGTGCTCGGGCACTGCACGGCCGGCGGCGCTTACGTTCCGGGGTTGTCCGACTATGCGGTGATCGTGCGCGGCAACGGCGGGATCTTTCTCGGCGGCCCACCGCTGGTGAAGGCCGCGACCGGCGAGGTGGTGAGCGCGGACGAGCTCGGCGGCTGCGACCTGCACACGCGCATCAGCGGTACCGCCGACTACCCGGCGGCGAGCGAGGAGGAAGCCATCGCCATCGCGCGCGAGATCGTCGGCACGTTCACCTTGCGCGAGAAGGCGCGCATCGACCGCGAGGAGGCGGAGCCGCCGTACTACGATCCGGCGGAGCTGTACGGCATCATCCCCGACGACATCAAGGTGCAGTTCGACATGCGCGAGGTGATTGCGCGCATCGTCGACGGCAGCCGCTTCCACGAGTACCAGCCACAGTACGGCACGACGCTCGTGTGCGGCTATGCGCGCATCTGGGGCTACAAGGTGGGCATCCTCGCCAACAACGGCGTGCTGTTCAACGACACGTCGCTCAAGGCGGCGCACTTCATGGAGCTCTGCAACCAGAACCGCACGCCGATGGTGTTCCTGCAGAACATCACCGGCTACATGGTGGGCCGGGAGTACGAGAAGGCCGGCATCACCAAGGACGGCGCCAAGATGATCATGGTGCAGAGCTGCAGCGAGGTGCCCAAGTTCACCGTGATCTGCCACGGCTCCTTCGGGGCAGGGAACTACGGGATGTGCGGCCGGGCCTTCGATCCGCGGCTGCTCTTCATGTGGCCGCAGGGGCAGATCTCGGTCATGGGCGCCGAACAGGCCGCCAACACCCTCGCCGAGGTGAAGATCAGGCAGCTCGAGCGCGAAGGCAAGACGCTGTCGGGGGCGGAGATCGCGGCTATCCGCGAGCCGATCCTGGACGAGTACCAGCGCCTCTCCAGCGCGTACTACGCCACATCGGAGGTCTGGGACGATGGCCTCCTCGACCCGGTGGACACGCGCAATGCGCTCGGCATCGGCATCTCGATGTCGCTCAATGCACCGATCGGCGAGCCGCGTTACGGCGTGCTGCGCCTGTAGGCGCCGTCTCCGCTACTCCATCGCCGCGGCGATGCGTTCCACGGTGAGCGGCAGATGCCGTGCGCGCACGCCGAGCGCGTGGAAGAGCGCGTTGCCGATCGCTGCCGCGGTGGGGCCGGCCGCGCACTCGCCCGATCCCAGACCGGGCTGATCCGGCCGGTTCAGCACCACCACCTCGATCTCCGGCACCTCGTCGAAGCGCAGGATCGGGTACTCCTCCCAGGAGTGCGCGGCGTTGCCCGCGGACGTCCACGGCAACGCCTCCTTCAGCGTCCAGCTCACCGCCTGCACGATGCCGCCTTCAACCTGGTTCACGAGGCCGTCGGGATTGACCACCTGTCCGGCATCGACGGCCGCCCAGCACTTGCGCACGCGCAGCGTCTCCGCCGCCTCGATCTCCGCGACCACGGCGCAATACGCGGACAGATTCTTGTAGCGGCCGAAGCCGATGCCGCGGCCGCGCACGCCGTCGCTCGCCGCGCCCGGCGTCCAGCCGGCGGCCTGGGCCGCCGCTTCGATCACGGCGCGCGCGCGGGCGTCCGACAGGTGCCGCAGGCGGAAGGCGATCGGATCGACGTCGAGCGACGCGGCGATCTCGTCGAGCATCGACTCGATCGCGAAGACGTTGGCGAACGCGCCGAGTCCGCGCAGCGCGGAGACGCGCAGCGGCATGTCGGCGATGAAGTGGTACACGACCCGCTGCTGCGGGAAGTCGTAGTAGGGAATGGCGTTGCGGTCGCCGCCGCCGGCGGGCAGCGGCATGTCCTTGGCGGGCGGCACCGGCACCGGCGGATCCAGGTCCCACGCGGCCGCGAGGTTGATGCCTTCGCCCCAGCCCGGCCGCTTGATGTGCGTGTGGCTCCACAGCTCGTTGCGCCAGGCGACGATGTCGCCATCGTCGTTCACGCTCGCGTCGAGCTTCACCACCATGGCGGACCCGCACGGCGAGCGGCGCAGCTCCTGCTCACGCGTCCACTGCAGCATCACCGGCCGCTGCACCGCCCGCGCGACCAGTGCGGCATCGAGGGCGACGTCATCGGCGCCGTTGTGGCCGTAGCAGCCGGCGCCGTCGACGTGGATCACGTCCACGTCGGCGTTGGTCATGCCGAGCACTTTCGCGACCTGGCCGCGCAGGAAGTGCGGACCCTGCGTGTGCGACCACAGCTTCAGCCGGCCGCCCTCGAACGCCGCGACCGCCGCGCACACGCCGATCGACGCGTGCGCGATGTACGGCCGGGAGTACGTTGCGGCGAACGTACGCGCGATCGCCGTTGGCGCGGTCCCCTTGTCGTGCACGACGCTCGTCCGGGCAGGCAGGGCCGGCAGGAACTCGCCGATCTCGGCGCGATCGGGGATCGGGGCCGGCAGGTGCCAGGTCGCCGCGGCGGCGGCGGCTTCCATCGCCTTCACCGCCTGCTCCTCGCGCTCCGCGGCCACGGCGAGGAAGCTGCCACTGCGGACGACGGCCACGACGCCCGGCAGCGCGCGGACCTGCGTGTCGTCGAACGCCGCGAGCGTCGCGCCGAAGGTGGGCGGCGACACGACGCGCGCGTGCACCATGCCGGGCAGCTCGAGATCGTGGATGAAGCCGGCCCCGCCGACTTTCGCCGGAATGTCGCGGCGCGGCGAGCTCCGGCCGACGACGCCGTGCGTCGCGGGCGGCTTGGGCGCGATCGCCCCCGTGAACGGGCGTGCGAGGCTCACCGTGCCGGCGAGTGCCCAGTAGTCGGTGCGCACGTCGGTGCCCGGTATGTGGATGCTGCCGTCGGTAACCCGGAGGTCCGCCGCGTCCACCTCGAAGCGCTTGGCCGCCGCCTCCAGGAACACCGCGCGCACCTCGGCGCACACGTGGCGCATCGCGGTGCCGCCGACCTCGATCGACTGGCTGCCGGCGGTGTACCACTCGTCGGGGCTCGTCGTGGTGTCCCCGGCGACGAGCGCGAGCCGGTCGAGCGAGACGTCGAGTTCCTCCGCCGCGATCTGCGCGATCGCGGTCTCGATGCCCTGGCCGAACTCGACCTTGCCGCTGAAGACGGTGACCGTGCGGTCGTCGTTGAACCGCACCCACTGGTCGAGATTCGGATTGCCCTTCAGGCTCGAGTTGTTGAGCACGGCGCTCATGCCATCGCCTCCGCCGCCTTGCGGATGGCGCGCAGGATGCGCACGTGCGTTCCGCAGCGGCACAGATTGCGATCGAGCGCGGCGGCGATGTCGGCGTCGCTCGGCTGCCTGTTCTTCGCCAGCAGGGCGGCAGCCGACATGATGATGCCGTCGATGCAGTAGCCGCACTGCACCGCCTGCTCCTCCACGAACGCGCGCGTGAGCGGGTGCGGCGCCCCGGGCGTGCCCAGACCCTCGATGGTGGTGACCTCGTGGCCGACGGCGCTCCACAGCGGCGTGTCGCACGACTGCACGGCGTTGCCGTCGAGCAGCACCGTGCACGCGCCGCAATGCCCGGCGCCGCACCCGAAGCGCGTGCCCTTGAGCTTGAGATCGTTGCGAAGGATGTAGAGGAGCGGCGTGTTCGGTGCGGCGCTGACCTCGTGGTCGCGGCCGTTCACCCGCAGCGAGAAGCGGTCCGGCATGGGGGCGGCTCTTTCGGCGCTATTGCGAGAGGAAGTCCTGCATGAGGCGCACCAGCGTCTCCGGCTGCTCGAGCATCGGGCAGTGGCCGGAGCCGTCGATGTCGCGATACACCGCGCCCGGGATCCCGACCGCGAGCGCGCGCGCGAGTTCCGGCGGGGTCGTCTGGTCGAGCACGCCGCACATGACCAGCGTCGGCTGGGCGATGCGCGCGAGGTCGGGCGCGAGATTGAGCGCGGCGAGGCCGAGGCAGGCCTGCGCGAAGCACTGCGGATCGACCGCTCCGAGACGCCGCTTGCGTTCGGCGACCACGTCCGGATGCGCCGCCGCGAAGTCGGGCGGCAGCATGCGGCCGATGGCCGCATCGAGCACCGTCTGCATGCCGCCCGCGCGCACTTTCTCCGCCATCATGCGGAAGGGGGCGCGCGCCGCCTCGGGGAACGCCGGCACGACGTCGGCCACCAGCATGCGGCCGAACCGCGGCCCGTGGCGGATGGCGAGCGACACCACGACGAAGGCCCCGAATCCGTTGCCGAAGACCGCGGTGTCGCGCGGCAGGTCCAGCGCGTCCATCGCTTGCGCGACGTGATCGGCGTACGCGCCGACCGAGTCGAGCGCCACCGGGCTGGAGGCGCCGAAGCCCGGCAGGTTGATGCGCGTGACGCGCCGGCCGTCTGCCAAGGCGGGCAGCACGCGGTCGAAGACCGTGAGCTCGGTCAGCAGGGAATGGACGAGCAGCAGGTCGGGACCGCTGCCGGTGCGGTCGTACTCGATCCGCGCACCGGCGACATCGACGAAGGGCATCAGGGCTCCAGGTTCTTGGATGGCGGGAAGTCGCGCGAGTACACGGGGTTCGCGAGGAACGCCTTGGGCTCGTAGCTCCAGAACTGGCTGACGTTCGGGTAGGTCTTCACCACCGTATTCACCAGCTTCCCGTCCTTGCGCTCGACCTTGCGGATGTAGGCGGGCATGACCGGATTGCCGTACTCGTCCATGGTCCAGTCGCCGCGCGGATCCTTCACCGTGCCGGGGCCGCGCAGCGCCTTCATGAAGGCGTCGCGGTCCTCGACCTTGCCGTTCACCGCCTTCACCGCCGCTTCGACGAGTGCGCCCGCGGAGTACGCACCGAGCGTGTAGTAGCCCGGATCCGCGCCGTACTCCTTGTTCACGGCGGCCACGAACCGCTTGTTCTCCGGCGAGTCGATCGCGGCGGAGTACCACCCGCCGGTGGTGACGCCGATCGCCTCGTCGCCCATCTGCTTGAGGATGCCCTCGTCGGCGGTGGTCATGCTGCCGAGCACCGGCAGCTTCATCCCGAACTCGCGGTACTGACGGAGGAACCGGAAGCCGTTGGCGCCGGCAAAACCGGCATACACGGCATCCACGTTGCTCTTGATCTGCGAGATGTAGCCGCCGTAGTCGGGCACGTTGAGCGGGGTCCAGATCTTCTGCACCACCTTGCCGCCGTTCTCCTCGAACACGCGCTGGAACGCACCGGCGGTCTCGTGGCCGTACGCGAAGTCGTCGGCGATGATCGCTACGCGCTTGTACTTGAGCTCCTTCGCCGCGTAGTCGCCGATGGCGTGGTTGGGCTGGCCGGAGCTCGCCGCCGTGTGCACGAACCAGGGATTCGGCTTGCGCTGCGTCAGGTCCTCGGCGGCGGCGGAGCAGGACACGATCGGCGTCTTCGTCTGGCGGATGTAGTCGTCGATCGCGATCGCCTCGAACGCCGCGAGCGGACCGATGATCACGTGCACCTTGCTGCGCTCGACCAGGTCCTGCGTCTTGGTCTTGGCGCCGGCCGGGTTGCCGCCGGTGTCCTGGATGATCAGTTCGACCTTGCGCCCGGCGATGGTGTGGTTGCGCTCCTTCAGGAAGAGCTGGATGCCTTCCTCCATCTGCTTGCCGCCGGCCGCGAGGGCGCCCGTGCGGACGGTGAGGAAGCCGATGCGGATGGGCTCCTGGCCCTGCGACCAGGCGGCGTGCGGGGCGGCGAGGCCGAACGCGAGGGCGGCGGCGAGCGCGCGCGCGAACTTGAACGGCATGGACGTCTCCTTTGGCGAGGGGGGCCGCTTCTTGCGGCGGCTGTGCACGGCGCGACCGGGACCGGACGCGAAGGCGCTACCATTGTGCACCGACAGTTAGCAGTCGATCAACAACAGCGGAGGGGAGCAGCGTGCGGGCGAGCGTCGTTCGCGTGTCTCACGAGCGGCTGCGCGGGTTCATCGCGGCCGCGTTGCAGCGCGTCGGCGTGCCGCCGGACGATGCGCAGACCGTGGCGGGGCTCATGGCCGAGGCCGACCTGCAGGGCTCCGACGGTCACGGCGTGATGCGTCTGCCGCAGTACGTGCGGCGCATCCAGGCGGGCGGGGTCAACCTGCGTCCGCGCATTCGCCTCGTCGAGGAGCGCGCGGCGATGGCGCTGGTCGACGGCGACAACGGCATGGGCCACCTCGTCATGACGTTCGCGGCGCAGACGGCGATCGCGAAGGCGCGCACCGCCGGCGTGGCGTGGGTCGGCGTGCGATGGAGCAACCACGCCGGGCCCGCGTCGCTCTACGCGCGCATGCCGCTGGCCGCCGGCATGATCGGCCTGTATCTGGCGGTGGGTAATGCCAATCACCTGCCGCCGTGGGGCGGACTGGACATGCTGCTCTCCACCAATCCCATCGCCGCCGCGATTCCCGCGATGGAAGAGCCGCCGGTCGTGCTCGACATGGCGACCACGGTGGCCGCATACGGCAAGGTGAAGACGAAGGCGCAGCGCGGTGAGGCGATGCCGGAAGGCTGGATGATCGACCGGCAGGGGCGACCCCTGACTGATCCGGCGCGCGCCGAGGAGGGCTTCCTGCTGCCGATCGGCGGCTACAAGGGCTACGGCCTCGCGCTGGTGTTCGGGCTGCTCGCCGGCACGCTGAACGGCGCGGCGATGGGCAAGGACGTGATCGACTTCAACCACGACGACGTGTCGCCCACGAACACCGGCCAGGCGATCGTCGCCATCGATCCCGCGGCGTTCGGCGATCCGGACGCGTTCCGGCGCCGCGTGGACGCGGTGATCCGCGACCTCCGCACGAGCGAACGCATGCCCGGCGTGGAGCGCATCTGGCTGCCCGGCGAGCAGAGCCTGGCGAAGCGGATCGCCCACGCGCGCGACGGCATTCCGCTCGCGGCGGGCCTCAGGCAGGGCCTCGACCGCCTCGCTGCGGAAATCGGCATCGCGCCGCTTGGCGCCTGACCGGCGCGGCCGGGCGCGTCAGCGCGGCGTCGAGTCGGTACGCTCCTCGGGCGCGTCCGCGTCCGGCAGTTCGTACGCGTCGGCCACGTAGGCCGGGCCCTTCATCACGTAGACGATGCAGCAGACCAGGGCGACCGTGAGCACGATCCCGAGATGGGTGAGCGCGGTCGCGGCCGCGTACGCGTGCGCGATCTGGGTCGCCTTGTAGGCGGCCACGGCGTCGTCGGGGCGGAGCGCGTGGGCGAAGACGCCCACCGCGAGCGACAGCGCGAGGCCGATGGCGAGCACGAGCGGGAGCCGCTGCAGAATCCGCCATTCCAGGCCGGGCGGGCTGCGCCGGAAGCCGGGCAGGCGGCGGAAGAGGCGCGACTCGGTGGACATGGCCTCCGCGCAGCAAGAGTCGCGCCGGAACGTGGCGCAGTTCACGCCGGCGCCGGGGGCCGCGCGACCGAGCGGTAGGACTTGACTGAAAACCGTAACGTTCGCGCCCTACACTTGGCCTCGACACCTTTCCTCCTCCTTTGGTGTCCGCTTCGGCCGGATCCTCGCGATCCGGCCTTTTTCTTTCCGGCCGGCCGCTACTTCGCTTCCTTCGCCCGCGCCTCCAGCGCCTCCCAGCGCTCCAGCTTCTCCATGAGCGCCGCCTCGATCGACTCGACGCGCTCGTGGTCGGCACGCATCGCCTCGGGCGACCGGCGGTAGTAGTCGGGGTCCGACATCGCGGCCGCCAGCACCTGCTGCTCGCGCTCGAGGGCGGCGATCTCCCCGGGCAGGGCGTCCAGCTCGCGCGTCTCCCTGTACGAGAGCTTCGCGCGCGCTCGTTCGCGCGGCGCCGGCGTGGCCGGCGGGGCAGGCGGCTTCGCGGCCGGCGCGGCTTCGTCGACGCGCGGTCCGCGCTGCGTCAGGTAGTCGGAGTAGCCGCCCGCGTACTCCTGCCAGCGGCCGTCGCCTTCCGCGACCAGCGTCTGCGTCACCACGTTGTCGAGGAACGCGCGGTCGTGGCTCACGAGCAGCAGGGTGCCGCCGTACTCCTGGAGCGTGGACTCGAGCAGCTCCAGCGATTCGATGTCGAGGTCGTTGGTCGGCTCGTCGAGCACGATGAGGTTCGCCGGCCGCGCGAACAGGCGCGCGAGCAGCAGCCGATTGCGTTCGCCGCCCGAGAGCATGCTCACCGGCGAGGTGGCGCGCCGCGGCGGAAACAGGAAGTCACCGAGATAGGAGAGCACGTGCTTGCGCTGGCCGTTGATCTCCACCCAGTCGGCGCCGGGGCTGATGGTGTCCGCGACGGTGCGATCCGGGTCGAGCTGCGCGCGGAGCTGGTCGAAGTACGCCACCTGCAGCTTGGTGCCGAGGCGCACGTGGCCCGCGTCGGGCGCCAGCTCGCCGAGCATCAGGCGGATCAGGGTGGACTTGCCCGCGCCGTTGGGGCCGATCAGGCCGAGCCGGTCGCCGCGCATCAGGCGGAAGTCGAGGTCGCGCACCAGCGCACGCTCGCCGAAGCGCTTGCTCACGCCCTGCAGCTCGGCCACGAGCTTGCCGGAGCGCTCGCCCGCGTCGATCGCCACGCGGATGTCGCCCAGGCGCTCGCGACGCGCCGCGCGCTCGGTGCGCAGCTGCTCCAGCCGTCGCACGCGGCCTTCGTTGCGCGTGCGCCGCGCCTCGATGCCCTTGCGGATCCACACCTCCTCCTGCGCCCAGAACTTGTCGAAGCGGCGGTTGGCGAGCGCTTCGGCGGCGAGCTGGTCCGCCTTCACGCGCTCGTAGGCGGAGAAGTTGCCGGGGAAGCTGCGCAGCAGCCCGCGGTCCAGCTCGACGATGCGCGTGACCACGCGATCCAGGAACCAGCGATCGTGCGTGACGACGATGCACGCCGGGCCCTTCGCGAGATGCGTCTCGAGCGCCGCGATGCCGTCGATGTCGAGGTGGTTGGTGGGCTCGTCGAGCAGCAGCACGTCGGGCGCGAGCGCGAACGCCAGGGCGAGCGCGGCGCGCTTGCGCTCCCCGCCGGAGGCGCGCTCCGGGGCGACCGGACGGTCGAGGCCGAAGCGGTGCAGCCACTCGTCGAGCCGCGCCTCGGTGCGCCAGCGCTCGCGCTCGTCGGCGATCGCCTCGACGCCGCCGCGCGCCACCAGGCTCTGGCGCAGCGTGGGGGCGAGCGGCAGCTCCGGCTCCTGCTCGACCGTGACCACGCGCAGGCCGTCCTGCACGCGCAGCTCGCCGTCGTCCAGGGCGAGACGCCCGCTCACCACGCCGAGCAGCGAGGACTTGCCGGTGCCGTTGCGGCCGATGAGGCCGATGCGCTCGCCGGCCTCGAGGGAGAACGCCGCGCGGTCGAGCAGCGGCTGCATGCCGAACGCGAGCTGGGCGTCGAGCAGGGTGACGAGGGCCATGCGCGGAAGATACCGCACGCCCGCACGGAGCTGCCCGGCCCGGCGGCTCGGGCGAGGCCCGTGGCGCCGTATCCCTACAATCCGGGGCATGAGAGCGCGTCCTGGCAGGATCGCAGCCGCTGCGGCGGCTGTGCTGGTCCTGGTCATCGCATGGCTCGCATGGGCCGGGGTGGGGGTCGAGGCGGAGCGCCTCGCCGGCCCGCTTGCCCGCGCGCTGGGCGATGCACTGGGCCGGCCGGTGCGCATCGAGGCGCCGGTCGCGCTGCGGCTGTCGCTGCGGCCCGAGGCGCTCGTGCGGCGCGTCGTGATCGGCAATCCGCCTGGGGAGGCGACGCGCGACGTCGCGACCGTGGGCGAGATCGGCCTTGCGCTCGATCTCGCGCCGCTGTGGCGTGGCGAGTGGCGCGTGCTGGAGCTGCGGGCGCGGGACGTCGAGGTCCGGCTCGGGCACGAGGCGGAGGCGGTGCGCAGCCGGGACGCGCCGACGGTGGGCGCCGCGTCCGAAGCGGACCCTGTGGACCCCGCCGCGCTGCCCGACCTGGACATCCATCGCGTCGCGCTCCAGAACGTGCGCGTCGTGCTGGCCGACACGCGCGTGATCGAGGTGGCCGACGTGCTGGCCGAGGCGCGCCGCGGCGAGGCGGTGCGCGCGACGCTGCGCGGGCGCTTCGGGGCGGAAGCGTGGAGCGCGTCCGTGCACGGCGCGGCGCTCGAGGGCCTCGCGGCTCGGGCGCCCTGGCCCTTCGACGTCGCGGCGACGTTCGGGGTCGCGGTGCTGCACGCCAGCGGCACCTTCGTGAATGCGGGGGACGGGGCGCGCCTCGCGTTGCGCGTCGGCGCCGGCACGCCCGATCTCGCCGCCACCGCGGCGCCGCTCGGACTCGCGCTCCCGGCCGTCGGCGGCGCGGCGTTCGGTGCCGACATCGCGGGTCATGGCGCCGCGTGGGCCGTGGAGCGATTCAACCTCGCCGCCGGACAGACGGCCGCGACCGGGCAGCTCGCGTACGACGCCGGCCGCCCGCGTCCACGGGTTTCCGGCGAGCTCGCCTTCTCGCGGCTGGATCTCGCGCCGCTGTTCGGTCCCTCGAGCGATGCGCGCGACGCGCCGCAGACGCTCGCGGCGGCGTTCCGGGAACTGGAGCGCACCGACCTCGACATCCGGCGCTACGCCGCACTGGACATCGACCTCAAGCTCGCCGTTGCGGACGTCGACGGCGTGCCGGGCGACCTGCGCGACGTCAGCATGGAGATCGCCGCAGACGCCGAGCGGGTGTCGCTGCCGCTCGGATTCATGCTCGCGGGTGCGCGCTTCACCGGCCTCGCCGAGATCGACCTCGCGGCGCAGCCGGCACGCCAGGTCGTGCGGCTGGCCGCTGCCGAGTCGCCCTTCGGCGGCATCGCGGAAGTGGTGTTCGGTGCCCCCTACGTCGACGGCCGCATCCGCGACATGCGCCTCGAGCTGGAGAGCGCGGGCGAGCGGCCCATCGACGTCGTGCAGCAGCTCGCGCTGCGTGCGCGGCTCGCTGGCGCGAACCTGACGTACGGCAATTTCGAGGGGGGCGTGCCGGTACGCATGACCATCGAGCGCGCCGATCTCGCCCAGCCGCGCGGCGGCACGCTGGACGCGAAGGTCTCCGGGACACTGCTCGGGCGGCCCCTGGCCGGCACGCTGCGCGCGGAGTCGGTGGAGCGCATCGTGCGCGACGGCCGTACGACGTTCGCATTCGACGCCGTGTCGGGCGGCGTGCGCGCGACGCTGGGCGGTACCCTCGAGCAGCTGCACGGCGACGCCGGGCCGACGCTCGACGTGCGGCTCCAGGCGAAGCGCGCCGCGGAGCTGGCCCCCTGGCTCGGGTTCTCCTCCGCGAGCGACCTGCCCGTCGACCTGCGCGGAACGGTGCAGGTGCGCCGCGCCGGAACGTCGGTGCTCGGCGCGTCGGCGGTGCTGGGACGCACGTCCCTGCAAGGCGACCTGATTCGCGCGGAGGTGGGCGGCCGGCGGGTCGCGCGTGCCGCGGTCACCGCCGAGCGCGTGGATGCGGCCGAGTTGCAGGGACTCGCCTCCTCGCGGGGCGAGCGCCGCGGCGGCGCGGTGGACATTCCGCTCCTGCCGGCGAAGGTCGATCTCGGCGACGCCGACTTCGACGCCCGCGTGAAGCGCGTCGAGGGGCTCGCGCTCGCCGTGACCGACCTCACGCTCGCCGGGCGCGTGCGCGGCGGCGTCATGCCGCCCGCGCCGCTCGCGCTCGCCATCCAGGGCGTGCCGCTGGAAGGCGCGGTCGCCGCCGAGCTCGCCGGCGACGTGCCGCGCGCACAGCTGTGGCTGCACGGGCGCGACGTGGACATCGCGCGGTGGCTGCGCGCGCTCGGCTTCGGCGCGAACGTCGAGGCGAGCGCAGCACAGCTCGACCTGCACGCCGACCTGCGCGACACCACGGTGGGCCGCGCGCTCGATGCATCCGGCGTGCTGATGAACATCGGCCAGGGCCGCCTGGTCATCCGCGACCGCAATACCAAGGCGGCCTTCCGGCTGCGCGTCGAATCCGGCGAGATCCGCGCGGATCCCGGCGCGCCGCTGCGCGTCGCGCTCGACGGCCGCATCTTCCGCGCGCCGATCGCCCTGCGGCTCGCGAGCGGGACGCTGCGCGAGTTCTTCACGGCGCGCCGCGTGCCCGTGGATCTGCTCATGACCGGCGCCGGTGCGCGACTCTCCGTGTCGGGCGCGCTCGCGCCGCGCACCGACGCCCCCGACGTCGACCTGGTCGTCGGCCTCACCGGTGCGACGTTCGCCGAGCTGCGTCCGCTGCTGCGCACCTCGCTCCCGCCGTGGGGACCGTACGGCGGGGCAGCGCGACTGCGCATCTCCAAATGGGGCTACGAGGTGGAGGACCTGCGCTTCGCGGTCGGCGAGAGCGTGCTGGAGGGACGCGGCGCGCTGAACACGGCGCGCCAGCCCCGGCCGCTGCTCGACCTGGCGCTGACCGCCGCGTCGATCCAGCTCGACGACTTCCCGCTGGCCGAGTGGTCGCCGTTCGACGCCGCCTCCGCCGTCGACGCCGGCGCCGGGACCCGGAGCCTCGCGCAGCAGGTGCAGGAAGGCGCGGATGCCGCCGGCGCGCAGGTGCAGGCGCTCCTCGGCCCGGCGCTGCTCGCCGCCTACGACGCGAACCTCGCGCTCGACGTGCGCCAGGTGCTCTCCGGCCGCGATCGGCTCGGCCGCGGCGAGGCGCGCGCGAAGGTGGCCGACGGCGCGCTGGAGATCGAGCCCGTGGTGGTGGAGATGGACGGCGGGGCGGCCCGGTTCGCGGCGTCGTATCGACCCCGCGGCGCGGATGTCGAGACGCGCGCACGGATCGACGTGAAGCGCTTCGACTACGGCGTGATCGCCCGGCGCATCAAGCCCGACACCGATCTCGCCGGGACGTTCAGCCTGGACCTCGACGTCGCCGGCCGCTCGCCGCGGCTCGCCGGGGCCATGGCGCGCGGGAACGGCCACATCGATCTCGCCGTCTGGCCGGAACGCCTGCACGCGGGGGTCTTCGACCTGTGGGCGACCAACGTCTTCCTCGCCGTGCTCCCGGCGATGAACGCCGACGTGACCAAGGTGAACTGCGCGATCGGCGAGTTCGACCTGAAGGACGGCGTGCTGACCTCGCGCCGCGTGCTGATCGACACGACCCACACGCGTGCCGAGGGAGGCGCCGTCGTGAGCCTGCCGGGGAACGCCATCGAGGCGCGCCTCGTCCCGCAGGCGAAGGTGCCGCAGTTCTTCGCGCTCGCCACGCCGATCGAGGTGAGCGGCACGCTCGACGACTTCGGCGTGCGCGTGCGGCCGGGCGACGTGTTCGCCACCGTCGCGCGCTGGGCGACCTCGCTGGTGGTGGTGCCGATCCGCAAGCTGACCGAGACGCCGCCCCCGGCGGACGGCAGCGACGTGTGCGCGCCGACCGCGCGCGACTGAAGGCGGCTGACGCAGCCGGGCGGCGTACGGCGTGCGCTGCGCGCCACGGCGCGGTTGCATTGCAGCGCACATCGCATAGACTACCGCCCTATGCAAACGTCATAGGACGGAGATTCACCTTGCCGCTGGAACAGGAACGCACCAAGACCACGATGACACGACGCTCGCCGGCCGCGAAGCCGGCGGAGAAGTCGGCAGGGGCGCCGCGCAAGGCCGCGCCGAAGACCGACGCCCCGGCGGCGCCGCGCGCGGTCGATCCGCTCGAGCGCCGCCGCCTGATCGAGGAGGCCGCCTACTTCCGCGCCGAGCGCCGCGGCTTCACCGCGGGCGCCGAGGAGCAGGACTGGCTCGAGGCCGAGGCCGAAGTGGACGCGCGGCTCGGCGCTAGCGCGGCTTCCGACGCGCCGCCAAAGCCGCGTGCGCCGCGGCGAGGCGGGCGATCGGCACCCGGTAAGGCGAGCAGCTGACGTAGTCGAGGCCGATGCGGTGGCAGAAGGCGATGCTCTTCGGATCGCCGCCGTGCTCGCCGCAGATGCCCACCTCGAGCTCGGGCCGGGTCGCGCGCCCGAGCCGCACCCCTGTCTCCATCAGCTGTCCGACGCCGGCCTGGTCGATGGTCGCGAAGGGGTTCTCGGGCAGGATGCGCTTCTCGAGATACTCGCGCAGGAAGCCCGTCTCCGCGTCGTCGCGTGAGATGCCGAACGTCGTCTGCGTGAGGTCGTTCGTGCCGAAGGAGAAGAACTCGGCGTAGCGCGCAATGTCGCCCGCGGTGAGCGCCGCGCGCGGGATCTCGATCATCGTGCCGAGCTGGTACTTCACGCGCACGCCCTGCTCGCGCATCACCGCTTTGGCCTCCGCGTCGAGGATCGCGTCCTCGACCTGCAGCTCGTTGTTGTGGGCGATCAGCGGGATCATGATCTTCGGGTGCACCCGGATGCCTTCGCGCCGGCACTCGCAGGCGGCCTCGATGATCGCGCGCACCTGCATGCGCACGAGCTGGGGCAGGTGGATGCCGAGACGCACGCCGCGCAGGCCGAGCATCGGGTTCTGCTCGCGCAGCGCGTCCACCGCTTCCAGCAGGCGCTTCTTCTGCGCCAGCGTCCCGGCGAGCCCGAGCGGATCGTCGCCGGTCGCGGCGCCGGCGAGCAGCGCGGTGCGCGTCTCCAGCTCCGCGACGTCGCGCATGAGCTCCCCGTAGCTCGGCAGGAACTCGTGCAGCGGCGGATCGATCAGCCGGATGGTGACCGGCAGGCCGTCCATCGCGCGGAAGAGACCCGCGAAATCCGCGCGCTGCACGGGCAGCAGCTTCGCGAGCGGCGCCTCGCGCTCCGCGTCGGTCTTCGCCAGGATCATCTGCTGCACCAGCGGCAGGCGCTCGGTCTCGAAGAACATGTGCTCGGTGCGGCAGAGGCCGATGCCCTCGGCGCCGTACGCGCGCGCGCGCGCGGCGTCGCGCGGGTAGTCCGCGTTGGCCCAAACGCCGAGCGTGCGGATGGCGTCGGCCCAGCCGAGCAGCCGCGCCAGGTACGGGTCGTCGAACTCCGGCACCACGGTGGGCAGCTCGCCCGCGTACACGTCGCCGGTGGTGCCGTCGATGGACACGGCATCGCCTTCGCGGAGCGTGCGGCCGTCCACGGTGAGCACGCGCGCGGCCACGTCCACCTCCATCGCGGCGACGCCGACGACCGCGGGCTTGCCGAACTGCCGCGCGACGAGCGCGGCGTGGCTGGTGCGCCCGCCGCGGCTGGTGAGGATGCCGCGCGCGGCCAGCATGCCGTGCACGTCGTCGGGCTTGGTCTCCGGCCGCACCATGATCACCGCCTTCCTGTCCTGCACGCTCCAGCGCTCGGCGGTGTCCGCGTCGAAGGCGAGCACGCCGCTCGCCGCGCCGGGCGAGACGTTCAGGCCGGCGGCGATGCGGTCGCCGCGCGCCGTCGCCGCGGCCTTGTCCTGCGCGGCGAACTGCGGATGCAGGAAGAAGTCGACGTGCTCGGGCGTCACGCGCGCGACCGCCTCCTCGCGGGTGATCAGCCGCTCGCGCGCGAGGTCCACGGCGATGCGCACGGCGGCCTGCGCGGTGCGCTTCGCGTCGCGCGTCTGCAGCATCCACAGCTTGCCGCGCTCGATGGTGAACTCGACGTCCTGCACGTCGCGATAGTGGCGCTCGAGGCGCCGGCAGATCGCGGCGAGCTCCCGGTAGCGCCGCGGCATCTCGGTGCGCAGCGCCGCGATCGGCCTGGTGGCGCGGATGCCCGCGACGACGTCCTCGCCCTGGGCATTGGTGAGCCAGTCGCCCTCGAGCTCCGGCGCGCCGGTGGTGACGTTGCGCGTGGTGAGCACGCCCGTCCCGGATTCGCCGCCCATGTTGCCGAACACCATGGTCTGGATGTTCACCGCGGTGCCGAGATCGTGCGCGATGCCCGCGGCGTTGCGATAGTCGATGGCGCGCTTGCCGTTCCAGGACTTGAAGACCGCCTCGGTCGCGAGCCGCATCTGTTCCAGCGCGTCCTGGGGAAACTCGCGGCGCGCATGTTTCTTCACCAGGGCCTTGAAGGCCGCCGTGACTTCGCGCAGCGTGCCGGCGGCGAGGTCGGCGTCGTTGGTCACGCCGTGCCGCGCGCGGGCCGCGGCGAGGACGGCCTCGAACGGTTCGTCGGGCAGGGCGAGCACCACCGTGCCGAACATCTGCACGAGGCGCCGGTAGGCGTCGAAGACGAAGCGCGGGTCGCCGGTGGCGCTGGCGAGGCCCTCGGCGACGGCGTCGTTCAGTCCGATGTTGAGGACGGTGTCCATCATGCCGGGCATCGAGAACCTGGCGCCCGAACGGCAGGACACGAGCAGGGGGCTGCGCGGATCGCCGAAGCGGCGGCCGGCGAGCCGCTCGACCCGCGCCAGCGCGCGCTCGACCTGCTCCCACATCCCGCGGGGAAAGCCGCCGGCGGCGAGATAGGCATTGCACGCCGCAGTGGTCACGATGAGCCCGGGCGGGACGGGCAGGCCGAGACGCGTCATCTCCGCCAGATTGGCGCCCTTGCCGCCGAGGAGGTCGCGCATGCCGGCGTGACCTTCGGCGAACAGATACACCCACTTCGCCGCACGCGCGGGCGGCCGACGCCGCGCGCTCGCCGTGCGCCTGGTTCGCGTGTCCATGATGTCCTCCGGGAGTGGCGCGCGGCCGGCGCGCATGATCCCAGTCTGCGCCATGCGCGTCGCGGGCTTCTGACCCGGATCAAGCGCCGCCGAGGGAACGCAACTTGCGACGGCCACCTGATCGTCAAGAAGGAGGAGACGCCATGACCGAGCGCAATCCGATCAATCCCGAAATGAATCCGGGCGACCAGGCGCGTCCGGGCACCCCGGGCACCGGCGAGAACCTCTGCCGCGAGTGCGACGGCACCGGCCGCGTCGACGGCGAGCCGTGCCCCAACTGCGGCGGCACGGGCAAGGTCATCGAGGGCGTGGGCGGCGCCTGAGGACAGATTGCGGCGAGCAGGGGGAGCCCCCTTCGCGCGGTCGGCACGTTCGTTGCTGTTCCCGCCGGCGACAGAGCAGGGAGCAAGCATGGCCGCCAAGGACCAGGGCCGCAAGCGCGCGCGGAAGACCGGCGCCGCGACGTCCGCCGCGCGCGACGCGGAGGAGACCCGGCCGCAGCGCATCCTCGCCATCGACATCGGCGGGACGAAGATCAAGCTGCTGCTGAAGGGCGAGCACGAGGCGCGCAAGGTGCCCTCGGGCAAGCGATTCACCGCCGCCGACCTCGTCGAGGCGGTGGCGGCACTCGCGTCGGACTGGCCCTTCGACGCCATCTCGATCGGCTATCCGGGCCTCGTCGGGCCGAAGGGGCCGATCTCCGAGCCGGGCAACCTCGGACCCGGCTGGCTGGGCTTCGACTTCGCCGGCGCCCTCGGCGTGCCGGTGAAGATCATGAACGATGCGGCCATGCAGGCCCTCGGCTCCTACGAGGGCGGACGCATGCTGTTCCTCAGCCTCGGCACGGGCCTCGGCTCGACGCTGATCGCGGACAACGTCATCGTGCCGCTCGAGCTCGGCCAGCTGCCCTACGAGGACGGCCGGCGGCTCGGGCTGCTCGTGGGACGGCGCGGACTCGACGACCTCGGCAAGTCGAAGTGGCGCGAGATCGTGGCCGACATGATCGTGTCGATGCAGGGCGCGTTCAACGCCGAGTACGTCGTGGTCGGCGGCGGCAACGCCAAGCTGCTGAAGGAGCTGCCGCCCGGGGCGCGCCTGGGCAACAACCTGGCGGCCTTTCGCGGCGGCTATCGGATGTGGAACCTGGACGACGTGGAGACGCTCTCGACCGAGGACACCGAGGGCGGCAAGGCGCCCGCGAAGCGGCCGCCGGAGTGGCGGGTGATCTGACCGTCGACGCCGGCGTGCTCAGCGCTGGACCGGCGGATCCGGGGCGTTGTCGAACGGATTGCGCTCGGCGGCGGGCGCCGCCGCCGGAGCCGGCGCGCGGTCGTAGCGCAGCTCCGCCTTCTCCTTGCCCGGCGCGTCGCGGCGCGCGGTGATCTCGAGCGCGGTCGGAACGCCGACTGCCGGCGGGGCGCCGCTGGCCGCCGCCGCCTCGGCTTCCTGGCGGCGCAGCTCGCGCAGTTCGCGCACGGCCGCGAGGTAGGCGCCCTGCAGTTCGGGCGTGAGGCGGCCGCGGAACTCCGCGCGGCGCATTTCCTCGATCAGGACGGCAATGCGGTCGGGCACCGGCTTGGAGCGCTCCGGCTCGCCCCATGCCTCGGCGGGCCGGCGCGCGGCCTCGGCGAACTGCTCGGGCGAGGTGACGAGCTTCGCGATCTTCAGGTAGCCGTAGCGCATCGCCCACACCAGCGCATCCTCGCCCCAGTCGTTCTTGATGCGGGTGTCGGCGCCGAGCTCGACGAGCATCTGCGCCAGGCCCTCGCGGCCTTCGCGTGCCGCCATCATCAGCGGCGACGAGCCGTTGGTGGAGCGCGCGTTGATGTCCGCGCCGCGGGCGACCAGCGCCTTCGCGGTGTCGGTATGCCCCGCGAACACCGCATAGTGCAGCGCCGACCACTGCAGGCCGGGACGGTTGATGTGCGCGCCGCGGTCGAGCAGCCAGCGCACCGCCTCGGTCCGGCCGCGCCAGGCCGCATGCAGGAGGGCCTGCTCGCCGGCGGCATTCACCGCGTTGACGTTCGCCCCGCGCGAAACGAACAGCTCCATCATCGGGATGTTGCCTTCCCAGGCGGCGATCATCAGCCCGGTGCCGATGCGGTCGGCAAGGAAGTCCGGATGCAGTCCGGCATCGAGCCAGGCGCGTGCGGCGCGGGTGTCGCCGAGCTCGATGGCGGCGCCGAAGCGGATGGGATCGGGGAGGTCGGCCGCGCGCGCGTGGCCCGCGGCCGTGACGAGCAGCACGACGAAGCCGAGCGCGGCGAGCCAGTTCTTGGCGCGCTCCGCGGCGCTGC
>CAZKHE010000008.1:0-60734 GCA_964552535.1 uncultured Enterobacteriaceae bacterium | reverse complement strand
CGAGGTGCACCGCGCCGATCTGCGTGCGGTCGCCGAACTTGAGCACCGTGGCGACGATGTTCACCACCACCGCGGCGAACAGCTCGTAGATGTCGTGGTGGGAGGGATCGTCGATGTCGCCGTAGACGAAGCCGAAGTTCAGCGTGGCCGCGAGCACGATGAAGAATGCGAAGACGACCTTCTCGACGTTCATGGCTCTCCCCTGCGGTCTCGTGTGCCGTTGCGGCAAAGTCTAGCAGGCGCGCCGCGTGCGGCGCTTTGCGCTACGATGCGGTCCACTCGCATGCGACGCACCGGAGGAGGCGATGCAGAGCGATGCCGAACGGCCGGAAGCGCCGCTGTCCGAGGCGCCGGCCGAGCCCGAGTACCTGACCGTCACCAGCGGCCTGCCGAAGGTGCGCGAGGTCCTGCCCGACGCGCCGTGGCGGTGGCTCCGCCTCGGCCTCGCCGACATGCGCGCCGCACCGGTGCCGAGCCTGTTCTACGGCGTGGTGCTGACGCTCCTCGGCATCCTGCTCACCCACTCGCCGTCCAAGGGAGCGGTCGAGCTCGCGCTCCTCACCGGCGTGCTCATCGTGGGGCCGTTCCTGCTGATGGGGCTCTACGACGTCAGCCGGCGCGTCGCGCGCGGCGAGCGCGTCATGATCGGCCCCACCATGACGGCGTGGAAGGCGAACGCGCCGGCGATCGGCTTCTACGCGGTGATCCTGGCGCTCCTGCTCGCGGTCTGGATCCGCGTGTCCATCGTGGTCGTGGCGCTGTTCTTCGACGGCAACGCCCCGTCGCTGGAGGCGCTGTGGGAGAGCATGAAGACCTCGCCGGACGCGATCATGTTCATCGTCGCCTATCTCGCCGCCGGGTGCGGCTTCGCGCTGTTCGTCTTCGCCACGTCGTGGGTGGCGCTGCCGATGCTGCTCGACCGCGAGAAGATGGACGCGCTCTCGGCCATGATCACCAGCTTCAACGCGCTGCGGAAGAGCTTCGGCACGATGCTGATCTGGGCCGGGCTCATCGTGTCGCTCGTGGCGTTGGGCTTCGCCGCCTTCTACGTCGGCCTCGTGGTGGTGCTGCCGATTATCGGCCACGCCACCTGGCACGCCTACCGCGAAGCGGTGGAGTGATGCCGCCCGGGGGCGCTCAGCGCCCCGCCGCGCCCGCTGCGTCGTCCGCGGCCGGCACGGGAGCGGGCAGCGCCGTGCCGGGTGCGGCGCGCAGGATGACCTCGCGCTGCGGGAACGGAATGCCGATGCCGGCCTCGCGCAGCGCGCGCTCGATCGCGACGTTGAGGGCGTGCGTGACGCGCAGGCGCTTGTCGATGGCGTCGACGTAGGCGCGGATCTCGAAGTTGAGCGCGCTGTCCCCGAAGCCGACGAAGAACACGCTGTAGGGCGGCTCCACGAGCACGTCCGGGTTCGCCCGCACGGCCTGGTACATGACGCGCTGCGCGGTCTCGATGTCGGTGCCGTAGGCGACGCCGACCCGCAGCAGCAGCCGCGTGGTCTGGTTGGAGAGCGTCCAGTTCACCACCCGTTCGGTGATGAAGGCCTTGTTCGGGATCAGCACTTCCTTGTTGTCGAAGTCCACCACCGAGGTGGCGCGCGCGCGGATGCGGGTCACCGTGCCGCTCACGTCGCCGACGGTGACGATGTCGCCGATGCGGATCGGGCGCTCGGCGAGCACGATCAGGCCCGAGACGAAGTTCGCGACGATCTCCTGCAGGCCGAAGCCGAGGCCCACGCCGAGCGCGGCCACCAGCCACTGCAGCTTGCTCCACGAGACGCCCAGCAGCCCGGTCGCGACGACGATGCCGACCCCGGCGATGGCGTAGCGCGTGACCGTCTTGATCGCGTAGGTCGCGTCGGCCTGCAGTTCGAGGCGCTGCAGGAGGACGATGTCTAGGAGGGCGCCGATGTTGCGCACCGCGACCACGGTGACCACGCCGACCAGGAGCGCGATCACCAGGCCGCCGAGGGTCAGCGGCCGCGTGATCTGCTCGCCGTCCACGATCTCCGTGTAGGTCCAGAGGGCGAAATCGCCGACCACCTTCAGTGCCGGCAGCGCGTCGCGCCAGATGACCCACAGGCCGACGAGGACGGTGAGGGTGGTGAGGAGGTTGAGGAGCTGGCGCGCCTGGTCGCCGATGGCGGCGATGTCGATCGCCTGCGCCCGTGCCATGCCGAGGTCGGCGGGCTGCACCGGCGCGTCGTCGGCCTCCTGCGCCTGCTGCTCCTTGCGCTCGTACAGCTTCGAGCCCTGCATGACCACCCACAGCGAGACCACGCCGTAGGTCATCAGGGCGCCGAGGGCGAGCAGCAGCGTGTTCATGATGCGGCCGAAGAGGTAGCCCGCCGCGAAGTAGAAACCCATCGCGGCGAGCGCGCCGATCGCCACCGGCAGGGCGACGAGCAGGCCGAACCAGAGCGGGTGCAGCTTGGCGAGCCACGAGTGCCCGCGGTGGTCGAAGAGCCGCGTCGTCAGCGGGGAGCTGCGGCGGAAGAGCTTGACCGCGAACCACGCGATCCACGCCATCGCGAGCAGGAAGGCGAAGCGGCCGAGGCTCTCGGTGTTGGCGTGGGGCGCCGAGCCGCTGTTCAGCGACACGACGAAGATGAGCGGCACGAAGAACGCCGTGAAGCGGCGGAGCTGCGACTGCAGGCCGAGCATCGTCGGCGCGTGCCAGTGGAAGTGGCGGATCGCGACGCCGCGCCGGTCGAAGAGCCAGGAAAAGCCGTAGAGTGTGACGTACAGCTGGCCGGCGCTGCGCAGGGCCGCGCCGAGCGCCTGGGTGAAGTTGGTGCCGCTGTGGGCCCCGGCGAGCAGCCATCCCGAGTACCACAGCAGCAGCGCGAGCGGGAGCGCCAGCGCAAACGTGATGGCGAGCGCCGCCAGCGTCTGCGCGACGCGGTACTCGCCGCGCGGGCGCTCGTTGGGCGACAGCGACTCGAGCTTGCGCTTCAGCCGGCCGCGCATCGCGTAGATCACCGCGACGACGGCGAGCGCGAGCAGCGTGAGCGGCGCGAACCGTGCGGCCTCGCGAACGAGGACGTCCCCCGCCGCGCGCCAGTTGGCGGGCGCGATGTTCCACTGCAGCGCGGGCTCCACATTCTCGAAGGTCTGCAGGCCGATCGGGTTGAGCGGCACCCAGAAGAGCAGCTGGATGAGCCGTTCCTGCACGGCGCGGCTGCGCGCCACCAGCTCCCGCTCGGCCTCCTCGACGTCGGCCATGGCGCGCACGAGCGCGTCCTGCTGCTCGTCGAGGCGCGTGAGCAGCACGCGCTGCCGGGAGACCAGCTCGCGCACGGCGCCCTCGAGCCTGGAGCGGTCGGCGCCGGCGAGCGCCAGTTCCTGTTCGCGCATGATGCGCGCCGTCGCGGCGTCCACCGTGCCGAGCTGCTGTAGCGAGCGCTCGACGCGGACGTTGTAGTCCACCGCCTGCGCGAGCAGCGGCTCGCGCTCCTCGCGCGGCCGGGCGAACTCCTCCGGCTTCGGCAGCCGGCGCAGGCGCTCGATCAGCGTCTGCGCGAACTCGCGGCCCAGCGTCCGCGACTCGGCACGGCGCTCGATGAGGCGCTGGCTCGCCTCCAGTTCCGCGGCGGCCCCGCGCAGTCGGGAGACCTCCAGCAGGGTCCGGTCCAAGGCAAGCGTCGTCTCGGCAAGCTCGGCGGCGAGCTGGGCGTTGGTCGCCGCGATGGCGCGCACGGCGGGCGGCTGGTCGGCGAACTTCTGGTCCGCTTCCGCGGCGGCCACGCGGGCCTGCGCCGCGTCCTGTGCCCGCCGCTCCTCCAGCACCACCAGGACCCGCTCGCGCTCGGAGTCGGCGCGCTCGGCGTACTGGCGCGCGAGGTCGCGGCGCAGCTCGCGCAGGCGCTGCGCAGCCGGCTGCAGCGCGAGCTGGGTCTCGATCAGCTCCAGCTCGGCCTGCATCGCCGCCATGCGGGCGCGGCTGAGCTGCCGGCGCGCCTCGGCGAGGGCGGTGGACTGCCCCGGTGCCGGGGCGCTGACGAGATCGTCGCGGAGGAGGTCGAGCGTGGCGCGGATCTTCTGCTGCCGGCCGCGGAGCCCCGCGCCCGCGGTGAGGCCCTCCTCGGCGGCACGTTCGAGGTCCTCCAGCTCGCGGCGCGCCTCGGCCGCCGCCTCGCGCGCCATCGTCTCGCGCTTCTCGAGCTCCGGCGTGGTGAGCTTGGCGAGCCCGGCCTCGCGATCGGACGCGGCCGGCAGCGGCTGCTGGAGCTGCTCGATCGCCCGCTCGAGCTTGCGGATCTCGGCGGGGGTTTCGCCGATCGAGCGCTGCGCCGCTTCGTTCTCGGCGCGCAGCGAGGCGCCGCGTTCGAGCTCCCCCTGCGCCTGGCGATACGTCTCCACGACGCGCTTGCGCGTCGCCTCGTCGAGATCGCGCCGCGCCTCGACCGCCTTGATGCGCTCGTTGAGGCTTTCCGCGGTCGGCATCGGGGTGGCGGCCGGCGGCTGCGCGGCGGCGGGGACCCCCAGCACGGCGCCGGCGAGCGCGGCGATGGGAATCCAGCGGCGGAGAGCGGAATGCATCGAAGGCGGGGGTCCTGTGGGGCGGCGCGGGCGCCGCGTGCGGGGCGAAGTGTAGTCGAGAGCGGCTCCGCTAGAATATGCAACCCGCGTTTCCCCCTGCGAGTACAACAACATGCCGAAACTGAGCCGCCGGACGTCCGAGCTCGGCACGGAAAACGCCTTTGTCGTGCTGGCCGAAGTGAACGCGCTGGCCCGGCAGGGCAAGGACATCATCAGCTTCTGCATCGGCCAGCCCGACTTCCCGACGCCGAAGAACGTCCGCGAGGCCGGCATCCGCGCCATCGAAACCGGCAAGCACGGCTACACGCCGTCGGCAGGCATCGACGAGCTGCGCCAGGCGGCCGCGCAGTACATGGGCGGGATGCGGGGCCTGTCCGTCCGTCCCGAGGACGTGGTGGTGGGTGCCGGGGCCAAGCCCTTCATCGCCTACTCGATCCTCTGCACCACCGACTACGGCGTCGGCGACGAGGTGATCTACCCGAATCCCGGCTTCCCGATCTACGAGTCGCAGATCCTCGCGAACGGCGCGGTGCCGGTGCCGCTGCACCTGCGCGAGGCGCGCGACTTCGCCTTCGATCCGGCCGACCTGGAAGCCCGCATCACGCCGCGCACGAAGCTCGTCATCCTCAACTCGCCGCACAACCCGACCGGCGGGATCCTCGGCAAGCGGGATCTCGAGGCCATCGCGGCGATCCTGCGCCGCCACCCCGACATCTGGATCTACGCCGACGAGATCTACTCGCGCCTGGTGTACGAAGGCGAGTTCGCCTCCATCGCGTCGCTGCCCGGGATGTACGAGCGCACCATCATCTCCGACGGCGCCTCGAAGACCTGGGCGATGACCGGCTGGCGCATCGGCTTCGCGTCGAACCCGATCCTCGCGCCGCAGTTCGTGCGCTGGGTGACGAACACGGATTCGTGCGCCTCGCACGTGTCGCAGTGGGCCGCGGTGGAGGCGATCATCGGTCCGCAGGAGGACGCGGAGGCGATGCGCCGCTCCTTCCTGGAGCGCCGCGACCTGATCGTCGGCCTGCTGAACCAGGTGCCGGGCGTCACCTGCCGCACGCCGGGCGGCGCGTTCTACGCCTGGCCGAACGTCACCGAGGCGTGCCGGATGATCGGCGCCGCGGACTCCGAGGAGTTCCGCAAGCGGTTGCTCAACGAGGCCGGCGTCGCGGTCCTGGCCGACATCCACTTCGGCGCGCGCGTGCCCGACGAGGGGCAGCACATCCGCTTCAGCTACGCCGCCTCGCGCGAGAACATCGAGGCGGGCGTCGCGCGCATGGCGGACTTCGTGCGCCGGAACACCCGCCGCGCCGCGTAGCGCCGCGCATGGCGGACGTCTGGAAGCCTTCGGTCACCGTCGCCGGCGTCGTCGCGCGCGACGGGAAGTACCTCCTGGTCGAGGAGGAGGTCGAGGGCCGGATCGTGTTCAACCAGCCTGCCGGCCACTGGGAGCCGGGCGAGACGCTGGCCGATGCGTGCGTGCGCGAAGTGCTGGAGGAGACCGCGCATCGCTTGCGCCCGACGGCGCTGGTCGGCGTGTACCGCTGGCACTATGCGCCGGCGGACGTGACCTTTCTCCGCTTCGCGTTCACCGGCGAGGTGGAAGGCGTGGAGGACCGGCCGCTCGACCGTGAAATCCGCCGCGCGGTGTGGCTTGCGCCGGAGGAGGTGCGCGCGGTCCAATCGCGGCATCGCAGCCCGCTGGTGCTGGCGTGCATGGAGGACCACCTCGCCGGGCGCCGCCATCCGCTGGAACTGCTCGTCCACTACGACTAGATCGATGCGCGCCTTCGCCACCCGGGTCCTGCTGCTCGCCGCCGCCTGCGCCGCGGCGGCGCCGGCTGCGGCCGAGCGCGAGGTGGAGGTCTGCTTCAACTACGGCTGCGCGTCGCGCGCCCCGGTGCGCTTCTCCACCGACGAGCTGAAGATCGTCCAGGCGGCATTCTCCGACGTGGCGGATGCCGCCGACGAGCGCCGCGCCATCGCCGCGGCGGTGGCCCGCCTGTACGCGGTGGCGGCGGCGCAGTCGCCGATCGGCGCCGACCGCGGCGGCAACATCGAGGACGATGGGGTGGAGGGGCGCATGGACTGCATCGACCACTCCACCAACACGACCACCTGGCTGCAGCTCCTCGCCGAGCGCGGCTGGCTGCGCCACCACGAGGTCGGCGACCGGGTGCGCCGCAGCCGCTTCGTCATCTTCGAGCACTGGAGCGCGCGCATCGTGGAGTCGGCCACGCGTGCGGAGTTCGCGGTGGACAGCTGGTTCCACGATCCCGGCAATCCCGCGGAAGTGTTTCCCCTGCGCACCTGGCTCGCCGGCGCCTATCCGCCCGGCCTCTCGCAGCTGGGACGGTAGTCCGATGGCCGAGCGCATCGTCGTCGGCATGTCCGGCGGCGTGGATTCGTCGGTCGCCGCGCTGCTGCTCAAGCGCGCGGGCTACGAGGTCGTCGGCCTCTTCATGAAGAACTGGGAGGACGACGACGACGACGAGTACTGTTCGACGCGGCAGGACCTGGTGGACGTCGCCTCGGTGTGCGACGTCATCGGCGTCGATCTCGAGGTGGTGAACTTCGCGGCCGAGTACAAGGACCGGGTCTTCAGCGAGTTCCTGCGCGAGTACTCCGCCGGCCGCACGCCCAACCCGGACATCCTCTGCAACGCCGAGATCAAGTTCCGCGCGTTCCTCGACCACGCGCTGGCGATGGGCGCCCAGCGCATCGCCACCGGGCACTACGCCGGCGTCCGCGAGCGCGCCGGCCGTTTCGAGCTGCTCAAGGCCGCCGACGCGACCAAGGACCAGAGCTACTTCCTCCACCGCCTGACCCAGGCGCAGCTCGCGCGCACGCTGTTTCCGCTCGCTGACGTGGCGAAGACCGAGGTCCGGCGCATCGCGCGGGAGGCGGGCATCCCCGTGCACGCGAAGAAGGATTCGACCGGAATCTGCTTCATCGGCGAGCGGCCGTTCCGCGAGTTCCTGAACCGCTACCTGCCGCACGCGCCGGGACCGATGATCACGCCCGAGGGCGTGGAGGTCGGCCGTCACATCGGACTCGCGTTCTACACCATCGGCCAACGGAAGGGCATCGGCCTCGGCGGGCGCCGCGGCGCGGAGGGCGCGCCCTGGTACGTCGCGGCCAAGGATCTCGCCGCGAACGCGCTCGTGGTCGTGCAGGGCCACGAACATCCGCTGCTGCAGTCCACGCGCCTCGCGGCCGCGGATCTCGCCTGGGTGAGCGGCGAGGCGCCGGCGGTCGGGGTGCGGCTTGCGGCGAAGACCCGCTACCGGCAGTCGGACGCCGCCTGCCGCATCGAAGCGCTGGAGAACGACGCGATGACGGTGGCCTTCGACACGCCGCAGTGGGCGGTGACGCCCGGGCAGTCGGTGGTGCTGTACGACCGCGAGGTGTGCCTGGGCGGCGGCGTGATCCGTTAGGCCGCTATTCCCTGGGCAGGCTGTCGGCGAAGGACGCGCGCTCGCCGAGCTTGGACATGAGACGCTCGAGATGCGGGTGCTCCTCGCGCCAGCCGAGGTCCGGGAAGCGGAAGTCGAGCCAGCCCATGCAGCAGCCCACCGCGACGTCGGCAAGCGAATAGCCGTTGCCGGCGCACCACGTGCGGCCTTCGAGGCCGGCGTTCATGGTGTCGATGCCGCGCGCGACCTTCGCCTGCTGGCGCGCGATCCAGTCCTCCGAGCGCTGGTGCGCCGCGCGCTGGCCCTCGAGCCGCGCCGCGATCCCGGCCTCCAGCACGCCGTCTGCCAGCGCCTCCCAGCGGCGCACCTCGATGCGCTCGCGATGATCGGCCGGGATGAGCTTGGAGATGGGCGAGGCGTGGTCGAGGAACTCGACGATCACCCGCGAATCGAACAGCGCCGATCCGTCCTCGAGAATGAGGACCGGAACCTTGCCGAGCGGGTTCGAGGCGGGCACGCCGGTCTCCGGCTTCCACGGGTTGTCCTGCTCGAAGACGAGCTCCACGCGCTTCTCGGCGGCGACGATGCGCACCTTGCGGACGTACGGGCTGGTTGTCGTGCCGATGAGTTTCATGGGTGCATGCGTCGAGGCGGGATGCGTAGCTTAGCAAACCGGCGGGCGGGCGCGGCATTCCCTGCGTGCTAGACTCGGCGCCCTCATCCGCATGCCCGGCACGCGACGCCGCCGGCCCGCTTTCCTCATGTCCGACGCCGCCCTCGACGCCCTCTCGCCGCTCGACGGCCGCTACGCCCGCGCCACGCGCGCGCTGGCGCGGTACGCAAGCGAGCTCGCGCTCATCCGCTACCGCGTGCAGGTCGAGGTCGCCTGGCTGGTGGCACTCGCCGACGCGCCGGGCATTCCGGAGATCGCACCCTTCGGCGCGGAGTCGCGCGCGCTGCTCGAGCGGCTCGTCCGCGACTTCTCCGCCGCCGACGGCGCGCGCGTGAAGGCGATCGAGGCGCAGACGAATCACGACGTCAAGGCGATCGAATACTGGCTGAAGGAGCGGGTGGCGGGCCACCCCGAGCTCGAACGCGCCGCCGAGTTCATCCACTTCGCGTGCACGTCCGAGGACATCAACAACCTCTCCTACGCGCTGATGGCGCGCGATGCGCGCGACGCGGTGCTGCTGCCGGCGATCGACCGCGTCATCGAGAAGCTGGTGCGCCTCGCCCACGCCCACGCCGACGACGCGATGCTCTCGCGCACCCACGGCCAGCCGGCGACGCCCACCACGCTCGGCAAGGAGCTCGCCAACGTGGTGCACCGGCTGCGCCGCGCGCGCGCGGCGGTCGCCGAGGTCGCCATGCTCGGCAAGATGAACGGCGCGGTGGGCAACTACAACGCGCACCTCGCCGCCTATCCCGACGTGGACTGGGAGTCCTTCTCGCGCGGGGTGATCGAAGGCCTCGGCCTCGAGCAGAATCCCTACACCATCCAGATCGAGCCGCACGACGCGCTTGCCGCGCTCTTCGATGCCCTCGCGCGGCTCAACACGGTGCTCGTCGACCTCGACCGCGACGTGTGGGGCTACATCTCGCTCGGCTATTTCCGCCAGAAGGTGGTGGCGGGGGAGGTGGGTTCCTCCACGATGCCGCACAAGGTGAACCCGATCGACTTCGAGAACTCCGAAGGCAATCTCGGCGTCGCCAACGCGCTGCTGCGCCATCTCTCCGAGAAGCTGCCGGTTTCGCGATGGCAGCGCGACCTGACCGACTCCACCGTGCTGCGCAACGTCGGCGTCGCCTTCGGGCACAGCCTGCTCGGGTACGCGTCCTGTCTTCGCGGCCTGGAGAAGCTCGAGGTGGACCGCGCGCGGCTGGCCGCGGACCTCGACGCCAACTGGGAGGTGCTGGCCGAGCCGATCCAGACGGTGATGCGCCGCTACGGCGTGGCCGGCGCCTACGAGAAGCTCAAGGACCTCACGCGCGGGGCGCGCGTGTCGGCCGACGGGTTCGCGGCGTTCATCCGCGAGCTGCCCATCCCCGCCGAGGCGCGCGAACGCCTGCTGGCGCTCACGCCCGCCGCATACATCGGCAAGGCCGCCGAGCTCGCCCGGCGCATCTGATCGGCCGGCCCGCCCGGCGAGGACGCCGGCGCGCGGTTGCGGCGGAAAACTTCTCTCGGTACGATAGTTCGCATTAGAACGAATTTCCACCTCACCGGGGGACTCTCGCCTTGGCCCGCGAGCGATATCTGCGCACGCTGCGCGCGTTGGCGCGCTGCTTCCAGGCGTTCGAGCGCCACTCGGGCGCGCACGTCCGCGCGCTCGGCCTCACGCCGTCGCAGTTCGACATCATCGCGACCCTCGGCAACACGCCGGGGATGACCTTCCGCGAGCTCGGCGAGGAGACGCTCATCACCAAGGGCACGCTCACCGGCGTCGTGGACCGGCTCGAGGCCCGCGGCCTGGTGCGCCGCGTGGGCGCCGAGCACGACGCGCGCTGCACGATGGTGCAGCTCACCCCGGCCGGCGAGGCCGAGTTCGCGCGCGCCTATCCAGCGCACATCGCGCACCTGCGCAAGCCGTTCGCGGCGCTGTCGGCCGCCGACCTCGATGCGCTCGAGGGGCTGGTCGACCGCCTGAGGCTCGCCTTCGAGGAGACGGCGTGACCGCCGGGCGCTACACCGGCGTCGCGATCGCCCTGCACTGGCTCGTCGCCGTGCTGGTGCTCGCGACCATCCCGCTCGGGCTGTACATGACCGAGCTGCCGCTGTCGCCCCGCAAGCTGCAGCTCTATGCCTATCACAAGTGGATCGGCGTGACGGTCTTCCTGCTCGCGGTGCTGCGCGTGCTGTGGCGGCTCGGCCACCGCCCGCCGCCCCCGGGGGGCGAGGGCCCGGTCTGGCAGCGGCGCGCGGCGCGGGTCGCCCACGGCCTGCTCTACGTGCTGATCGTCGCGGTGCCGGTCTCCGGCTGGGTCTACAGCTCCGCCGTCGGCGTCCCCACCGTCTACCTCGGCGTCTGGCAACTCCCGGACCTCGTCTCCCGCAACCGGGAGCTGGCCGACGTGCTGAAGGTCGTGCACGTCACGCTCGCGTACACCATGGCCGCGCTGGTCGCAGTCCACATCGCCGCCGCGCTCAAGCACCACTTCGTCGATCGCGACGGGGTGCTGGCGCGGATGGTCCCGTTCCTTCGTCCCCGTTCCGGAGTCCGTCCTTGATCCGCATTGCGCTCGCCCTCGCCCTCGGTGCCGCCGGTCTTCCCGCAGCGGCGCAGCAGACCATCGATTACGCGAAGAGCCGGGTCGCGTTCGCCGCGAAGCAGATGAACGTCCCGCTCGAAGGCAGCTTCCGCAAGTTCGACGCGAAGCTCGCCTGGGATGCGGCGAAGCCCGAGACCTCCAGGGCCGAGGTGACGATCGACGTCGCGAGCATCGACCTCGGCGACCGGATGTTCGACGACGAGGCGAAGTCGAAGAGCTTCTTCAACGCCGCGCAGTTTCCGCAGGCGCGCTTCAGCGCGACCGGGGTCAAGGCGCTCGGCGGAGGGCGCTACGAGGCGCCGGGCAAGCTCACCATCAAGGGGGTCACCCGCGACGTCGTGATGCCCTTCACGGCGAAGGCCGAGGGCGGCGCCACCGTGTTCGAGGGTGCGCTGCCGATCCGCCGGCTCGACTACAACATCGGGGAGGGGTCGTGGAAGGACACCGGCATCCTCGCCGACGAGGTTCAGGTCAGGGTGCGGCTGGTTGCACGCTGACCGGAATAAACGCAACAACGACGCTGTTCACCCACCAGTCCACCAGGAGGACCCATGCTCGTTAGCCGTACCGCCGCCGCCTTGGCTGCCGCATTCCTTGCCGCACCGGCGCTGGCCCAGGTCGAGACGTACACCATCGACTCGAAGCACACCTTCCCGAGCTTCGAGATCAGCCACCTGGGCTTTTCGACCCAGCGCGGCCGCTTCAACGGCACGACCGGCAAGATCACGCTCGATCCCGCGGCGAAGACCGGCTCGGTGGACGTCACCATCGACGCGGCATCGATCGACACCGGCCTCGAGGCGCTGGAGAAGCACATGCGCAACGAGGATTTCTTCAACGTCGCGAAGTTCCCGACCATCACCTTCAAGGGCAACCGGATGCGCTTCGAGGGCGACAAGCTGGTCGCCGTGGACGGCGACTTCACCATGCTCGGCGTGACCAAGCCGGTGACCCTGAAGGTCGACCATTTCCGCTGCGCGATGCACCCGCTTGCGAAGAAGCCGGCGTGCGGCGCCGATGCCTCCACGGTGATCCGCCGCTCGGAGTTCGGGATGACGAAGTACCCGGCGCCGGTGCTCGGCGAAGAGGTGAAGATCGCCATCCAGATCGAGGCGATCCGCGACTGAGCGCACGCCCGCTTACCGTCCCCGGCCGCCGGCCGGGGACACCGCCAACGCAACCCAGGGAGAGTTCAGCAATGCGCAAGACCCTCATCAGCCTCGCCGCGGCCGCCGCCGCGTTCGGCGCCGGCACCGCCCAGGCGCAATTCGCCAAGCCGGAAGACGCCATCAAGTACCGCCAGGGCGCCTTCACGGTCATGGCCGCGCACTTCGGCCGCATCGGCGCCGTCGCCAAGGGCGCGGTGCCGTACGATGCCGCCGCGGTGCAGAACAACGCCGCGATCGTCGAGCAGATGGCGAAGCTGCCGTGGGCCGGCTTCGGGCCGGGAACGGATTCCGGCCGGGAGAACCGCGCGAAGCCGGAGATCTGGACGAACAACGCGAAGTTCAATGAAGGCGCGAAACGCCTCGAGGCCGAGACGCAGAAGCTCTCCGCCGCCGCCAAGTCCGGCGACCTGGCGCAGGTGAAGACCGCGTTCGGCGGCGTCGCCCAGGCCTGCAAGGCCTGCCACGACGATTTCCGCCGCGACTGAGCGCCGGCATCCGGGCACGAAAAAAGCGCCCCGCGGGGCGCTTTTTTCATGGAGGGCTGGGCGGCGCTACGCGCCCACCAGCCAGTACACGAACGCTCCGGTCACGCCGAGGATCGTCGCGGCGAGCAGCGTGCGGTTGGGAACGTGCTCGCCCGGGGCAGGCAGCACCTTGTGGCCGTGCACCATCGCGTGGACGAGCTTCTCGCGCTTGTACAGCGCGTAGAACGCGATTGCCGCGACGTGCAGCGAGACGAGCCCGATCAGCACCCACTCGTTCCAGTGATGGATGCTCGTCGCGAGCTTGACCGTGGCGCCGGACACCTTCGCCGCGAGCGGACCTTCGACGAAGATGTCGTCGCTCGCGAAGAGGCCGGTGGCCGCCTGGGTGCCGAGGGAGAGGATCATCAGCACCACCGACCAGCCGCCGAGGGGATTGTGCCCGGCGTGGTGGGCCGCCTGCCGGTCGAACAGCGTGCCGACGTATCGCACCACCGCGCCCGGCCCCTTGACGAAGCTCGCGAACCGCGACTCGCGGCCGCCGACGAAGCCCCACACGACGCGGAACAGGACGAGCGCGAGGATGGCGTAGCCGCTGTAGATGTGCCAGGTCATCGCATTGCCGCCGACCTTGGCCGTGACGAACGAGGTGATCACGAGCGCCACGAGCGCCCAGTGGAAGAGGCGGGTGGGAAGGTCCCAGACGCGGGTGCGATGCCCGGCGCCCGCCATGGTCAGACCACGGCCTCCTCTTTCTTCTCCTTGATCGGCTTCACCAGGTCCTCGCGCTTCACGCCCAGCCAGCGCACCAGCGGCGCCATCACCAGCACCGACGAGTAGATGCCGAACAGGATGCCGATGGTGAGGGCCACGGCGAAGTAGTGCAGCGCCGGGCCGCCGAAGATGAGCATCGACAGCACCATGATCTGCGTGCTGCCGTGGGTGATGATGGTGCGGGAGATGGTGCTGGTGATGGCGTTGTCGATCACCTGGTCGACCGGCGCCTTGCGCATCTTGCGGAAGTTCTCCCGGATCCGGTCGGCGATGACCACCGACTCGTTCACCGAGTAGCCGAGCACCGCGAGCACGGCGGCCAGCACCGGCAGCGAGAACTCCCACTGGAACAGCGCGAAGCAGCCGAGGATGATCACCACGTCGTGGAGGTTCGCGATGATCGCGGCGACGCCGAACTTCCACTCGAACCGGAAGGCGAGGTAGATGACGATGCCGAGCGAGGTGATGAGCAGCGCGAGCGCGCCGTTCTCGGCCAGCTCCCGCCCCACCTGCGGGCCCACGAATTCCACCCGCCGCAGCTCGGCCGTCTTGTCGTCGGCCTGCAGCTTCGCCATCACCTCCCTGGAGAGATCGCCGCTCGACTGGCCTTCGCGGAGCGGCATGCGGATCAGCACGTCGCGCGAGCTGCCGAAGTTCTGCACCTGCGTGTCGGTGTAGCCGGCCTTCTCGAGCGTCTCGCGGATGCGGTCGATCTCGGCGGGGTGCGGATAGCTCACCTCGATGACCGTGCCGCCGGTGAACTCGATGGAGAAGTGGAGCCCCTTCTGCCACAGGAAGAACACCGCGGCGAGGAAGGTGAGCAGCGAGATCACGTTGAACACCAGCGCATACCGCATGAACGGTATGTCTTTGCGGATCTTGAAGAATTCCATTCAGCTGCTCCGCCTTACTTCCAGGAGGTGTTGCCGATCGCGATGCTGTCGAGCTTGCGCCGGTTGCCGTAGAACAGGTTCACCAGCGCGCGCGAGACCACCACCGAGGAGAAGATCGACGTGAGGATGCCGAGGCAGTGCACGACCGCAAACCCGCGCACCGGGCCCGACCCGAAGATGAGCAGCGCGAGGCCCGCGATCAGCGTCGTGATGTTGGAGTCCAGGATGGTCCCGAACGCCTTCTCATAGCCCGTGGCGATCGCGGCCTGGGGCGTCGCGCCGTTGCGCAGCTCCTCGCGGATCCGCTCGTTGATCAGCACGTTCGCGTCGATCGCCATGCCGAGCGTCAGCGCGATCGCGGCGATGCCCGGGAGCGTGAGCGTCGCCTGCAGCATCGAGAGCAGGGCGATCAGGAACAGCACGTTGGAGGCGAGCGCGATGGACGAGAACAGCCCGAAGATCACGTAGTACATGATCATGAAGGCCGCGATGGCGAGGAAGCCCCAGACCGTGGACTGGAAGCCCTTCTCGATGTTCTCCTTGCCCAGGCTCGGGCCGACGGTGCGCTCCTCGATGATCTCCATCGGCGCGGCGAGCGACCCCGCGCGCAGCAGCAGCGCGGTGTCGTTCGCTTCCGTGGTGGTCATGCGGCCGGAGATCTGCACGCGTCCGCCGCCGATCTCGCTGCGGATGACCGGCGCGGTCACCACCTCGCCCTTGCCCTTCTCGATCAGCAGGATGGCCATGCGCTTGCCGACGTTCTCGCGGGTCACGTCGCGGAAGATGCGCGCGCCGGTGGCATCCAGCGTGAGGTGGACCGCCGGTTCCTGGGTCTGGTTGTCGAAGCCGGGCTGCGCGTCGGTCAGGCGGTCGCCGGTGAGCACGACCTGCTTCTTCACCAGGATCGGGGCGCCGTTGCGCTCGACGTAGAACTCCGAGCCGAACGGCACCTGCCCCTGTGCGGCGGCGGCGAGCGCGGACGGGTTCATGTTGTCCTCGTCCACCATGCGGATTTCCAGCGTCGCGGTGCGGCCGAGGATCTCCTTCGCTCGCGCGGTGTCCTGCACGCCGGGCAGCTGCACCACGATGCGGTCGGCGCCCTGCTGCTGGATCACCGGCTCGGCGACGCCGAGCTCGTTGATCCGGTTGTTGAGCGTGCTGATGTTCTGCTTCAGCGCCAGCTCCTGGATGCGGCGCTCGGCCTCCGGCCTGATGGAGGCCACCAGGCGCGGCTCGGCCTCGGTGCCCGCCGGCTCGACGTTCAGGTCGGCGGTCGCGTCGAGGATGACGCGGCGCGACCGGTCGCGCGACTCGACGTCGCGGAAGCGGATGGAGAGAGTCATCCCCTCGCGCGTCACCCCACCGTGGCGGATGCCCTTCTCGCGCAGCGCATTGCGGATGTCGCCGGCATAGCTCTCGAGGCGCTTGACCAGCGCGCCGCGCATGTCGACCTGCAGCAGGAAGTGCACGCCCCCGCGGAGGTCGAGGCCGAGATACATCGGCAGCGCGCGGATCGCGGTCAGCCAGTTGGGCGACGCGGAAAGCAGGTTCAGGGCGACCGTGTAGGACCGGTTCTCGGGGTCGGGATTCAGCGCGCGATCGAGGACGTCGCGCGCCTTGAGCTGGGTATCGGTGTCGGCAAGGCGCACCTTCACGCCGTTGGCGTCCAGCTGGACGCCGGTGTGGGAGACCCCTGCCTTCTGCAGCGTCTCCTCCACGCGCGACAGCGTCGCCGCGTCCACCTTGATCGTCGCCCTCGCGCTCGAAACCTGCACCGCCGGCAGCTCGCCGAAGAAATTCGGCAGGGTGTAGAGAAACCCGAGCACCAGCGCGACTGCGATGGTGATGTAGACCCAGATGGGGTAGCGGTTCATTTGACTCGCGAGGGGGGAAGGGCGAGGCCCTTCAAACGGATTTCAGCGTGCCCTTCGGCAGCAGCGTCTGCACGGCCGCCTTCTGCACCACGATCTCGGTGTTGTTCGCGATCTCGATCGTGACGTAGGCGTCGGTGACCTTCGTGACCTTGCCCAGGACGCCGCCGGAGGTGACCACCTCGTCGCCCTTGGCGAGCGCCTCGGTCATCGCGCGGTGCTCCTTGGCGCGCTTCATCTGCGGCCGGATCATCATGAAATAGAGCAGCACGAACATCAGGATGATGGGGAGCAGCCCCATCAGTCCCGCGTCGGCGCCGCCGGCCGGCGCGGACTGCGCGTAGGCGTGGCTGATCAGCACGGAAGGATCCTCTGCCGAGTGGAAAACGCGCGATTATAGCCCACCGTCCGTGAGCGAAAAACGCTTATCGCTCAAGCGGCTTCGGCGGCCAGCCGGGCGCGGTCCGCATGGAAGGACGCGGCCCACTCGGCGAAGCTGCCGGCGTCGATCGCCGCCCGGATGCCGGCCATCAGCCACTGGTAGAAGTGCAGGTTGTGGATGGTCGCGAGGCGCGCGCCGAGGATTTCGTTGGCGCGCTGCAGGTGGTGCAGGTAGGCGCGGGAGAAGTTCCTGCAGCAGTAGCAGGCGCAGGTTTCGTCGAGCGGCAGCGTGTCGGCGCGGTAGCGCGCGTTGCGCAGGCGGATGTCGCCGAAGCGGGTGAACAGCCAGCCGTTCCGCGCGTTGCGGGTGGGCAGCACGCAGTCGAACATGTCGACGCCCGCCGCGACACCGGCGACGAGGTCCTCCGGCGTGCCGACCCCCATCAGGTAGCGCGGACGGTCGGCCGGGAGCCGCGGCGTGGTGTGCGCGAGGATGCGCATCATGTCGGCCTTGGGCTCGCCGACGGAGAGCCCGCCGATGGCGTAGCCGTCGAAGCCGATCTGCTCCAGCCCCGCCTGCGACTCGTCGCGCAGCGCCTTGTACATGCCGCCCTGCACGATGCCGAACAGGGCGTTCGGATTGCCCGCGTGCGCTCGCTTCGAGCGGTCCGCCCAGCGCAGCGACAGGCGCATGGAATCGGCCGCCTCGCGCTCGGTGGCGGGAAAGGGCGTGCACTCGTCGAAGACCATGACGACGTCGGAGTTCAGCACGCGCTGGATGCGCATCGACTCCTCCGGCGTGAGGAACAGCTTGTCGCCGTTCACCGGCGAGGCGAACCGCACCCCCTCCTCGGTGATCCTGCGCATGGCGCCCAGGCTGAACACCTGGAAGCCGCCGGAGTCGGTGAGGATCGGGCGATTCCAGCCCATGAAGCCGTGCAGGCCGCCGTGCGCGGCGATGACCTCCAGCCCGGGCCGCAACCAGAGGTGAAAGGTGTTGCCCAGCACGATGCGCGCACCGATCTCCTCGAGCTCGGCCGGGCTCATCGCCTTCACGCTGCCGTAGGTGCCCACCGGCATGAACACCGGCGTTTCCACGGTGCCGTGGATCAGTTCGAGCGTCCCCCGACGCGCCTGGCCGTCGGTCCGGTGCAGGGTGAACTTCATGGCGCGGCGGCCCGGTCGATGAGCATCGCGTCGCCGTAGCTGAAGAAGCGGTAGCGCTCGGCGACGGCGTGCGCATAGGCGCGGCGCACCGGCGCCATGCCGGCGAAGGCGGAGATGAGCATGAGCAGGGTCGACTTCGGCAGGTGGAAGTTGGTGATCAGCCGGTCCACGACGCGAAACCGGTAGCCCGGTGTGATGAAGAGCGCCGTGTCGCGGGGACCCGGCGCGACGCGGCCGTGCGCGTCCGCGGCGGACTCCAGTGCGCGCAGCGACGTGGTGCCGACCGCGATGATGCTGCGCCCCGCGGCACGCGCGGCCGCCACGGCCGCCGCCGCGGCGGGAGGGACCTCGTACCATTCGCTGTGCATGCGGTGCTCGTCGATGCGTTGCACGCGAACCGGCTGGAACGTCCCGGCGCCCACGTGCAGCGTGAGGAACGCGAGGGTCACGCCCATGGCACGCAGCCGATCGAGCAGCGGCTCGTCGAAGTGCAGGCCGGCGGTCGGCGCGGCCACCGCGCCGGGCGTTCGGGCGTACACCGTCTGGTAGCGCGCCTCGTCCGCGGGCGCGGCGGCGTGCTCGATGTACGGCGGCAGCGGCACGCTGCCGTGGCGCTCGAGCGCGGCGAACACCGAGTCGCAACCGCGAAAGCGCAGCCGGAACAGCTCGCCCTCGCGGCCGAGCACTTCGGCTTCGAGACCGCCGTCGAAGGCGAGCACCGCGCCCGGCTTGGGCGACTTGCTCGCGCGCACGTGCGCGAGGGCTTCGTCGCCGGCGAGCACGCGCTCGACCAGCGCCTCGACCCGGCCGCCGCTCCCCTTGTGCCCAAGCAGGCGCGCCTTGATCACCCGGGTGTCGTTGAAGACCAGCACGTCGCCCGCCCGGAGGAATTGCGGCAGGTCGGCAAAGCGGTGGTCGGCCAGCGCTCCGGCGGCGTCCAGGCGCAGCAGCCGGCTGCCGACGCGCTCGGGCGCGGGATGCTGGGCGATCAGCTCGGGCGGCAACTCGTAGTCGAAGTCGTCGACGGTGAGGGCCGTCGTTTGGTCGAGGCTCATGAATTGGGGATAATCAGGTTCCGCGCCGGGATGGCGGAACAGGTAGACGCAGCGGACTCAAAATCCGCCGGTGGCAACACCGTGAGGGTTCGAGTCCCTCTCCCGGCACCAGCGGACCGAAGCCTGCCACCGGCGGATTTCGGTGAAGGCTAACCTTGCGGCGCAGGGCGGCGCAAGGTTAAGGCCGCAGGCCGGCCGGAACCAAAATCCTTGACCCGCAACACCGTGAGGGTTCGAGTCCCTCTCCCGGCACCAGCGGCGACACGGGCGGTGGCGGCGAGGGCACGGCCGCAGACCAATGCTACCGCAACCCGCCGCGGGCCTCGCAGGTCAGGGGGTTGCGCCCGGCTCGACCTGCTCGAGCCGGTAGCCGTGCTGGTAGATGGCGGTGAGGCGCCAGCCCTTGTCGGGCACGAGGCCGAGCTTGCTGCGCAGCCGGCTGATGTGCGTATCTACCGTGCGCGTGTTGAGGTCCGGGTTGCGCCCCCACACCGATTCGAGGATGTGCCCGCGCGACACGAGGTTGCCCACGTTCTTGAAGAGAAAGACGGCGAGGTCGAAGTCCTTCTGCGTGAGGTCGACGCCCTGGCCGTCGCGGGCGATGACGCGCCGCTCCATGTCGATCTCGAACTCCCCGACGCGCAACACGTCGCGCGGGGGCGGTGCCGGCTGCCGGCGCCGCGCAAGCGCCTCGACGCGCGCGAGCAGCTCGCCGCGTCGCAGCGGCTTCACCAGGTAGTCGTCGGCGCCGGCCCGGAGCGCGCTGACCACGTCGTCCTCGCTGTCGCGCGCCGTGGCGAACAGCACGGGCACGTTGTCGCGCACGTTGGCGCGCACCCAGGACAGCACGGCGTCGCCGTTGACGTCCGGGAGCTCCCAGTCGAGCATCAGCAGGTCGAAGCTGTCCCGTGTTAGCACCCGCATGAACTCGCGGCCGCGGTCGTAGGCGTGCACGCTGTGGCCGGCGGATCCGAGCCACAGGCGCACCAGGTCGCTCTGGCTGGGGTCGTCCTCGAGCAGGGCGATGCGCACGCGTCTACTCGTAGCGGATCTCGACGGTGTCGAGATAGCGGGCGAGCTCCTGCACCAGCCCGCGGGCGGCGGGGAGGCGGCCCTCGCGGGCGACGCGCTCGAGCTCCGCGCCGATGCGCGTGATCTCGTCGAAGCCGTAGCCGCCGCCGACGCCCTTCAGCCCGTGCCCCAGGCGACGCACCGTCTCCGCATCCGCACACGCGATCGCGGCTTCGAGCTCGTCCACCTCGCGGCGGCGATGCGCCAGGAAGCGCGGAATCAGCTCGCGCAGCTCGTCGGAGACGAGTACGGAGGGGCGGGCGGAGATCATGCGCGGCATTCTAAGGTTGCCGGTCCTGGGCGCGGTGGAACTAGTGCCGGTTTGGTGCTGGAACGCGGGCAACACACGGCGCTGCGGCTTCAGGGGCGAAGGGGAAGGCGTCTCCCACGTCGATCCTGGATTACCGGGACGCGCGGCCGTTGGCCAGCGCGCGCGTGTTGCGCCCTTCGCGCAGCAGCGGCCGCAGAGCGGCGCGCAGACTCTCCAGCGTGACCGGCTTGGTGACGATGCCGTCGCATCCGACGTTGATCGCGCGCTCCACCTCGAGGCCCTCGTGATGAGCCGTGAGCGCGAGGATGGGGCCGGCGTAGCTGCGCGTGCGCAACACGTTCACCGCCTCGTACCCGTTCATCACGGGCATCTCCATGTCCATGAGGACCGCGTCGAAGGGCTCCGACAGCGCGCGCTCCACGGCGGAGAATCCGTTCGCGACGCTCATCACGTCGACGCCCAGCTTCCCGAGCTGCAACTCCACCAGCGCGCGGATGTCCTCGTTGTCCTCGGCCAGCAGCACGCGGCCGGCGAGCGGCTCGCGCAGGGCGTGCGCCTCGGTGATGGGATGGGTCGTCGCGCGTCCCTCGACCACCTCGGTGGGAATGCGCACGCGAAAGGTCGAGCCCAGCCCGAGCTTCGACTCCACCTCGATGCGTCCGCCCATGAGCTCCACGAGCTCGCGCGTGATGGCGAGTCCGAGGCCGGTGCCGCCATAGCGGTGGGCGATGGTGGCGTCGGCCTGCTCGTAGGGCTGGAAGATGCGGCCGATCGCGTCAGGCGCGATGCCCGGGCCGGTGTCGCGCACCTCGATCACCAGGGTGGCGAGATGCCACGAGGCGACGAGGTCCACCGAGCCGGCCTGGGTGAACTTGAGCGCGTTCCCGAGGAGGTTGATGAGGACCTGGCGGACGCGGAAGGCGTCCAGCGCGAGCACCCCGGGGAGCGGCGTGGTGCGGGAGTACTTGAGCCGCAGGCGGCGCTCGTCGGCGAACGGCTGCATGCGCTCGATGACGTCGCGCAGCAGCGCGTCCGGCTCCTCGGGCGCGGGTGCAATGGCGAGCGTGCCGGCCTCGAGCTTGGCGAGGTCCAGCTGGTTGTTGATGCACTGCAGGAGGTACTCGCAGTTGCGGCCGATGATCGCGCTGTTCTTGATGCGCGCCTCCCGGCCAAGGTCGTCGGTGAACTGGTTCAGCTTGTTGAAGCCCATGATGGCGGTGAGCGGCGTGCGCAGCTCGTGCGCGAGGTGATTCAGGAACTCGCCCTTCAGCCGGGTCGTTTCCCGCGCGGCCATCGTCTCGTAGCGCAGCCGGCGCCGCTCGTCCGAGAGCGTGAAGAGCCACACCGACAGCACCATCGCGAGGCCGGCGGCGCCGGCGACGAACGCGAACAGGGCGTGCGATTCCACGCCGGCGAGGCCGAGTCCGACCCCGGCGGCGCCGAGCAGCACCGCAAGCAGCGCGAACGCGCCCAGGAAGTGCCGGCCGGTCCGCTCGCCCCCCTTCAGCGCCACCCACAGCGGCACCGACAGCGCGAGCAGCACCAGCAGGGTGTCGATCCAGGGGCGTGCCGGCGTCATGACGAACCCGGAGCCGATCGCCGCGTGAGCCAGCGCCGCGAACTGCAACGCGCTCATGCGGCCGACGGGCGTGAACACCGTCTCGCCGCCCGTTCCCGTCGAGCTGCCCACGATCACCGTCTTGCCCGCGAATTCGCGCGCAAGTGACTCGCCCGACGGGGCGCGCGACTCGGCGGCGTCGAACAGCACATGGAAGGGAACGGTGCGCAGGTCCTCCAGGTTGCTGGGGAACCGCAGCAGGACGTCGCCTTCCCGCGTGAGCGGCAGCGACAGCCGCCGCAGCGACAGCGAGCGGCCTTCGAGGCGCATCTCGCCGACGCTCGGATCGGCGGCGAGCTGGGTGGCCAGGGCAAAGCTCGGGAAGAGATAGCCCTGGGTGGACTGGAACAGCGCGAGGCGGCGCAGCACGCCGTCGTCGTCGGGCTGCAGGTTGACGATGCCGATGCGGGGACCGGGGACCGGGGTCAGTACATCGATGGGCAGCTTGAGCGCGGCCCACGGCTGGTGCGGCAGGGGCGCCTCGCGGCGCAGCGTCCGCGTCGATTCGGGGCCTTCCTCCACCGGCTGTCGGCTGAGGGCGTGGCGCTCGAGCTGGCTCGCGTAACTGGGCGGCTGGGGCAGGGTGACCGGCACGCCCACCGCGCCGAGCACCACGTTGGGCGCCAGCACGTTGCGCATGGCCGGGGCGCCGGGTCGCTCGTCGGAGAAGAGGACGTCGAAGGCGATGGCGCGCGCGCCCTTGCCGGCGAGGTACTGGGTCACGGCGGCGAAGGGTGCGTAGTCGTAGGGCCAGGGACCGAGACGGGCGGCGAGGTGGCGCCGCGATTCCTCGTCCACGTCCAGGATCACCACCCCCGAGAGGTCCAGGGGACGCGCGAAATTACGGTGCTGGGCGTCGAGCAGCATCGCGTCCATGCGCTGGAATACCGTCGTCTGCGCGAGCAGGATGGCGACGAGCAGGCCGGCCGCGCACAGCGCGGCAGCGCGCATCAGGCCACGGGCGCTGAAGTCGCGCCCGGCCTCTGCAGAGGAAAATGGAACGCCGATGACCACCGACCTCCCTGGACGGTGGCCGACGCGAGGCAGAGTTCATGCCACCCCCTTCCGCCCGTGGCCCGGTGGCATGCCGGCGACGAAAGTGTCGAGATTTCCGACTGACTGTCGAATCGGGGACAATGGCGACACCGCAAAGGAGACCCGACATGAGCTTTCCCGCCGTGCACGGCCTGCACCACTTCGCCTACCGCTGCCGGGATGCGGAGGAGACCCGCCGGTTCTACGAGGACCTGCTGGGGCTGCCGCTGGTGCACATCATCAAGGCCGACAACGTGCCGTCCACCGGCGAGTACTGCCCGTACGTGCACATCTTCTTCCGCATGCGCGACGGCTCCTACCTCGCCTTCTTCGACCTCGGCGACGACACCGCCTCCGATGCGTCGCCGAACACCCCGGCGTGGGTCAACCACATCGCCCTGCGCGTGGACTCCGAACGGGCGCTCGAGGAAGCGAAAGCCCGGCTGGCGGCGGCCGGCGTGGAGGTGATCGGCGTGACCGATCATCACTTCATCAAGTCGATTTATTTCTTCGATCCCAACGGCATCCGGCTGGAGCTGACCACCTACACCGGCAGCGACGCGTACATGGCGGAGAAGGAGGCCGCGGCGCGCGCCGAACTCGACGCCTGGACGCACGAGAAGGCGGCGCGACGCACGCCGGCGGTGCGGTGACCGGGGCGCCCGTGGCGGAGCTCAAGCTCGCCGTCATCGACGTCAAGCCGGGGGCGGCGATGGAGAGCCAGTCGGGGCTCGCCATGCTCCGCCCGCGGATCTACGGCGCCTGGCGCGAAGCGGCCGGGCCGAAGCGCGTGGCCGCGATCGTGATGCACCCGACGTCCAACTTCATGGGGCACTACCTGATCGAGCCGCTCGCGGCGCGCGGCGTGACCTGCATGGGACTCAACTCGCGCTACGTCAACAACGACACCCAGCTCCTGATGGAGCGCGTGATCCAGGATCTCGGCGCCGGCGTGCGCTTCCTGCGCGAGCAGGGCTACGAGCGCGTCGTGCTCATCGGCAACTCCGGCGGTGCGGCGCTCGCGTCGTTCTACCAGGCGCAGGCCGAGCGGCTCACCTGCACGCACTTCGCCCACGGCGAGCCGACGCGCTTCGTGCCCGAGGACTTCCCGCCGGTCGACGCGATCGCGCTGTGCGGCGCGCACGAGGGGCGGTCGCGCCTCTTCCTGCGCTGGCTCGACCCCTCGGTCATCGACGAGTCCGACCCGGTGTCCGCCGACCCGGCGGTGGATCTGTACAACCCGGAGAACGGACCGCCGTTCAGCGCGGCGTTTCTCGAGCGCTTCACCGCCGCGCAGCGCGCGCGCCGCGACCGCATCGAGACCTGGGCGCTGGCCCGCCTGCGCCTGCTCCAGCGGGAGATCAACGGGCCGGGCGACCAGGCGTTCGTCATCTACCGCACGCACGCCGAGCCGCGCTGCGTGGACCTCTCCATCGACGCCAACGACCGCGCGCCCGGCTCCATCTGGGGCGACGCGCGGGCCGTGAACTATGCGGCGAATGCCATGGGCCGCTACACCTCGATCAAGGCATTCCTCTCGCAGTGGTCGTCGCGGTCGCAGGCCGACGGCCCCGACAATCTCGCGCGCACGTCCGTCCCGGTGCTGCTGTTCACCTACACCGCCGACGCGTCCACGTTCCCGAGCACCCGCGACGCCTGGCTCGCCGCCGCCGCCGGGCGCATCCGCAACGTCGACGTCAAGGGCGGGAATCACTATCTCTCGGGGCAGCCTGCGCTCGTCGAGCAGGTCGCCGACGAGCTCGCCGAGTGGGCACGCGCGCTGTGAGCGGCGGCCTGCGGGTCTGCATCGTGGGGGCCGGGGCGATCGGCGGACTCATGGGCGCGGCCCTGGCGCGCGCGGGGCACGAGGTGTGCGTGGTCGCGCGAGGGGCGCACCTGGATGCGATCCGCGCTGCCGGTCTGGCGGTCCGGTCGGCGGACGGGCGCTACACGGTGAACGTGCGCGCCGCGGACGATCCGTCCGGCTTCGGGGTGCAGGACGTGGTCGTGATCGCCCTCAAGGCGTACTCCATCGGCCCGATGCTGCCGCGCCTCGCACCGCTGCTCGGCCCGGACACGGCCGTCGTCACGGCGATCAACGGCCTGCCTTGGTGGTACTTCCAGCGCGAGGGCGGCCGCTTCGACGGCAGCCGCATCGAATGCCTCGATCCGGACGGCGCGATGGCCGTGGCGCTCGATCCGCGCCACCTGGTCGGCTGCGTGGTGCACGCCTCCGCCGAGGTGACGGCGCCCGGGGAGATCCACCACACCAGCGGGACGGCGTTCATCCTCGGCGAGATCGACGGCACCGTCGGCGCGCGGCTCGAGCGCTTCGGGGCGGCGATGCGCGCCGCGGGCTTCGATCCGAAGCTCTCGGCGCGCATCCGCGACGACATCTGGACCAAGCTGATCGGCAACCTCTCCTACAACCCGGTCGCGGCGCTCACCGGGGCGCTGATGAGCGACATCAACGCGAATCCCGCGCTGCTCGACCTGATCCGGCGGATGATGCTCGAGGGCATGGCGGTCGGCGAGGCGTACGGCGCGAAGTTCCTGGTAACGCTCGAGGAGCGTTTCGCCATGGCGCGCCGGCTCGGATCGGCGAAAATCTCCATGCTCCAGGACATGGAGCGCGGGCGGCCGCTGGAGCTCGACGCCATCGTCGGCGCGGTGACCGAGCTGGGGCGCCGCGCCGGCGTGGCCACGCCCGCCATCGACGGCGTGGAGGCGCTGATCCGCGAGCGGGTGCGCCACGCCATGCCGCGCTAGCCGCCCGCATCGACCGTCATCGAAGGAGGACGCATGGGCACCGACGAGACCGACCGCCTGCACCGCCCGAGCCACATCGGCGCCGAGGAGTGGGCGCTGCGCGTGGAGCTGGCGGCCTGCTACCGCGTCTTCGACTGGCTGGGCTGGACGGAGAACATCTTCAACCACATCACCGTGCGCGTGCCCGGTCCCGACCGGCATTTCCTCATCAATCCGTTCGGGCTCTGGTACGACGAGGTGACCGCCTCCAACCTGGTGAAGATCGACCTCGCGGGCAATCCGGTGGCACCGACCCGCCACGCGCCCAATCCCGCCGGCTTCACCATCCACAGCGCCATCCACGCGGCGCGCGACGATGCCCACTGCGTCATGCACACGCACACCACCACCGGGCTCGCGGTGGCGTGCAAGCAGCGCGGCCTCTCGCACGACAACTTCTACGGCGCGATGCTCGCCGGCCGCGTCGCCTACCACGACTTCGAGGGCATCACCACGCGTGCCGACGAACAGCCGCGCCTGGTGGCGAGCCTCGGCGACCGCAACGTCCTGGTGCTGCGCAACCACGGCCTGCTGGTCTGCGAGCGCGACGTGCCGACGGCGTTCGCCCTGATGTGGACGGTCCAGCGCGCCTGCGACGTGCAGCACGCCGCGGAGGCGATGGGCGGGCCGGACATTCCGCTGTCGCCCGAGGTGTGCGCGGCGAGCGCGCACGCGGCGCGGAACTTCGAGGCCGACGGGCGGACCTGCCATCGCATGTTCGAAGCGGCGGTGCGGCGCATGGAGCGCGCGCGCGGGCCGCACTGGATCGACTACAGGGTCTGAAGCGATGGGCCAGGCGGATCTGCAGGTCGCGAGCGGCAAGTACGAACTGCCGGTCTATCCCTTCCGCGCGCCGCCCGAGCTCTCCGGCGGGGGGATGCGCCGCTACCCGGTGGTCATCGTGGGCGGCGGGCTGTCCGGGCTCACGCTCGCATGCGATCTCGCCGAGCGCGGCGTGCAGTGCGTGCTGCTCGACGAGGACGACACGGTGGGCGTGCGCGGCGCCTCGTCGCGCGGCATCTGCTACGCGCAGAAGAGCCTCGAGGTCTTCGCGCGGCTCGGCACCTATCCGCGCATCGCGGCGAAGGGCATCACCTGGTCGGTCGGGCGCACGATGGCCGGCGAGGACGAGGTGTACTCGTTCAACCTCCAGCTCGAGTCGCACTCGGTGCAGCCGCCCTTCATCAACCTGCAGCAGTTCTACGTCGAGTGGTTCCTGGTGGACCGCATCAACGAGCTCACCGCCTGCGACCTGCGCTGGAAGAACCGGGTGGTGGCCTGCACGCAAGACGCGGACTGCGTGACGCTCGAAGTGGAGACGCCGGCCGGCCGCTACGGGCTGGAGGCCGACTGGGTGGTGGACGCGACCGGCGTGCACTCGCCGATCCGCGAGGGGTTCGGGCTCGCGACCCATCCCTCCAGGAGTGCCGACCGCTGGTGCATCACCGACGTGCGCTTCAAGGAGAGGTTTCCCGTGGAGCGGTGGACCTGGGTGGAAGCGCCGTTCAACGACAACCGGGCCGTGTGGCAGCACCTCATGGGCGACGACGTGTGGCGGCTCGACTACCAGATGGCCCCGGACGCCGATCCGGAGTACGTGAGCCGTCCCGACGTCGCCGCCGAGCGGCTGCGCGCGCATCTCGGCCCCGACTGCGAGTTCGAGCTCGTCTGGGTCGGGCCCTACCAGTATCGCGACCATCTGCTGGACGAGTTCCAGTACGGCCGCGTGTTCTTCATCGGCGATGCCGCTCACGTGGTCAGCCCGTTCGGCGCGCGCGGCGGGAACACCGGCATCCAGGATGCCAACAACCTCGGCTGGAAGCTCGCGATGGTGCTCGGCGGTCACGCCGGGGAAGCGCTGCTCGAGACCTATCACGACGAGCGCCGCGCCGCGGCCGCGGAGAACCTCGAGGTGACCAGCCGCACCGCGCGCTTCCTCGCGCCGCGCAGCGGTGCCGAACACACGCTGCGGCGCGCCGCGATCGGTCTCGCGCGCGAGTACCCCTTCGGGCGTACGCTGGTGAACACCGGCCGCATGTCGGTGGCGAACACGTATCCAGCCTCCGGAGCGATTCTCAACGGCGGACACACGGTGCAGAACGTCGCGCTGCAGGGCGCGGACGGGACGCCGGTCACGGTAACGGAACTCGCGCGCGACGCCGGTACGCGATTCCTCGCGTTCGTATTCGCCGGCGGCACCTCGCTCGAGCGCTTCGCGACCGTCACCGAGGATCAGCCCGTGGTGCTCCACCTCGTCGGCCCCGGCGGGCTGGCGGACCCGGAGGGCCGGCTCGCCACAGTGCTCGGAGCGCGGCGCGGGAGTCTCGCACTGGTCCGCCCCGACCTCTACGTGTCCGGCGTGTTGCACGACGCCGTCCCCAAGGACCTCGCCGGGGCGCTCTCGCGCGCCCTGTGCCGCCATCCCCTGGAGCAGCCCGCATGATCACCGCGCCGAACATTCCGGATGCCGACGGCTTCTACGCAGCGCTCGTCGCGGCGCACGAGGGGCTCTCGGAGGCGCAGAGCGCCGAGCTGAACGCGCGCCTCGTCTTCCTGCTCGCGAACCAGCTCGGCGACCAGCAGGCCCTGCTCGAGTGCCTCGCCGCGGCGGTGAAGCCCTTCCGTCCGGCCTCGGTCTAGCCCGCTCCGGGGAGCGGGGGCCCCGCGCTTGATGCGCGTCAAATCCCGCGGTCCATCCGTCGGAAGAATGTCGCCATGTCCCGACCCGTCCGCGCGCCGGCGTTCAAGACGCCCGACTTCCTTCGCAACCTGCCGCTCTTCCGCGAGCTCGGCGACGACGAGCTCGGGCGCATCGCCGCCGCGACCGGACAGGTGCGGGCGCCGGCCGGGACGATCCTGTTCCGCCGCGGCGACCAGCCGACCGGCTTCCACGTCGTCGTGTACGGGCAGGTCAAGCTCTCGCTCGGCACCGCCGACGGCGCGGAGAAGGTCATCGAGGTCATCGGACCGGGCATGAGCTTCGGCGAGGCGGTGATGCTGCTCGAGAAGCCCTACCTGGTCACCGCCGAGACGCTGGCCGACGCGCTGCTCCTCACCGTCGGGAAGCACGCCGTGCTCGGCGAGCTGGACCGCAATCCGGCGATGGCACGGCGGATGCTCGCCGGGCTCTCGATGCGCCTGCACCGCCTGGTGGCCGACGTGGAGGCGCTGTCCCTGCGAAGCGCCACGCAGCGGGTGATCGGCTATCTCCTGCGCGACGTGCCGGAGGCCCCGGATGGGCCGATGGACCTGCGCCTCACCGTCGCCAAGGGGGTGATCGCTTCGCGCCTCAACGTCACGCGCGAGCACTTCTCGCGCATCCTCGGCGAGCTTTCGGCCGCCGGACTGATCGAGGTGAGCGGCCGCACCGTGCGCATCCTCGACGTGCGGCGCCTGATGGAGCACGGCGCCGCCGGCTGATCCCGGCGGCGATGCCAACACCGTCACGGTCCGCGTGCGAAAGGCCGCCGGCGCCGGACCGCGCTTGATGTGCATCACGCCCGGGATCGGGACGGATGGCAGCATCCCGCCATCACGAAGATCGAGGACGCCATGGGCATCACCGAACGGATCGACCGCATCACGCTTCTCACCCCCGCGTACGCGTCCGAGGCGCCGCCGGCTCCGCGCAGCGTGAAGATCGAGCTCACCGCGCGCTGCGACTTCCAGTGCTTCTTCTGCGCTTCCCACATGCGCCTGCGCGAGAAGCAGGACATGGACTGGGATTTCTTCACCCGCATCGTGCGCGAGATGCGCGAGGAGGGCGTGGAGGAACTCGGGCTGTTCTACCTCGGGGAGTCGTTCCTGGTGCCCTGGCTGGAGGATGCCATCGCCTACGCGAAGCGCGCCTGCGGCTATCCGTACGTGTTCCTCACCACCAACGGGCGCATGGCGGTGCCCGACCGGGTGCGCGCCTGCATGGCGGCCGGGCTGGACAGCCTGAAGTTCAGCTTCAACTTCGCCGACGCCGAGCAGTTCCGCGACGTGACGCGCGTGAAGGCCTCCACCTACCGCCGCATCGTCGAGCACATCCGCGCCGCGCGCGTCGCCCGCGACGAGGTCGAGCGGACCACGGGCCATCGCTGCGGGCTGTACGCGTCGAGCATCCTCTACGACGGCGAGCAGCAGGCGCGCATGGCGGAGGCCGTGGCACAGGTCGTCCCCTACGTGGACGAGCACTACTACCTGCCGCTGTACGGCCAGGCCGGGCTCACCGCCGGCGCGCACGGCACCACGCCGACGGCCGGGAACCAGGGCCGGGTCGGCGCGCTGCGCAAGCCGCTGCCGTGCTGGTCCCTCTTCACCGAGGGACACATCACGTTCGACGGGCGGCTGTCGGCCTGCTGCTTCGACCACGACGGCCGCTTCAACATGGGCGACCTCACGCAGATGTCGTTCATGGATGCCTGGCACAGCGAGCCGTTCCGCACGCTGCGGCGCGCGAACCTCGAGGAGGACGTGCGCGGCACGGTGTGCGATAAGTGCATCGCCTACGACGACTGCGAGGCGAGCGCCGGGCCGCAGCCGGTGACTTTCGCCCCGAAGCGGACGACCTGATCGGTCTCGTGCGGCGGGCGCATGCCCGCCGCGTGCCGCTTGCGCTCAGGCCGCAGGCGCGGGCTGCAGGAAGTACTCGAGCAGCTCGCGCACCGGGCGGATCTCGGCGCCGAACGGCAGCCGGCCGGCGCCGCGGAAGAACAGCCCGCGCTCCACGTCGCCCTTCAGCGCGGCGGCGAGGCGGAAGTCGATGCAGAACTGGCCGATCTTCGCGATGCCGTCGCGCAGGCCGCAGGTGCTGAGGCAGTCGAACGCCAGCGTGCATTCGCTGCGCGGCTGCGCACGTGCGGTCGCGTTCTCCAGCTTCGCGAGATAGCGTTCGAGCCAGGGCGTCCGCACCGCGCGCGCCGGGAGTCCGGCGACGCTCACGAATTCCACCAGGTCCTCCGGCCGCGCCTCGGCGAGGATGCGCTTGAACGCCGGATGCGCGGCCGATTCCTCGGTGACGGCGAACGCCGTGCCGATCTGCACCGCCGAGGCGCCCAGGGCCATGGCGGCGAGCATCTTCTCGCGCGAATCGATGCCGCCTGCCGCGATCAGGGGGATCGGCGCGATGCCGAGCTCGCGGAAGAGGGCGTGCGCCTCGGGGATCACGCTGCCGAAGTCGAAGCGCGGATCGGCGAGATCCTCGACCCTGGCGGCGCCCAGGTGTCCGCCGGCATAGCGCGGATGCTCGACGACGATCGCATCGGGCAGGCGGCCCCGGCGCAGCCACTTGCGCACCACGACGCCGATGCCGCGCGCGTCCGAAAGGATGGGGATGAGCGCCACGTCTGGAAACGCCGCGGTGAGGTCCGGCAGGTCGAGCGGCAGTCCGGCGCCCACCACCAGCGCCTGCGCGCCACTCGCGCAGGCCTGGCGGACGTAGGCCGGGTATTCGGAGACCGCGCGCATGACGTTCACCGCGACCAGCCCGCGGCCGCCGGCGATGGCGAGCGCGGCACGAACCTCGCGGTCGAGCGCGACGAGGTTGGCCCGATCGATCGCAGCCTTGTCGCGGCTGCGACCGGTCTCGGCCATCAGGTCGTCGTGGTGGCGGCGCAGGTCGACGCTCGCCAGCGTGCCGACGGCGCCGTGCGCGGCGACCGTACCGGCCAGTCGATGCCCGGACACGCCGACGCCCATGCCGCCCTGCACGATGGGCGCAAGCGTCCGGCCGCGGATGCGCAGCGGGGGGAGGGGGGACGGGATCGAGGCAGGCATCGCGCGAGCATGCGGGCCGGGGCGCGCCGGTGTTTTGAGATAAGTCACGGCGCGCGCGGAAGACCGGCCGGAGGCCGCTTTGCGCGCGCGGGAGCCGAGGCGTAGACTCTCCGGATCGGTCCGACCCGCCGCCTCAGAATTCCACGACAGGCGCATCGCCGCCACGGCGGGCGACGAACAGGAGGAAGGAGCGCCCTTGAGGCCTACGGATATCGGCCATCCCGACTATTTCCACAAAGTCGTCGATTGCCAGTGGGCGTGTCCCGCCCATACCCCGGTTCCCGAATACATCCGATTGATCGCCGCCGGCCGCTATGGCGACGCGTACATGGTCAATTGGCATTCCAACGTCTTCCCCGGCATCCTCGGACGCACCTGCGATCGGCCCTGCGAGCCCGCCTGCCGGCGCGGCCGCGTCGAGGAGAACCAGAGCGCCCGTCCCGAGCCGGTCGCGATCTGCCGCCTGAAGCGCGTCGCCGCGGACTACAAGGACGACATCCGCGCGCGCCTGCCCAGGCCGCCGGCGCAGCGCAACGGCAAGCGCGTCGCCTGCATCGGCGCCGGACCGGCCTCGCTCACCGTCGCGCGCGATCTCGCGCCGCTCGGCTATCACGTCACGGTGTTCGACGGCGCCGACCGCGCGGGCGGCTTCATCCGCACGCAGATCCCCAAGTTCCGCCTGCCCGAGGAAGTCATCGACGAGGAGACCGGCTACATCCTCGACCTCGGCGTGGAGTTCCGCTCCAACACCTGGGTCTCGTCGCTGAAGCAGGTGCTGGACGAAGGCTACGATGCGGTGTTCGTCGGCTCCGGCGCACCGCGCGGCCGCGACCTCGACGTGCCCGGACGCAAGGAGGCGGCCAAGCACATCCACATCGGCATCGACTGGCTCGCGTCGGTCTCCTTCGGCCACACCACCTCGATCGGCAAGCGCGTGATCGTGCTGGGCGGCGGCAACACCGCGATGGACTGCTGCCGCTCGGCGAAGCGCCTCGGCGGCGAGGACGTGAAGGTCATCGTGCGGTCCGGCTTCGAGGAGATGAAGGCGAGCCCGTGGGAGAAGGAGGACGCGATGCACGAGGGCATCCCGATCCTCAACTACCTCGTGCCGAAGTCCTTCCTGCACGACGGCAGCGGCCGCCTCACCGGCATGACGTTCGAGAGCGTGAAGGCGGTGTACGACGCCAAGGGCCGGCGCAGCCTCGTCCCCACCGGCGAGCCCGACCAGACGTTCGAGTGCGACGAGGTGCTGGTCGCCGTGGGACAGGAGAACGCGTTCCCCTGGATCGAGCGCGACGCGGGGGTCGAGTTCGACCAGTGGGGCATGCCGAAGCTCGATCCGCGCACCCTGCAGTCGACCCTCCCGAAGGTGTTCTTCGGCGGCGACGCGGCGCTCGGGCCGAAGAACATCATCTGGGCGGTGGCGCACGGCCACGAGGCGGCGGTCTCGATCGACAAGTTCCTCCACGGCGAGGACGTCGCCGACCGGCCGCTGCCCGCGACGAAGCTCATCAGCCAGAAGATGGGCATCCACGAGTGGAGCTACGACAACGAGGTCAGCCTCGACGCGCGCTACAAGGTGCCGCTGCGCGACCTCAAGGTGGCGCTCACCAACATCAAGGTGGAGGTGGAGCAGGGCTTCGACGCGAAGCTCGCGCTCGCGGAGGCCGGCCGCTGCCTGAACTGCGACGTGCAGACGGTGTTCTCCGAGAAGGTGTGCATCGAGTGCGATGCGTGCGTCGACATCTGCCCGATGGACTGCATCAACTTCCTCAGGAACGGCGAGGAGGCCGACGTCCGCGCGCGGCTGCGCGCCCCGGCGACGGATCCCTCGCAGGACCTCTACGTCTCCACCGAACTGAAGACCGGCCGGGTGATGGTGAAGGACGAGGACGTCTGCCTGCACTGCGGCTTGTGCGCGGAACGCTGCCCCACCGGCGCCTGGGACATGCAGAAGTTCTTCCTCCAGATGACCCACGCCGGGCCGTCGTGCCGGCCCACCCGCAACGAGCCGACCCGCAAGGCCGCCTGACGCGCGAGAAGAACAATGAAACGCATCGAGAGCATCAACGACTTCGTCGTCAAGTTCGCCAACGTCAACGGGTCCGGATCGGCGTCGGCGAACACGCTGTTCGCCAAGTCGATCATGCGCATGGGCGTGCCGGTCAGCCCGCGCAACATCTTCCCGTCCAACATCCAGGGGCTGCCGACCTGGTACGAGGTGCGCGTGTGCGAGCGCGGCTGGGTCGGGCGCCGCGGCGGCGTGGATTTCATGGTGGCGATGAACCCGCAGACGTGGGACAAGGACGTCGCCGAGATCGAGCCGGGCGGGTATCTCTTCTACGACTCCTCCAAGCCGCTGCCGAAGTCGCGCTTCCGCGAGGACATCACGGTGATCGGCATGCCGCTCACCCAGATCTGCAACGACGCCTACAGCGATCCGCGGCAGCGCCAGCTGTTCAAGAACATCATCTACGTCGGCGCGCTGTCGGCGCTGCTCGAGATCGACCCGAAGGTGATCGAGCAGCTCATCGCCGAGCAGTACAAGGGCAAGGAGAAGCTGCTGCCGCCGAACGTGCAGGCGCTGCACATGGGCCGCGACTACGCGCTGGCCAACCTGCCGTGCCCGCTCGGCATCCGCGTGCGCGCCGCCAATGCGGTCGGCGACCGGATCTTCCTCGAAGGCAACAGCGCGGCCGCGCTCGGCGCGGTGTACGGCGGCGCGACGGTCTGCGCCTGGTACCCGATCACGCCGTCGTCCTCGCTCGCCGAAGCCTTCGCGAAGCACTGCCGCAAGTTCCGTCACGACCCGGAGACCGGCGAGGCGCGCTACGCCATCGTGCAGGCCGAGGACGAACTGGCCTCCATCGGCATCGTGATCGGCGGCGCCTGGAACGGCGCGCGCTCGTTCACCGCGACCTCGGGGCCGGGCATCTCGCTCATGCAGGAGTTCATCGGCCTCGCCTACTTCGCCGAGATCCCCGCGGTGCTCTTCGACGTGCAGCGCGGCGGGCCGTCGACCGGCATGCCGACGCGCACCCAGCAGTCGGACGTCACGATGTGCGCGTATGCCTCGCACGGCGACACCAAGCACCCGCTGCTGTTCCCCGAGGATCCGCGCGAGGCGTTCGAGATGGGCGCGATGGCGTTCGACCTCGCCGACCGGCTGCAGACGCCGATCTTCGTCATGCTCGACCTCGACATCGGCATGAACGAGCGCCTGTGCAAGCCGCTCGAGTGGGACGACAGCCGCCGCTACGACCGCGGCAAGGTCATGACCGCCGAAATGCTCGAGGCCGGCCGCGACTTCGGCCGCTATCTCGACGTGGACGGCGACGGCATCCCGTACCGGACCTACCCCGGTACGCACCCGAAGCGCGGCAGCTACTTCACCCGCGGCACGACCAAGGACCGCTACGCCCGCTACAGCGAGGCGGGCCCCGACTACGTGGACAACATGCAGCGGCTGCTGCGCAAGTTCGAGACCGCCAAGGACTACGTGCCGAAGCCGGTGGTGAAGGCGGGCGCGCATCCGGCGCGCGTCGGGGTGATCTACTACGGCTCGACCGCACCCTCGATGGACGAGGCGCTCGATGCGCTCGCGGCGCGGGGCATCCAGCTCGACGCCATGCGCATCCGCGCGTTCCCGTTCCAGGACGAGGTCGCGGAGTTCATCGCCGAGCACGAGCAGGTGTTCGTGGTGGAGCAGAACCGCGACGCGCAGCTCCGCTCGCTGCTGGTGAACGAGTGCGTGATCGACCCGGCGAAGCTCATGCCGGTGCTGCACTACGACGGCACGCCGATCACCGCGCGCTTCATCATGCGCGAGATATCCGAGAAGCTCGCGGCGCTGAACGTCGCGCCGCTGAAGAAGGTCGCCAAGCAATGACGTATCTCGCCAAGCCCAAGCTCCACCACCCCAGCCTGCCGACCAACGCGCTCGGCTACACGCGCCGCGACTACGAAGGCCCGGTCTCGACGCTGTGCGCCGGCTGCGGTCACGACTCCATCAGCGCGGCCATCATCCAGGCGTTCTTCGAGCTCGCCATCGCGCCGCATCGCGTGGCCAAGCTCTCGGGCATCGGCTGCTCGTCGAAGACGCCGACGTACTTCCTCGGCCAGTCGCACGGCTTCAACAGCGTGCACGGGCGCATGCCCTCGGTGCTCACCGGGGCGAACCTCGCCAACCGCGACCTGATCTACCTCGGCGTGTCCGGCGACGGCGATTCCGCGTCCATCGGCCTCGGCCAGTTCGCCCATGCGATGCGCCGCGGCGTGAACATGGTGTACATCGTCGAGAACAACGGCGTGTACGGCCTCACCAAGGGGCAGTTCTCCGCCACCGCGGACAAGGGCTCGAAGTCCAAGCGCGGCGCGATGAACACGGACAACGCCATCGACATGGTGGCGCTGGCGATGCAGCTCGGCGCGACGTTCGTCGCGCGCAGCTTCTCCGGCGACAAGGAGCAGCTCGTGCCGCTGGTCAAGGCCGCGGTGGAGCACAAGGGCGCGGCGTTCATCGACGTCGTCAGCCCGTGCGTGGCGTTCAACAACCACGCCGGCTCGACCAAGAGCTACGACTACGTCCGCGAGCACAACGACGCGGTGAACCGTCTCGACTTCATGCCGGTGCGCGAGCCGATCACCGCCGAGTACGCGCCCGGCACGGTGCGCGAGATCGTCCAGCACGACGGGTCGGTGATCCGGCTCCGCAAACTCGACGAGGACTACGATCCGTACGACCGCCTCGCGGCGATGCACTACCTCCACTCGCGCGCCCACGCCGGGGAGATCGTCACCGGCCTGCTGTACGTCGAGGAGGAGGCGGCCGACCTGCACGACAGCCTCAACACGGTGAAGCAGCCGCTCAACACGCTGGGCGATGCCGACCTGTGCCCGGGGGCCAAGGCGCTCGAGGCGATCAACGCATCCCTGCGCTGAGCGGGGCCGCACGCGGCTGCGGCCGCGTCGCGGTCAGCAGCACGTTCGCGAACGGCGTTCCCGCGCTCATCGGCTCCGCTTCGACGCGGAAGCCGTGCCGTGCGAGCAGTCCGCTCCACTCGGACACCGGACGGCAGTGGAATCGCGGCCGCATCGTGCCGCGCACGAAGGTGACGAGCCAGTCTCCCGCGCGCGTCACGGCGTAGCGCGCCCCCGCGGTGGCATCCGCGACGCGCGTGATGAAGCGCCCGCCGTGCGGGAGCGCATGCGCCACGGCATCCACCAGTGCATCCTGCCGCTCGGGCGGCAGGTAGTGCAGCACGTCCATCATCACCACCACGTCGGCCTCGCCCAGGCGGGCCTCGCAGACGTCGCCCTGCTCGAAGGCTGCGTGCTCGCCGAGCGCGACGCGTGCGCGGCGCACCGCCTCATGCCGGAGGTCGATGCCGCGCATGGCGAGCCCGTGCGGCGGGGGCCTCCATGCCGCCGGCCAGCCGGACGCCAGGAACCGCTGCCGCGCGGCCACCAGCAGCGCGAAGAGCACGCCCTGGCCGCAGCCGAGATCGAGCACCCGCGCGCCGTCCGGGAAGGCGCCGCGGGCGACGAGTTCGAGGAACACCGGGTCGTAGCGCAGCTTGCCGCGGGCGAAATGCCAGGCGAAGCGCCCGGCGGGCCGGAACGGCGCCGCGGCGGCCTCGACGAGCGCTTCGGTCTCAGGGCGCATCGCAGGCCGCGGCCAGGGTGACCGGCTGCAAGCCGGCGTCGCGCACGCGCGCGAGCAGGTCCGGCAGCGCCTGCAGCACGGTAGGCGCCTCGCGGCGGCGCCCGGTTGCATGGCCGTCGTGCAGCACGAGGATGTCGCCCGCGGCGAGGCCCTTCACGAGCCGCCCGAGCACCCGGGTCGCATCGGGATCCGTGGTGTCGTAGCCCCGCCGCGACCAGGAGACGAGGCGCAGGCCGAGCCTCGCGAGCACCGGGTCGAGCAGCGGGCTGCGCATGCCGAACGGCGCGCGGAAGAAGCGCGGAGCGCGCCCCGCGAGCGCGGCGAGCATGTGCTGCGCCGTCTCGATCTCGGTGCGCAGGCGCGCGGGCCCGTACCAGCCGAACGCGGTGGAGTGGTGTGCCGTGTGGTTCTCGACGGCGTGGCCGCGTGCGACGATCTCGTGCAGCAGCGCCGGGTGCCGGGCGGCGTCGCGTCCCACGCAGAAGAAGGTGCCGCGCGCGCCGTGCTGGTCGAGCATGTCGAGCACCCGCGGCGTCGTGTCGGGATCGGGGCCATCGTCGAAGGTGAGGGCGATCTCGCCGCGGCGCGCGGCCGCGTCCGGAAGGCGGACGAGATTGGGGCCGAGGAGGCGGCTCCGCGGCACCAGCCCCGCGCCGGCGAGGGCGCCGTGATTGGCGGCCAGCGTGGCCGCCACCCAGGGCCAAGACGCCGGCATGGCGACCAGCGCGGCGAGGCCGGCGGCGTGGACGGCCGCGCTGGCGACGAGCGCCGGCGCCGGGCGCCAAGGGCTTGAGGAAAGGACGGTTGCGATCACGCGCGCGATTATCGCAAAGGCCGATCGTCGTTCGGACGGGGCGCTGTGCTAGATTCCTCGGGCCCCCTCCTGCCCGCGACCCATCGTGCCCGCTTCCCCCGCGTCCGCCTCGTCCGCGCCGTCCGCATGCGACGTGCTCGTGATCGGCGGCGGTCCGGCCGGCGCCACCATCGGCGCACTGCTGGCCGCCGACGGGCGCAGCGTTGTGGTGCTCGACAAGGACGTGCATCCGCGCTTCCACATCGGCGAGTCGCTGCTGCCGCTCAACCTGCCGCTCTTCGAGCGCCTCGGGGTGCTCGACGAGGTGCACCGGATCGGCATGGTGAAGCACTGCGCGGAGTTCGATTCGCGCGAGCACGGCAAGCGGCAGGCCTTCGACTTCGGCCGCGCGTGGGGCTGCGAGTGGCCGTACGCCTACCAGGTGCGCCGCGCCGACCTCGACCAGATTCTCCTGCGCAACTGCGCGCGCCGGGGCGCGACGGTGCACGAGGGCACGCGCGTGACCGGCGTGGACTTCGACGATCCCGCGGCGGTGCGCGTGACGGCCGAGGGACCGTCGGGACCGGGCGAATGGCGCGCGCGCTTCGTCGTCGACGCGTCCGGCCGCGACACCTTCCTCGCCGGCCGCTTCGGCATCAAGCGCAAGAACCGCAAGCACGCGAGCGCCGCGCTCTACGGCCACTTCCGGAATGCGCGCCGCAACCCGGGGCGCGACGAAGGCAACATCACGATCTACTGGTTCCAGCACGGCTGGTTCTGGTTCATTCCGCTCAAGGACGGCACCACGAGCGTCGGCGCGGTGTGCTGGCCGTACTACTTCAAGCAGCGCAAGGGCGACGTCACCAGCTTCTTCCTCGAGACCATCCAGCTCGCCCCGGGGCTCGCCGAGCGTCTCGCCGCAGCCGAGCTCACCGGCCCGGCGACGGCGACCGGCAACTACTCCTACGTCTCCGACCGCATGGCCGGCGACCGTTACATCATGGTGGGCGACGCGTTCGCGTTCGTCGATCCGGTGTTCTCCAGCGGCGTCTATCTCGCCATGGCGAGCGCCTTCGCGGGAGCGGAGGTCGTCGCCGAATGCCTGGACGCCCCGCAATGCGCCGCGGCCGCGCAGGCCCGCTTCGACCGCACCGTGCGGCAGGGGCTCGCGCGCTTCTCGTGGATGATCTACCGCATGACCTCGCCGGCGATGCGGCGGCTCATCATGGACCCCAAGGACGTGCTGGGCGTCGAGTCGGCGGTGATCTCGTTCCTCGCCGGCGACGTCTTCTCCAGCGGCCCGGTGTGGCGGCGCCTGCTCGCCTTCCGGGCCCTCTACTACGCCACCAGCCTCGCTTCGCTGCCCAGCGCCATGCGCGCGTGGGCGCGGCGCCGGCGCAACATCCAACCCGTCGAAGGCATCACTTGAAGCGATTCATCCTGGCGGCCGCGCTGTGCGTTGCGGCCGGTTCCGCCGCGGCCGAGCAGCGCCCGCTGTGGGAGGCCGGCGCCGGCGGCTTCTTCTTCGCGCAGCCCGACTATCGGGGCTCCGACGAAGGGCGCGGCTACGTGCTGCCGTTTCCGTATTTCGTCTATCGCGGCGACCGGCTGCGGGTGGACCGCGAGGGCATCCGCGGGCTGCTGTTCGAGTCGGACCGCGTCGACCTGGACCTCAGCCTGTTCGCGACCCCGCCGGTCGATTCGGACAAGAACTCCGCGCGCCGCGGCATGGCGGACCTCGATCCCACCGTGGAGATCGGCCCGGTGCTCGACATCACGCTCCTGCGCGACCGTCCCAGGGACTGGACGCACCGGCTGCGGCTGCGGTTGCCGGTGCGCGCGGTGGTGACGACCGGCCTCGACGGGGCGGGGTGGGTCTCGTGGCCGCACCTCAACCTCGACCTCAAGCCGAACTTCCTTGGCGGGCCATGGAATCTCGCCTTCAATGCCGGGCCGCTGTTCGGCTCGCAGCGCTATCACGAGTACTTCTACGGGGTGCCGGCGGCGAACGCGACGCCGGATCGACCGGCGTACGAGGCCAGCAGCGGCTACTCGGGCGCGGTCTTCCTCGCCGGGCTGTCGCGGCGCTTCGACCGCTTCTGGGTCGGCGGTTACGTTCGCTACGACAACCTGTCGGGGGTCGCCTTCGACGACAGCCCGCTCTTCAAGCGGTCGAGCTACCTCGCCGCCGGCGTGGCCATCGCGTACGTCTTCGCCGAATCGGGGACCAGGGTGTACTCGGAGTGGTGAGGGCGCCTCACCGGTCCGCGCTCGCGGCGTCGCCGCCCTCGGCCCGCGCGTGGCGGCGCCGCGCGGTGAGCAGGCGATAGAGTCCGGCCGGATACATCCCGCGCGCGAGCAGCTTCACCGCCACCATGCGCGCGATCGCGGCGAAGTCTGCGATCGGCCGGAAGTGGCTGGGACGCGCGTTCGCGCCGTAGATCGACGCGATGGCGACGCTGCGGATGCGCGCTCCGGCACGCGCGCATTCGATCAGCATCTCGCTCTCGTACACGAAGCCGCGCCCGCGTCCGCTCGGCACCGCGACGCGCCGGAGCAGCGCGGCCGGGTACAGGCGGAAGCCGGACTGCGAGTCCTCGATCGGCTGGCCGGCGGCCCAGCCGATCCAGAAATCGCCGATCCGGTTGGCGCCCTTGCGCAGCCGCGGCGCGCGTTCGGCGTCGCGCAGCCGCGCGCCGACGATCACGTCGCCGGGGGCTGCCTGCCATGCGCGCACCAGGCGCGGAATCTCCTCCGGCTCGTGCTGGCCGTCGGCGTCGAGCGTGATGACCGCCTCCGCTCCCATGTCGAGGGCGCGCGCGATGCCGTGGGCGAGGCTCGCGCCCTTGCCGAGGTTGCGCTCATGGCGCAGCACGGTGACGTCGAGACCCGCGACCGCGTCGCCGGTGCCGTCGTGCGAGCCGTCGTCGACCACGATCACCGCGTCCGCCTGCGCGACGGCGCGCCGGACCACGCCCGCGATGGTGGCCGCCTCCTGGTACGCGGGAACGACGACCGCGATGCGCGGGGCGCGCCTCATCCCAGCCCGCCCGAGATCGCGATCACCTGGCCGGTGATGTAGCCGGCGCGCTCGGAGGCGAGAAACGCCACCAGCGCGGCGACTTCCTCCGGCAGCCCCGCGCGCTGCATCGGCACCAGCGCCTTCACGCGTTCCGGCGGGAAGGCGTCGGCCGACCGCGCGGTCTGCACCACGCCGGGGGCGACCACGTTCGCGGTGACACCACGCGAGGCGACTTCCAGCGCGAGGGAGCGCGTCGCGCCATGCAGGCCGGCCTTCGCCGCCGCGTAGTTCGCCTGGCCGCGGTTGCCGATCACCCCCGCAATGGAGGACACGCTGACGATGCGTCCCCACCGCGTCGCGATCATCGGCAGCAGCAGCGGCTGCGTGACGTTGAAGAAGCCGTTGAGGTTCACGTCCACCACGTCGCGCCACTGGGCGGTGGACATCCCCGCCATCGGCACATCGTGATGGTGGCCCGCGTTGTTGACGAGCACCTGGATCGGGGCGGCTGCGGCGAGCGGCTCCAGCGCCGCGCGGCAGGCGACGGCGTCGGTGACGTCGAACGTCACCGCCTCCGCGGAGTGCCCGCCCGCGCGCAGCTCGGCGACGAGCGCGTCGAGTGCCTCGCGATGCGCGTGACCGTGCGCGATGACGTGCAGGCCGGCGGCGGCCAGCTCGCGCGCGATGGCGCTGCCGATGGCGCCGCTCGCGCCGGTGACCAGAGCGCGCTTCATCGCGCGACCCGCCTGCCCACGCGCTTCATCGGGACACGTCCAGCACGAGGGCGCGGTCGAGGTAGCCGGTGACGAGCCGCGCCGCCGCGCCGCGCGCGATTGCGGCGAGCAGCGGCAGCGCGCGGGCCGCGGTGTTGCCGACGCGGAGCGCTTCGAGCGCGGCGTCTTCCATCGGCGTCTCGGGCCCGGGAGCGGCGAGCGCCAGCCGAAGGCGCGCGAGGGTCGCCGCGGATGCCTCCGGCGCCACGAGCAGCGCGACGCCGAAGGGTGCGGCGACCGGCGCGACTTCGGACAGCGGAAAGGGATGCGGGAGGTCGTAGGCCACCAGCAGCACGGGCGTGCGTTCGCAACGCGCCTGCACCGCGGCCTCCATCAGCCCCGCCGCGAAGCTCGACTCGTGCGCGCACAGGCTGGTGGACGGCCCGCGCGCGCCCGTGCCGATGCTCCAGTAGCCGGCCGGAGCGTTGTGCACGGAGTTGTGGAAGCGCGTCGGCGAGACGTCGCGCTCGGCCGTGGCGAGCGACTCGCAGATCTGGTGCACCACGTCGCCGTTGCCCGAGGAGGAGGTGAACACCGAAGGGACGTCGGCGGCCGCGACGCCCGACGGGGCGAGCGCCTCCACGCCGATGGCGAGCGCGAGCCGCGCGGTCTCCCCGCAGCGGCGCCGCTCGGCCGGCGGCAGCAGGTCGGTGACCGGCCGCGGCATGTCGGCGGGGACGTAGGGTGCGCCGCCGGCGAGAATGGTCCGCGCGGCGGCCCACCCGGCGAGGCCCGGCCCGGCGAGGCCGATGCCGTCGATGCACGCATCGATCACGCCCGTCTCCCGAACACGAGCGAGCAGTTGTTGCCGCCGAAGCCGAAGGAGTTGGTCATCGCATGGCGCACGTCCGCACGCTCGGCGTCGAGCAGCACGCGGCAGCCGGCAGCCGGATCGATGTTCGCGGTGTTCGCCGTGCCGGGCAGCACGCCGTGCTCGAGCGCGAGCAGCGTGACGATCGCCTCGGTGATGCCCGCGGCGCCGAGCAGGTGGCCCGTGGCGCCCTTGGTGCCGCTGCAGGCCACTGCCTCGCCGAGCACGGCGGCGATGGCGTGGCCCTCGGCGACGTCGTTGGTGCGCGAGGCGGTGCCGTGCACGTTCACGTAGCCCACCTCGCCCGCGCCGATGCCCGCGGCGTCGAGCGCGCGTCGCATGGCGAGCCGGGCGCCCAGGCCTTCCGGATGCGGCGTGGACATGTGGTGCGCATCCGCGCTCTCGCCCCAGCCGGCGAGGAACAGCGGTGCGTCGGCGCGCGGCTCCAGCAGCGCGAAGCCCGCGCCCTCGCCGATGGAGATGCCGTCGCGGTCGCGGTCGAACGGGCGGCAGCGCTGCGGCGAGAGCAGCTCCAGCGAATTGAACCCGTAGAGCGTGGTGAGGCACAGGCTGTCCACGCCGCCCACCACCGCGGCATCGGCGAGGCCGCAGGCGATCATGCGGGCGGCGGACGCGAAGACCTTCGCGCTGGAGGAGCACGCGGTCGAGATCACCTGCGACGGACCGTGCAGGCCGAGCGCGGCACGTACGTAGGCGGCGAGCGAATAGTTGTTCTGCGTGCCCGCGTAGTGGAAGTCCGATGGCAGCCTCCCGGTCGCATCCCGGCGCCGGTAGGCGTGCTCCGTGGAGAGGATGCCCGAGGTGCTGGTGCCGAGGATCACCGCGATGCGCTCGGCACCGTAACGCCCGCGCGCCGCGGCCACCGCGTCGGCGAAGCCGTCCGCGGCAAGCCCGGCCTGCGCGAGGCGATTGTTGCGGCAGTCGTACTCGGCGAGCGTAGCCGGCAGCGGGTCGTCTTCGAGGCCCGCCACGGCCCCGATCCAGGTCGGCAGGCGTACGTCCTCGAACCCGCACGGCGCGAGTCCGCTGCGACGCTCGACCAGGGCGTCCCACCATGCATCCACGCCGCGGCCGAGGCAGTTGACGCCGGTGTAGCGGGTGACGGCGAGGCGGTCCAAGCGGGCGGGAGAAGCGTGCAGAGGGGCACTCGATTCTATCAAAGGGGGGTCCCGGGCTCGCGCGCGGCGAGTGCTGCGAACGCGAAGGCGAGCACGGCGCCCACCGCCACCGTGCCGCCGATGATCTCCAGCACCGGCGTGCGCGAGGCGGCGAGGAGCCCGAAGGCGAGCGTCGTCGTCGCCGCGCAGAACAGCGTGGAGAACGCCGTGGCGCGGCGTTCCCGCTCGTCGGGCGGCGGCTGCTCGAAGAACAGCGCGTAGTTCGACCCGATGCCGGCCACCAGCAGCAGCGCAACGAGGTGGAAGATGGTGAGGTCGCCGCGCGTGACGAGCACGATCCCGGTGGTGCCGATCACCGCGGCCACGATCGGCAGGGCGACGCGGAGCACGCGCCGGGCGGCGCACAGATGCCAGGCGAGCAGCAGCAGGATGGCCGCGCCGCCCGCGGCCCAGAGCGCCAGGGCCTGCCGGCGATAGGTGCGCATGAGGGCGGTGGACTCGCCCTTGAAGTCCAGCAGGGCGACGTCGTCGCGGTCGAGCGCGGCGATCGCCGCAGCGAGCGCCGCTTCGTCGCGCACGCCGGCGAGCGGGATCAGCGCCTGCCACGCATCCCCGCGTCGGGCGAGCAGGCTTTCGGCGCGCAGCCCCAGCGCCGTGCCACGCAGCGTGTCCAGGGTGACTGGTGGGGCGGCGCGCGCGGCTGCGGCATCCTGGAGGAACGGTGCGAATCCGTCGGGAGCGAACGGCGAATCCCCGAGCGCGCGCGCGAGGCGCTGGCGCAGCACCTCGGGCGCGGGCAGCGCCCCGCGCCGGGCGTCCTGCGTCTCCCTGCTCGGCAGGAAGCGGGCCGGCGACTCGTACCGCGCGATCAGGCCGTCGGCGCGCCAGCGGGCGAACGCCGGCTCGAGCGACTCCGCCGCCGCCAGGGCGGCGTCGAGCGACGGCGCGCTCACGACGGCGAGGTAGCGGACGTCGGGCGCACCGAGCTCGTCGCGCAGGCGCTGGTCGGCGACCTGCGCCTCGCGACTGACGGGGCTCAGCCGCTCCAGCGCGTCGTCCCACACCGGCGCGTGCCACGCGATGGCGGCCGTGCCCGCCGCGATGGCGAGCAGCGGCACCGCGACGCGCCAAGCTCCGGGGGTCGTGCGACCGCGCGGCAGCAGACCGGCCAGACGCAGCGCCCCGGGACGCAGCGACGCCCGGCCCATGAAGTGCGGGAGCACGAGCTGGGTCGTCGCGAGCGCGACCGCGAGGCCCGCGACCGAGAAGAGGCCGAGCTGCGCGAGCCCCGGAAAGCCCGAGAACAGCATGGCGCAGAAGCTCGCAGCGGACAGCATCGCCCCGAGCCGCAGGGTGCGCCAGGTGGGCGCGAGCGAGGGCGCGTCGCGCCGGGCGAACGCGTAGATGGCGTAGTCCACGGCCTCGCCGATCAGCGTGACGCCGAAGCCCAGCGTGATGCCATGCACGGTGCCGAAGCCGAGCGCGACGGCGGCCACTCCGGCGAGTGCCCCGGTCGCAACTGGGACGAGCGCGAGCACCACGAGTCGGAGGGACCGGAATGCGGCGAACAGCATGAGCGCCACCGCGAGCGACGCGAGCATCGACAGCCGCTCGGCATCGCTGCGGATGGCGTCGCGCGACTGCACCGCGAACACGGCCGGCCCGGTGACGACCAGACGCAGGCTCGCGTCCCCCGCCGCCTCGCGGGCGCGCCCGAACGCCGCCTCGATCGCGTCGACGTTCGCCGCCTGCGCGTCGATGTCGTAGCCGGGAGCCGCGACCTGCGCGAGCGCGAGCGCGGTGGACCCGTCGCGCGAGGTCCAAACGCCGTCGTGCCGCCGCGGCTGCGCATCCCCCTGCAGGGCGCCGAGCAGCGACAGCAGCTCGCCGGTCGGATCCGCCGGAAGATAGCGCCGCACCAGCGTGCCGGCGGGGGAGGCGAGCAGGTCGTAGGCGTCGCGCAGCGCCTCCCGCAGCCCCTCCTCGGTGAAGCGCTCCGGCGCCATGCGCGGAGAGAGTGCGTAGCGGTGGGCGAACAGCACGTCGCGATCGCGCGCGGCGAGCTGCGCGTCCCCGTTCGCGACGTACGCAAAGGCAGGCCGGGCGGCGAGCTCGCGCGCGAGGACGCGGCTTGCCGTCGCGCGCGCGTCGGCGCTGCCGCCTTCGATGCCGATCAGGAGCAGCCGCGACACCGCACCGTCGCGCAGCTGGTCGGCGAGGAGCTGCTGCAGCGGCGTGGCGAGCCGCGGCAGGAACGCCGACATGTCGGCGGTGTAGCGGGCGTTCAACGCGACTGCGGCCGACGCGACGACCACCGCGAGCCATAGCGCCACCGCGGCGCCCCGCGACGTCACTGCCGCGCCTTCGACAGCGTCAGCGTGGCGCGGTCGCCGCTCGCCTCGCGGATCTCCACTTCGCGCACCTCGCCGCCGCGGCCGGCGATGCGGACGTCGCTCACCAGCTCCGCCATCTGCGCATCGCGGGGCAGCAGGAACAGCCGCCAGTCGTCGAAGCCGCCCTGCAGCTCCACGCGGTAGTGGCGCTGGAGCGCGGCAAGGTCGCCCGCAAGCGTGCTCCGCAGGCCCTCGATGAGCGCCTGCACGCCCGGCTGGTCGGCGAGGCGCATGCTGAAGCGGCGGTCGGCGCGTTCCACGGTCACCGCGCCCCCCTCGACCACCAGGCGCTCCTCGCGCGGCTTCACGGTGTGCTTCTCCAGTCGCCCGGCGGGCCCGTGCGCGAGGGTGCCCTCGGCGCGGATCGGCTCGCGCAGCAGCGCCGACGTGCGCGATTCCACGAAGCGCACGCTGCCCGCGGGCTGTGCGGCGAGCGCACGCATGATGCGCTCGAGGTCGCTCGCCGCACCGGCGCCGCCGGCGAGCGCCACGCAGAGCGCCCAGGCGAGCGCGACGCGGCGCAGCGTCACCGCCGCCGCGCCGCGCATTCGCGCTCCAGCCGGCGCAGGGCCTCCAGTGTGAGCTTGCCCGTCGCATTGCGCGGCAGCGCGTCGACGAAATGGAGCGGGCGCGGCAGGAATGCGCTGTCGATGCGCTCGCGCAGGGCGCCGAGGACGTCGCCGGCGGCGAGATCCGGCGCCACCACGAACGCGCCGAGGCGGCCGGCCGGTCCTGCCGATTCGGGCACGAAGTACGCGCCGTCGAGCACGCCGGGGATGGCCTGCAGGTGATGGTCGAGGCTGGCGAGGGAGGCGCGCTTGCCGGCGACGTTCACCACGTCCGAGCGGCGGCCCTGGAGCACGAAGCGGCCGTCGGGGTGCACGTCGATGAGATCGGCGAAACGCGCCGGCACGGGAACGTGCCCCTGCTCGGCCCACCAGTCGCCGCCGTCGGCGCGCAGGCGCACGCCGGGGAGGGGCGTCCACTCCGGACCGTCGAGCGTGCGCCGCGCCGCCACCATGCCGGCCTCGGTGAATCCGTAGATCTCGCGCACCGGTGCGCCGTACTTCGACTCGGCGGCCTGCGCGAGATCGGACGGCAGCGGCGCCGTCGCACACACGATCAGCGCGAGCGGCGGCAGCGCGAGGCCCTCCATCACCAGCGCGCGCAGGTGCACCGGCGTGGTCACGAGCACCCGCGGCGCGGAGACATTCTCCAGCGCGGCGCGCACGTCGAGCGGGTAGAAGGGCCGCGCCGCGGCGAGCCGGCATCCGCCGTGCAGCGCGAGCAGCACGGTGGATTCGAAGCCGTACATGTGCTGCGGGGGCACGGTGCCGACGAGTGCCGGCGCATCGAGCGTATCGAGCCCGAGCGCCGCCGCCTCCGCCGCCGCACCGAGCGCGAGCGTACCCCAGCGCTTCACGTGCGGCGTCGGCTCCCCGGTGGAGCCGGAGGTGAAGGAGATCGCCGCGACCTGGTCGGGGGCGAAGGCGGGCAGCGGACCGCCGGGCGCGGACTCGCGCAGATCGAGCGTGACCGTCTCGAAGGGCGTCGCCTCCGGCAACGGTTCATCCGCGAGGCAGTACGTGCTCGGGTACCGTGCGGCGAGCCGCCCGAGGAAATCGGCGGTGCGCATCGGCGGGAGCAGGCTCACCTGGCCGCGGCACAGGGCGGCGGCGAAGCCCACCGTGAAGCGGTAGCGGTCGGCACAGACGTTGAAGACGTGGCCGTGCGCCGGCAGCCGCGCGGCGGTGCGTTCGACGTCGCCGAGGAACTGCGCGAGCGAGATCGGGCCCGCGCGGGTGATCGCGAACGGCGCATCCGACGCATGCCCGGCCACCAGGGGCACGCCGGCAAGGAGCGGCGCCCGGTTCACTTGCCGCCCGCGGCGAGCGACCACCCGGCGCGGCCGAGCCGCGTCGCCATGGCGAGCGGGTCCACGTGCTGGAGATCCGGAAACCGCCGCACGCGGATCGCGTACTCGGCGGCGAAGAACAGGGCGACCAGCGGGAGGCTGGCGACGTTCGCCGCGAGCGACCAGGTCGCGAGTGGCAGTGCGGCCGCGGCGATGGCCAGGCCGGTGGCCATGGCCGCGAAGAAGATGGTCCAGGCGACGGTGACCCCGCGCGTGTAGCGCGCGACGTCCTCGGGCAACGTCTCGTGGCAGAGGCGCGCGATCGCCGTCACCAGCGGCACGCGCCCCGGGCGCAGGGTGCGCGCGAAGATCACGAGCAGCACCACCCAGCTCGCGACCGGTCCCACGTAGACGCCGAAGCGCGTATCGCGCGTGGCGATCCACAAGGTCGCCATGCCGGCCAGCGCGGCGACCAGGCCGAGCGATCCGACGCCGATGATCCGCACGGCGGCCAGGGCGCAGCCGGCGGCGGCCAGCCAGCCCAGCCCGACGACGAGCGAGCTTGCCCCCTGCGCGACGATCAGCAGGTGGTAGGCGAGGGGTGGGAGGACGACGGCACCCACGGCGGCAACGACGCGCGCCGCGCGGGCCGCAAGCGCGGCCATCACTTCGTGCGGCGCGCCTGCACGTGCTCGTTCAGGCTGCGCAGCGAGCGGAAGATGCGGCCGTTGTCGGGATCGTCGGAGCGCAGCTGCACGCCGTAGGCCTTGGAGATGGCGAGCGACATCTCCAGCACGTCGATGGAGTCGAGCCCCAGACCTTCGCCGTACAGGGGCGCGTCCGGGTCGATCTCTGCGGCGGGGGTCTCGAGATTCAGAGCCTCGACGATCAGCTCGGCGAGGGCGCGCTCGTCACTCGTCTGCGGGCCGGAGGCGCCGCCGTCGGCGGAGAGGGGAGAGGAGGTCGCTTGCATGACGTTGTGGTGTTGCCGCAGCCCGACAGGAGGGGAAGAGCGCGGCCGAAACGATGCCGCGGATGGTACACGATGTCGGGCGCGCGCCTTGCTCGCGACGCGGCGGGAGCGACGCTGCCCGCGTGCGAAAATCGGCATCCGCAAACTTCGTTCCAGCTCGATGGCCTCACCGACCCCGCCATGCCGGTCGCGTCCCGCCTGAGCGGGCGTGACGAGCGCGCCGCGCTGCTCGGTCCGCTCGCCCCGCTGTTCGACGATCGCTTCGTGCAGTCGTGCGACCTGTACGAGCCGTACGTCGAAGGCCTCGCCGCCCAGGCGTTCGTCGCGACCGGGCTGGCGGACGCCTGCGCCTCTCCGCGCACGCTGGACGAACTCGTCGCTGCAGCCGGTCTGGATCCCGCGGTGGCGCCCGTGCCGGCCGCGTGGCTGCTCGAGATGATGGCGGCCCGCGGCGTCGTCAGGCAGAGCGGCGGGCGCTGGGTGCTGACTGCGCTGCCGGCCCCGGTCGATGTTGCCGGATTCCGGGCGGCACAGGCCGGGCACGACCCCGCCTGCCTGCCGGCCTACGACCTCGCCGCCTACGCCGCGCGGCACTACCCCGCGGTGCTGTCGGGGGCCGCCTCGGGCGAAGAAATCCTCGCCGCCCCCGACGCCCTGGAGATGTGGAGCGGCTACTTCGCGAACGGCAACGCGCTCTACGCCGTCAGCAACCAGCTCGGCGCCATCGCCGCCGCCGCCGCCCTGTCGGACCGACCCGGGCGGGTGCTGGAACTCGGTGCCGGCCTCGGCAGCGCCGCGGAGGCGCTGCTCGCGCGAACGCCGCGCGAGGCGATCGCCGAGTATCGCTTCACCGATGCCTCGCCGCTCTTCCTGCGCCGCGCGAAACGCGCGCTGGAACGCCGCCACGCCGACCGGGGCCTCGCATTCGCCGCGCTCGACATCGACCGGCCATTCGCCGAGGCGGGCGTCGCGGCGCGCTCGCTGGCACTGGTCTACGCGGTGAACGTTTTGCATGTCGCGCACGACCTCGGGGCCACGCTCGCCGAAATCGGTGCTTCGCTCGAGTCCGGTGGCGCCCTCGTGTTCGCCGAATGCGTCCGCCCGGTGGCCGGGCGTCCCCTGCACGCCGAACTGCCGTTCAACCTGCTCGCGGCGTTCCGCGCACCGGTGCTGCATCCGGCGTGGCGTCCGAACGGAGGCTTCCTCACGCCGGAGCAGTGGACGGCCGCGCTGCACGCGAGCGGTTTCCGCGACGTCGCCGTGCTGCCCGACTTCACCGCGGTCCGCGATGCCTATCCCTCGTTCGTGGTCGCGGCCATCACCGCGCGCGCCGCGTGAGGCACGTCCTCCTCGTGCCGGACGACGGGCCGTGGTTCGCGGGGCACTTCCCCGGCCGGCCGATCCTGCCCGGCGTCGCGGCGTTGACGCTCGCGTCCGAGGCGCTGGCCTGCGGACCGCTTGCCGGCATCGAGCACGCGCGCTTTCGCAGCACCATCGCGCCGGGGGAGTCCCTCGCGCTCGATGCGAAGCGGCAGGGCGGCGATCGCATCCGCGTCGCCGTGCTGCGTGCCGGCGTGGGCGTGCTGAGTGCGACCCTGGCGTGCCGGGAGCCTGCATCCGGCGTGCGCGTGGTCGAGCCGACCGCGCCGCCCTTCGACGCGCCGCCGCTCGACGCGCTGCTGCCGCACCGGCCACCGATGCGCTTCGTCACCGCGGTGCTGGCCGTGCGCGCGGACGGCGCCGACTGTGCCGCGCGCATCCCGCCGGACTGCGCGCTGGTGCGCGGCGTCGCAGCGCCGGCGCTGGCGGTCATCGAGGCGGCCGCGCAGACGGCGGCGGTGTGGGAGGCGCTGCGCCGCCGCGGGGGCGGGCCCGATGGCGGGCCGCGCGAAGGCTATCTCGTGGCGCTGCGCGACGTGGTGCTCCATCGACGCGACGTGCCGGCGGACGTGCCGCTGGTCGCCCGCGTGCGCCTCACCGCGGTGGCCATGCCGCTGACTCAGTACCACGCCACGGTCACGCTCGCCGGCGAACCGGTGATGGACGGGACCATCGGCACCGTCCTCGCGTAGCGACGGATCGACGCTTCCGTCCCTAGCTGCCCGGCCACAGCGAACGGAACACGAACCACTGGTGCGGGGCGCGGCGGATCGCGCCTTCGATCTCGCGCACCATCGCCGCACAGGCGGCGGCGAAGTCGGCATCCCGGTCGCGCGTGCGCGTCACGTCGATCGGTTCACCGAACACCAGGCGGAATCGCCGGCGGCCCACGCGGAGGGCGAACACCGGCAGCAGGGACACCTGCGCCGTCCGGGCCAGCGCCGCGGGGCCGACCGGCACTTCGAAGCGCCGCCCGAAGAGCGTGGTCGCCACCGTCCGGCCCCCGGCGCGCGGCCGGTCACCCTGGATCGCGACCACCTCGCCGCGGTCGAGCGCCTCGGCGAGCAGCACGCCGAGCATCGGGCCGCCGTCCTGGAAGTGCATGGTGTAGTGCGCGCTTTCCACGCCCTGCACGCTCTCGCGGATGAACGCCTGTGCGCGCGGATCGGTCTCGGGCTCCCGCACCAGGTGGACCCGACGCGCCTCCGCCGTAGCGGGCACCATGGAGCCCGCCTCGTACATCCCGAGATGCGCGGTCACCATCACGAAGCCCCGGCCGGTGTCGGCCACCGTCCGCCAGTGCGCCATCCCCTCCACCTCGACCTCGAAGGGCCGGCGGGTCACCAACCGCTCGTACCGCTCCGAGAGGCACCAGGCGAACGCGTGCATCGTCCGGAAGATGCGCCGCTGGCGCTCGAGGAAGCCGCAGGGGCCGAGCGGGGCCTCCAGGTTGGACGCGATGGCGCGGCGGATGCGGAAGAGGGTGAGAAAGAAGAACGTGGTGAAGACGCCGACGACCGCCGGGAACGCCCATTCGGGGAGCACGCCGATGCCCCAGCGATGCACGCGATACCAGAAGAGGCCGGTGACGTGGAAGTCGCCGAGGAGCCGGCGCGCCCAGCCGGTCTCGGGCGCCTGCGGCGGGGCCGGGGGCGAAGGGCTGCTCATGGACCGATTCTATGCCCGCGCCCGGGATCGTCCCGGCCGCGTGACGAAAGCGCGACAACCACGAAAGCTGCGCGCCATAACAGGAACGATTGCACGCAGGCGCCCTTGCAGAGGGCCTCGTCGCGCCGCATTTCGGGCAAAGTTCCGCCCCACACCGTCAACGACCATGAATCCGGACGTCCCCCTCTTCGTCGTGTATCCCGGCCCCGTCTTCGGCTGGCAGGTGGCCTCTGTCGGCAGCACGCAGAGCCACACCTTCTCCGACAAGCACGTCGCCATCAGCTACGCCAAGAGCTGGGCCGAGGCCAACCGGCCGGCGCGCGTGCGCGTCGAGGACGCGCAGGGGAAGGTCGAGGCGGAGTGGACGTTCGAGCCGTATCGTCCCGCCGACGCCGCTTGACCCGCGGGCGTCATCGCCCGACACTCGCCCGTTTTCCCATGGCGGCACGCGCCGCCTGCATCCGGTGAAAGTCGGCATCATTCCCGTCACGCCCTTCCAGCAGAACTGCTCCCTCGTGGTTTGCGAGGCGAGTGGCCGCGCCGCGCTGGTCGACCCCGGCGGCGACCTCGACCTCCTGCTCGATGCCGTGAAGCGCTCCGGCGCGACGCTCGAGAAAATCCTGCTCACGCACGGCCATATCGACCATTGCGGCGGCACGGCCGAACTGCAGCGGCGTCTGGGCGTGCCGGTGGAGGGGCCGCACGCCGACGATCGCTTCTGGATCGACCAGCTGCCCGAGCAGGGCGTGCGCTTCGGCTTTCCGCGGCTGGAAGCGTTCACGCCCGATCGCTGGCTGCAAGGCGGCGACACCGTCACGGTGGGCGACTTGGTGTTCGAGGTGAGGCACTGCCCGGGGCACACGCCCGGCCACGTCGTGTTCTTCCATCGCGGCGAGCGCGTCGCCTTCGTCGGCGACGTGCTGTTCCGCGGCTCCATCGGCCGCACCGACTTCCCGCGCGGCAACCACGCGCAGCTCCTGCGCTCCATCACCACCGAGCTGTGGCCGCTGGGCGACGACGTCACGTTCGTGCCCGGCCACGGGCCGACGTCGACGTTCGGCGACGAACGCATGGACAATCCCTACGTCGCCGACCACGTGCTCGCGCGATCCTGAAGGGAACGAGGAGGCCGTCATGTCGAAGGGTGAGATCCCGGTCCGGAACGTCCTCGGCGGGCCGCTGGCGACCTGCTGCACCGCGCCCATGACCGGGTTCTATCGCACCGGCTCGTGCGAAACGGGCCCGCAGGACCTCGGCACCCACGTCGTCTGCGCGCAGGTGACCGCGGAGTTCCTGGCGTTCAGTCGCGCCCGGGGCAACGACCTCACGACGCCCGTGCCTGCATTCGGCTTCCCGGGCCTCAAGCCGGGCGACAGGTGGTGCCTGTGCGCCTCGCGCTGGCGGGAGGCGCTGGCGGCCGGGGTTGCTCCGGCCGTCGTGCTCGCGGCCACGCACGAGCACGCGCTCGATTTCGTCTCCCTCGACGACCTGAAGCGGCACGCGCTCGACCTGCATTGACGTCGTTCCGCTGTCCGTCGCCCGCGCCTCGTTTGATCTAGATCAGAGGCGCCCGGGAGGGCGGTGGCACCATACGTTCACTCCTGGTGTTGGGCGGAATCGCAAGAGCCTGTGATGAACGGGCGATGGCATTCCGCCGTTTTTTTTGGTCTTTCGCATCCGCTTTCGACGGCGTATCCGCCATTCGGCGGAGGTCTGCAGGGCCTAGGCCAAAGGTGGTGTGCATCGGTATGCCCGCGGTGGGGCCGCGACGCGCAGCCTGTGCGCATTGCGCCCGAGCGGCGCGCGATGCGGAGGCACCATGCAGCTCACCCACCATCACCACGCGGCGCCGGCGGACGGCCTGCTCGTCCTGACCTGGAAGATCGTGGCGGGCATCGCCGTGGCAGTCGGGGTCATCTTTCTCGGCACCGTTGCGATCGAATCGACGCTGCCCGAGCTTCCCGATCAGGCGCGCGCCAGCCAGCCTCGGTCGATGCCGGACCCGACTGCGGCTGCGGTCATGTCGCGTGCCGCGGAGCCGGCGCCCGTGGAGCACTTCCATGCGCAATTCCGGCTGCAGCCGGGCGCCGACGCCGTGCAGCACGTCGAGGCGTTCTGAGCGACGCAACGGGCAGTGCCGGAGCCCCGTCCGTCACACGCTCCGCGGACGCGGCTCCCTTTTTTCAACTCGATCCTCTCGCCGGCCGGCAGGATTGGACGAGCGCCCGCTGGGTGTCGGGTGCAGGCGTGACGCCGAGGACCTCACGCAGGAGCAGCGCGCAACTGCGGTATGCCTCCGTCGCCTCGGCAGCGCGCCCGGCACGCACGTGTGCAGCGATCAGTGCGCGATGCAGCGGCTCGGCCAGCGGTTCGTGCTCGAGCGCGCGCTGCAGGATCTCGACCGCTTCGCTGCCGCGGCCGGCGGCCTCGAGCATGCGGGCGCCCGCGCCCGCGAGCCGCACGTAGCGGCTGCGCAGCCGCGCACGCGCAGCCAGCAGCCAGGGCCGGTCCTCCTCGTGGGCGAGGAGGGGACCGCCGTACAGCGCGAGGGCCGGCGCGAGCGCGTCGAGATCCTGGCGCTGCGCCACGTCGTCGGCGAGGCGCTCGAAGGCTTCGGTATCCAGCCAGACCCGATCGGGGGCGAGGCCGATCAGCCCCTGCCGCAGCCACACGCCGCTCGCGTCGCCGATCAGGCGGCGCAGCCGATGCAGCGCAATCTCGCACGCCGCCATCCCGGCGTCGCCCTCCGCGTCGGGCCACAGCGCCCCCACCACGTGTGAAAGTCCGGCCTCGCGCGGCCCGAGCACGGCGATCGCCTGCAGGAGCTGGAGCGGGCGGCGCGGCGCGCGGCGGCCCGTGTCCAGCGGCTCGTCGCCGCGGCGGACGCGAAAGCGGCCCAGGAGGAACACGCGCAGCACGGCAGCTTGACTTCGATCGTTCGCTTGCAGTCATTCTCGCAAGCGCCGCCTGCCGTGCCATTCGTCCGGGCGGATGACCCGGTGTCGATTCAGAACGGCACGACGCGCTTCTTCACTGCCACGGCGACGAGATAGGCGAGCAGCAGCAGTCCGGCGAGGAAGGCCGCGGTGCGGATGCCCTTGGTGCGGCCGCGCTTCAACGCCACGATGCCGAGCCCGACGAACACCACGAGCCCGACCAGCTTCGCGATCACCCAGTCCTGGAAGCCGATCACGAAGGCCATGTAGAGCGCGGAGACGAGCAGCACCGTGTCGTTCACGTGCGTGACGATGGTGACCCAGCGGCGTTGCAGGGCCGCCGAACCGGCGAGCATGAAGAGCCCGCGAATAACGAACGCCGCGATCAGGATGACGGCGGCGAGCTGATGGAGGTGCTTGACGAGGAAATAGGTGTTCATCCCCGCATTGTAGGGAATGCGCGCTCGACGCGGGGGCGGGGGGCTACTGCAGCAGGTGGACTGCCTGATCCTCCTTCGCTTCGCCGGAGCCGTCAGCCGGCCGGAACTCCCCCGACTCGACGTCCAGCACGAGCACCGCGCCGTCCTCGATGACGTAGTGCCAGCCGTGCAGGCCGATGCGGCCCTGCTCCACGCGCTTCGCCACCATCGGGTACGCGAGCAGGCGCTCGAGCTGCAGCACGATCGAACGCTGCTCGGTGCGACGCAGGGCTTCCTCGGACGCCTGCACCGGCAGCACCGCGTCCCGGCCGAGGTCGAGCCAGCGGTTGATGTGGGGCGTCGCGGGGTTCGGATCGCCGTACAGGGCCTTCACCGCGCCGCAGTGGCTGTGCCCGCACACGATGATGTCGCGCACGTCGAGGTTCAGCACCGCGAACTCCACCGCCGCGGCGGTGCCGTGGTAGCCCATGGAGGCATCGTAGGGCGGCACGAAGTTGCCGACGTTGCGCACGATGAAGAGCTCCCCCGGGCCGGAGCCGGTGAGCAGATAGGGCACGAGCCGCGAGTCGGAGCAGCCGATGAAGAGCGCGGTCGGGTGCTGCCCGCCCTCGACCAGCTCGCGGAACTCCCGCTTGAAGCGCGGGAAGAACCGCGTCTGGAACCGCCGCAGGCGGGCGACGATTTCGTCGGGCACGGCCGGCCTTACTGCACCAGCGGCGTCGCCGCGGCGCCGAGGTCCACGCCCTCGACTGCCGCCCGCCCGGCGAGCACGCCGACGTACTGCGCGAGCGCGCGCTTCCACACCGTCTGCATCAGCGCGTCGGCCACCTGGCTGCGCACCGCGTCGAAGGGCACGCGATGACCGGGCACGCGCCCGTCCACCGCCACGATGTGGAAGCCGTGGCGGGAGTTCACCAGCCGGGCGAGCAGGCCCGCTGCGCCCTCGCGGAAGATCTCGCGCTCGAACTCCGGCACGCATTCGCCGCGCGCCAGCTGTCCGAGGGCGCCGCGCTGCGCGCCGGAAGGGCAGTTGGACAGCTCCGCGGCGCGCTCGGCGAAGCGCTCGGGATGCCGCTGCAGCTCGTGCAGCACCGCCTCCGCCTTGGCGCGCAACGGCTCGATCGGCGTGCCGGGGACGACGGCGAAGAGGATGTGCCGCACGTACGCGAGCTCGCCCGCCGTGAAGGCATCCGGATGGGCGTCGTACCAGCGGCGGCACTCCGCATCGGTCGGCTCCGGCGTGCGCACCTCGCGGTCGAGCAGCGTCTCGATCGCCTCGTTCGCGACGTCCTCCGAGGCCTCCGGGTCGAGCAGGCCGACGGCCACGGCGCGCTGCCGCAGCAGTTCCCACACCGCGCCGATGCGGCCTTCGACCGCCACGCCGTTGACGAGCGTCATCGACTGCGCGTTCTGCGGGCTCATCGCTGCCTCACGACCTGGTAGGGGCGGAGCATGTACAGCGCGGAGGCGAAGCCGCTCCAGATGTGCACCAGACGGGTGAAGGGGAACACGAGGAAGATCGTGAAGCCGAGGAAGAGATGCGCCTTGAACACCCAGTGCACGTCGGCCACGAGCTCCGCGGCGCCTCCGCGGAAGGTCGCGATGCGCTGCACGTAGTCCATCAGCACCAGCATCTCCGCGCCGTCGCGATGCTGCGCCGAGACCGTGATGGAGTAGAGGCCGAGCAGGAGCTGGGAGAGGAACAGCACCAGCACCACCATGTCCCGGCCGCGGCTGGTCGCGCGGATCCGCGGATCCACGAGCCGACGGTGGATCAGGATCATCAGGCCGAGCAGGCACGCCGCCCCGGCGATGCCCCCGGCGACCATCGCGATCATCTGCTTCGCCGGCGCTTCCAGCCCGATCGCATGCCACACGGCGGCAGGCGTGAGCAGCCCCACGAGGTGGCCGAAGAAGATGCCCAGAATGCCGAGGTGGAAGAGGTTGGAGCCGAGGCGCAGCTGGCCGCGGCGCAGCAGCTCGGACGAGTCGCTCTTCCACGTGTACTGCTCGCGGTCGAAGCGGATCCAGCTGCCGATGGCGAAGACGGCGAGCGCGAGGTAGGGGTAGTACCCGAACAGCGCCTGGTTCAGATAGGTTTCCATGGACGTTCCTCAAGCGACTTTGCGAATGAACTTGACCGGCCGCGCCGACTGCAGGCCGCTGCGCGCGTCGCCGCAGCCCAGCCCGAAGAGGACCGGCTGCTCGGCCCACGCCTCGTCGAGCGCCTTGCGGTCCTCGACGTCGGCCGGTGCATCGGCGGCAGGGGCCCCGAGGCCCTTCTCGCCCGCGACGGCGAGCAGCGCGCCGAAGATCGCGGCGTAGCCGGAGCGGCGGCGCCCCAGTGCCTCGCCGACCGCGCGCAGGATGTGCGCGCAGTCGCCGAGCATGTCGGCGACCTCCTCGAGCGGGCGCGTCGAGAGGTACTCGAGCACCGCCGGCAGGTAATCGGGCAGCTCGTTGGTCGTGAGCGTGAGCCCGGCGCGGGCATAGACGGCCTTGAGATCGACCATCGCCTGGCCGCGGTCGCGCGAATCGCCGTGGACGTGCTCGAAGAGGTGGAGCGACGTCGCGCGACCGCGATCGAACAGCTCGACGTAGAGCTCCTGCGCTTCGAGCAGGTCCGCGGCGGCGAGCTCGTCCATGAGCCGGTCGAGTGCCCGGCGGTCGTCCCGGGAGAAGCGCTTCTCGGCGCCGACCACGGCACGGATCTCGTCCATCGCCGCCAGCAGCTCGGCGGAGGGGTAGGTGAGGAGGGCGGCGAGCGCCTTGAGTGCAAGCATGGCGGGCTCCTTCCTCACGCCGTTTCCTTGATCGGGATGACCTTCTTCTTCCCGCCGAACAGCGTCGTGGCGCTCTGGCCTTCGGAGCAGCCGTTGCCGAACGAGAAGCCGCAGCCGCCGCGCAGGTCGTACGCGTTCTCCGCGTACTCGCGATGCGTGGTCGGGATCACGAACCGGTCCTCGTAGTTGGCGATCGCCATGTAGCGATACATCTCCTCGACCTCGACCGCGCTCATGCCCACCTGCTTCAGCACGGCGGCGTTCTCCCGCTTCTCGACGTGGCGATCGCGCATGTACGCGCGCATCGCGAGCATCCGCTCGAGCGCCTCGACCACCGGCTGTTCGTCGCCCGCGGTGAGCAGGTTGGCGAGGTAGCGCATCGGGATGCGCAGGCTGCGCACGTCGGGCAGCTCGCCGAACGTGCCGATCTGGCCCGAGTTGGCGGCCGAGGTGATGGGCGAGAGCGGCGGCACGTACCAGACCATCGGCAGCGTGCGGTACTCGGGGTGGAGCGGCAGCGCGACCTTCCACTCCATCGCCATCTTGTAGACCGGCGAGCGCTTCGCCGCCTCGAGCCACGCCTCGGGCACGCCGTCACGGCGCGCCTGCTCGATCACCTCGGGCGCATTCGGATCGAGGAACAGGCCGAGCTGCGCCTCGTAGAGGTCCTTCGGGTCGGCGACGGAGGCGGCTTCCTCGATGCGGTCGGCGTCATACAGCAGCACGCCGAGGTAGCGGATGCGGCCCACGCAGGTCTCGGAGCACACCGTCGGCTGGCCCGCCTCGATGCGGGGGTAGCAGAAGATGCACTTCTCGGCCTTGCCGGTGGCCCAGTTGTAGTAGATCTTCTTGTAGGGGCAACCGGAGACGCACATGCGCCAGCCGCGGCACTTGTCCTGGTCGATGAGGACGATGCCGTCCTCCTCGCGCTTGTAGATGGAACCCGACGGGCACGACGCGACGCAGGTGGGATTGAGGCAGTGCTCGCACAGGCGCGGGAGGTACATCATGAAGGTGTTCTCGAACTGCCCGTACATCTCCTTCTGGACGTTCTCGAAGTTCGCGTCCTTGGAGCGCTTCGAGAACTCCCCGCCCAGGATCTCCTCCCAGTTCGGGCCCCACTCGATCTTCTCCATGCGCTGCCCGGTGATGAGCGAGCGCGGCCGGGCGACTGGCGCCGCCTTCATCTCGGGCGCGGTGTGCAGGTGCTCGTAGTCGAACGTGAACGGCTCGTAGTAGTCGTCGATCTGCGGCAGGTTGGGGTTGGAGAAGATCTTCATGAGGATGGAGAGCTTCCCGCCCTGGCGCGGCTCGATCTTGCCATTGCTCTTGCGGACCCAGCCGCCGTTCCAGCGGTCCTGGTTCTCCCACTCCTTCGGGTAGCCGATGCCCGGCTTGGTCTCCACGTTGTTGAACCAGGCGTACTCCATGCCCTCGCGGTTGGTCCAGACGTTCTTGCAGGTGACGCTGCAGGTGTGGCAGCCGATGCACTTGTCGAGGTTAAGGACCATGCCGATCTGTGCGCGGACTTTCATTACAGTGCTCCTTCGGCGCTGGCCGCCGTGTCAAGCCAGTCCACCTTGTTCATCTTCCTCACGACGACGAACTCGTCGCGGTTCGTGCCGATCGTCCCGTAGTAGTTGAATCCGTACGAGAGCTGGGCGTAGCCGCCAATCATGTGCGTGGGCTTGGTGACGATGCGCGTCACCGAGTTGTGGATGCCGCCGCGCAGGCCGGTGATCTCCGACCCGGGCGTGTTCACGATCTTCTCCTGCGCGTGGTACATCATCACCATGCCCTCGTTGACGCGCTGGCTCACCACCGCGCGCGCGGCGATCGCGCCGTTCACGTTGTAGAGCTCGACCCAGTCGTTGTCGACGATGCCGGCCCTCGCCGCGTCCGCCTCGGACAGCCAGATGACCGGGCCGCCGCGGTTCAGCGTGAGCATCATCAGGTTGTCGCTGTAGGTGGAGTGGATGCCCCACTTCTGGTGCGGCGTGATGAAGTTGAGCACCACCTCCTTGTTGCCGTTCGTCTTCATGCCCTTCACCGGCTCGATGGTCTTGAGATCCACCGGCGGGCGGTAAGTCACCAGTCCCTCGCCGAACCCCAGCATCCACTTGTGGTCCTGGTAGAACTGCTGGCGCCCGGTGAGCGTGCGCCAGGGAATGAGCTCGTGGACGTTGGTCCAGCCGGCGTTGTACGAGACGTGCTCCGACTCGATGCCGCTCCAGGTCGGGCTGGAGATGATCTTGCGCGGCTGCGCCTGCAGGTCGCGGAAGCGCAGCTTCTCGTCCTCCTTGGTGTGGGCGAGGTGCGCGTGCTCGCGGCCGGTGGCCTTGGAGAGCGCCTCCCAGGCCTTCACCGCGACCTCGCCGTTGGTCTCCGGGGCGAGCATCAGGATGGTCTCGGCGGCGTCCACGTCGGTTTCGATCCGCGGCAGCCCCTTGGTGATGCCGTCCTCGGTGACGGTGTAGTTGAGCTGGCCGAGCTGCTTCACCTCGTGCTCGGTGT